>DATAEI010000024.1:0-23237 GCA_036258075.1 Gaiellales bacterium
GGAGGTCTGCCCGTAGGTGACATGAACCTGACAGCCCGTCTGGGCCTCGAACGGCTTCACCACGTTCGGCTCGGTGTAGCCCTGCCAGGCGATCAGGTTGAGCTGGCCCTCGGTGGGCCCGATCTTCGAGACGGGCTTCACGCCGCCTCCGCCGCCGCCCCCGTTGTCGCTGCTCGAGCCGCCGCCACAGCCGGCGGCGACGGCAAGGGCCGCCGTGGCGGCGGCGAGCACCATCCACGTCCTCTTCATGCCGAGATCTCCTCCCGTTCGATGGTCGGACCGGAAGCCTTCACCGCGCGGTTGTGCTCCGGGTCCCAGATGAGTCGCACCTGCCGGCCACGCGCCGCGAGTGCCTGCATCGACGACGTGGCCTGGTTCTGCTGCACGACAACGAGCTCGCCTCCCCCCTCGAGGGAGACGATGTAGCGCGTGTTCACGCCCAGGTAGACGACCTCCCGCACGGTGCCCGCAACCGAGCACCGGCCGGGTGCCGGCTGCTCGCCGAGGTCGGCGAGGTGGATCTTCTCGGGCCGCACCGTGAACGTGCCTTCGGCGCCCGCGATCGCCCGCGCGGCGTCGCCCGAGATCAGGTTGGACGTGCCCACGAAGCCGGCGACGAACGCGGTCGCCGGGTTCTCGTATACCTCGGCCGGCGACCCCACCTGCTCGACGCGGCCGCCGTTGAAGACGGCCAGGCGGTCGGAGAGGGTGAGCGCCTCGTCCTGGTCGTGGGTGACGAAGACGAACGTGATGCCGACGTCCTTCTGGATCGCCTTCAGCTCGATCTGCATCTCCTCGCGGAGCTTCAGGTCGAGCGCGCCCAGCGGCTCGTCGAGCAGGAGCAGCCGGGGCCGGTTGACGAGCGCGCGCGCGAGCGCCACCCGCTGGCGCTGGCCGCCGGAGAGCTGCCCCGGCTTGCGCGACTCGAAGCCCGGCAGGCGCACGAGCTCGAGCGCCTCGGCGACCCGCGTCCTGCGCTCGCTCCGCCCCACCTTCCGCACCATGAGCCCGTAGCCGACGTTGTCGCCGACCGACATGTGGGGGAAGAGCGCGTAGTCCTGGAAGACGGTGTTCACGTCGCGCTGGTAGGGCGGCAGCCGCGACACGTCGACGCCGTTCAGGAGCACCTCGCCCCTGGTCGGCAGCTCGAACCCGGCGATCATCCTGAGGGTCGTCGTCTTGCCCGAGCCGGAGGGTCCGAGCATGGCGAAGAACTCGCCGTCGGCGACCTCGAGGTCGACCCGGTCCACCGCGACGACCTCGCCGTAGGTCTTCCGGACGCCGCGGAGGTTGACCGCCGCGGCGCCGGATGGCTCAGGCTGCTGCTGCTCCAAGCGACTCCTCGAGGCGGTCGAGGCCAGCCTCGAGGTCCTCGTCGGGCGCGGAGATCGGCACCAGGATGCGGATCACGTTGTCGTAGATCCCCGTCTTCAGGATGATCAGCCCCCTGTCGAGCGCGCCCGACACGGCCGCGGCGGCGATCTCGGAGCCGGGCTCGCGCGTCTCGCGATCCTTCACGAGCTCGATCGCGGCCATCGGGCCGATCCCGCGCACCTCGCCGATCGCCGGATGGCGGGAGGCCATCTCGTTCAGCCGGGCGTGGATCCGCTCGCCGACGTCCACCGCGCGGGCGAGGAAGTCCGGGTCGGCGATCGCCTTCAGGCTCTCGACGGCCGCGGCGCACGCGACCGGGTTTCCGCCGTAGGTCGACCCCAGCCCACCCGGGTGGACGGAGTCCATGATCTCGGTGGAGCCGACGACGGCCGCCAGCGGCATGCCCGAGGCGAGCGACTTTCCGACCGTCACGAGGTCGGGGACGACGCCGGAGTGCTCGATCCCCCACAGCGTGCCGGTGCGGCCCATGCCGGCCTGCACCTCGTCGTCGATGTAGAGGATGCCGTGCTCCTCGCAGCGGGCCTTCAGGCCCTGGATGAACTCGGCCGGCATCACGGTGAAGCCGCCCTCGCCCTGGATCGGCTCGAGGATGACGCAGGCCACCGAGGCCGGATCGACGGTCGCCTTGAACATCCAGTCGAGGGCGTCGAGCGCATCCTTCGTCGAGATCCCGCGGTACGGGTAGGGGGCCGGCGCGCGGTAGATCTCCGGCGCGAACGGGCCCATCCCGCGCTTGTAGACGAGCTTCGAGGTGAGGCTCATCGCAAGCAGCGTGCGTCCATGGAAGCCGCGGTCGAACGTGATGACGCCGGGGCGGCCGGTGTGGTAGCGGGCGATCTTGACAGCGTTCTCGACGGCCTCGGCGCCGGAGTTGATCAGCACGGACTTCTTCTCGTGCGAGCCGGGCGCGAGCTCCGACAGCATGCGGCACACCTCGAGGTACGGCTCGTAGGCGGCCACCGGGAAGCAGGCGTGGATCAGCTCGCCGGCCTGCTGCTGGATCGCCTCGACGACTGCGTCGGGCGTGTGGCCCAGGTTCAGCACGCCGATCCCGCCGGCGAAGTCGATGTACTCCCGGCCGTCGGCGTCGACGAGGCGGGCGCCGTGGGCGCGTGCGGCGAAGATCGGAGCGATCGAGACGCCGCGCGCCACGTAGCGGTCGCGCTTCGTGCGAAGCGCCTCGGACGAGGTTTCGGTGTTGACGGCCATTGGTCTATACCCCCGCGGTCGAAGCCCTGCCGGGCGAGTATAGAGGCCGCCCTTCACCGGAGGCCGGGAGAGGCCGTTCGCTGTACGATCCAGGGGCCGCTACGGAGGAAAGGATCGCCCCGGATGACCGACCACGCCCAGCTTCAGGCGCTCGCCAAGCGTCACCTGCTCATGCACTTCACGCGCCACTCGGCGTACGAGTCCGAGGACCTGCCGGTCATCTCCCACGGCGAGCACTGCTCTGTCTACGACACGAACGGCAAGAAGTACTTCGACGCCCTCTCGGGCCTCTTCTGCACGCAGATCGGCTACAGCTTCGGGGCGGAGCTGGGCGAGGCGGCAGCGAAGCAGATGGCCGAGCTTCCGTTCTTCACGAACTGGAACTACGCCCACCCGCGGTCGGTCGAGCTGGCCGCCAAGGTCGCGAGCCTGGCGCCCGGCGATCTCAACCGCGTGTTCTTCTGCTCCGGCGGCTCCGAGGCGAACGAGTCGATCATCAAGCTCGTCAAGCAGTACCACCAGCTCAAGGGCTTCCGGAACCGCTACAAGATGATCGCCCGCCGGATCGCCTACCACGGCACGACGTTCGGGGCGCTCTCGCTCACCGGCATCTCCTCGATCCGCGCGCCCTTCGAGCCGCTGATGGCGGGCGTGCGGCACGTGTCGAACACGAACGGCTACCGCCGTCCCGAAGGTGAGAGCGAGGCCGCCTTCACGCAGTTCCTGCTCGACGAGCTGCGCGGCCTGATCGAGCAGGAGGGCCCCGAGTCTGTGGCTGCGGTCTTCATCGAGCCCGTCCAGAACTCCGGCGGCACGTTCACCCCGCCCGAGGGCTACTGCCGCGGCGTCCGCGAGCTGTGCGACGAGTACGGCATCCTGCTGGTCGCCGACGAGGTCATCTGCGGCTTCGGCCGGCTCGGCTACTGGTTCGGGTCGGAGCGCTACGACATCCGCCCCGACGTCATCACCTTCGCCAAGGGCATCGGCTCGGCCCACGTCCCGCTGGGCGGCGTGCTCCTCACCGACCAGGTCGCGGAGCCGTTCATGGAGGGCACGGCGATGTTCACGCACGGCATCACGTACGGCGGCCATCCCGTCGCCTCGGCCGTGGCGCTCAAGAACCTCGAGGTGATGGAGCGCGAGGGCGTGCTCGAGAACGTGCGCCAGAACGAGGACTACTTCCGCGGCATCCTGACGAAGCTCGCCGAGAAGCCGATCGTGGGCGACGTGCGCGGCGCCGGCTACTTCATGTCGCTCGAGCTCGTGAAGGACAAGGAGACGAAGGAGACCTTCACCGACGCCGAGGCCGAGCACCTGCTGCGCGGCTTCCTGTCGGGGCGGCTCTACGAGTCGGGGCTCATCTGCCGCGCGGACGACCGCGGCGACCCGGTCATCCAGCTCTCGCCGCCGCTCGTGGCCACCCGTGACGACCTCGACTTCATCCACGACGTCCTCGACACGGTCCTCGACGAGGCGTGGGACGAGATGACGCGGTCGGGCGCCCGCCAGGCCGTCTCCTCGTAGGTCGGTAGCAGTGGGAACCGTTGCCGTCGTCGGCGCGGCCGGCATCATCGGCCCTGCGATCGTCGCGACGCTGGCCGAGCACGACGGGGTCGAGCGCATCCTCGTCCTCGACATGAATGAGGCGGGCGCGCGCGAGGTCGCCGAGCGGCACGGCGGCGGCAAGGCCACCGGCGGCGCGCTCGACATCACCGACCGCGCGGGCGCGGCCGCCGTGCTCGAGGGTGCCGACGTCCTCCTGAACAGCGCGGCCTACCGGGTGAACCTGGCCGCGATGGAGGCCGCGCTCGCCGCCGGCGCCCCCTACAACGACCTGGGCGGGCTCGTCCACGTGACGCGCGAGCAGCTCGAGCTCGACGCGCGCTTCCGCGAGGCCGGGCTGCTCGCGGTGCTCGGGATGGGCTCGACGCCGGGGAAGACCAACGTGATGGCGGCCCGCGCGGTCGAGCTCCTGGGCGACGACGTCGAGCGGATCGTGGTCGGCGCGGCCGGGCGCGACCCTGACCCTCCGGCCGGCCCCCTGGTTGCGCCGTACGCGGTCGAGACGATCCTCGACGAGCTCTCGATGCCGACGCCCGTCGTCCGCGACGGCGAGCTCGTCTACCTGGCGCCGCTGTCCGACGCCGGCACGGTGGAGTTCGGCCAGCCGGTCGGCCCCGCGCAGACGATCTACACGATCCACTCCGAGCAGGCGACCTTCGCGCAGAGCTTCGGCGCCCGCAACGTCAGCTTCCAGCTCTCGCTGAACCCGGTCTTCCTCGAGAAGATCCGCTTCCTCACGGAGCTCGGGCTGGCGGCGACCGAGCCCGTCTCGGTGCGCGGCGTGCACGTCACACCGCGGCACGTGCTGCTCGCGCTCCTGGCGCAGCTCCCGAAGGCCTCTCCGTCGCACCGGGCGTTCGGGATCCACCGCATCGAGGCGCACGGCCGTGAGGGCGGCCTGGCCGTCGTCGAGTGCGTCACCTCGGCGGTCGACCGGCTCGACTTCGGCGGCGGCGTCCTCTCGACCGCGTGCCCGCCGGCCGTGGTCGCCGACATGTTCTGCCGCGGCGAGCTGGGGTCGCAGACAGGCGTCCTGCCGTCGGAGCGGTGCGTCCCCTACGCCCCGCTCTTCGAGCGGCTCGAGCGCTACGGCGTCCGCGTGCGCGAAGAGGTCCGGCTCGAGACCTCCGCCTAGCCGAGCTCGTCGGCCAGGAGGTCGAGCAGGAGGCCGTCCCGCCACTCGCCCGAAGGGTCGCGCCAGTAGCGGCGCATGATCCCGACGCGGCGGAAGCCGACCCGCTCGTAGCAGCGGATCGCACGCTCGTTGGCCGCCGCCGGGTCGATCGTGAGGCGATGGTGCCCGCGCTCCTCCAGCAGGTGCCGTGCAAGCGTTCGCACGGCGTCGGCGCCGAGGCCCTGTCCGTGGCACTCGGTGGAGAGGAAGACGTCCATCCCCGCATGCCGGAAGTCGGGCTCGTTCTCCTCGTGGAACTGGATCATCCCGGCGACGCGTCCGTCGTACTCGATCGTCAGGCAGACGCTGCTGTCGTCGTCACCGGCGAGCTTCTCGGCCAGCTCGGCGTCGATCCGCGGCCACCAGCGCGCCACCTCCGGCTCGGCGCCGATCTCGACGAGTTGGGCGAAGTCGCGCTCCTCGAGCGGGCGAAGCAGCACCCGCTCGCCGTGGAGGGTCGGCCCTGGGCTCATGGGCGGAGCGTATCGGCGTGCAACACCGGTACCTGGTTCATCTGTTTCACGGATGAAACGCCGGTAGCATCGGGGCGTGCTCGAGCAGCCCGCCACGGACACCTGGATCGGGCGGCCCGTCGAGGAGCTGCCGACGCCGATCGCGGTCGTCGACCTCGAGCGGCTCGAGGCCAACATCCGCCGGCTGGCCGGGTATGCGCAGGAGCACGGGCTCGCGCTCTGGCCGCACGCCAAGACGCACAAGATGCCGCCGGTCGCGCGCATGCAGCTCGCGGCTGGGGCGGCCGGGCTCACGGTCGCGAAGGTCGGCGAGGCCGAGGTGTTCGTGCGGCACGAGCTCGGCCCGCTCCTCCTCCACTACCCGGTCTACGGCGCGGAGGCATGGCGGCGGCTGGCCCGGGTGGCCGGCGCGGTGCCGCTCACCGTCGCGGTCGATTCCCACGCGGCGGCCGCGCCGCTCGCCGCTGCGATGGCCGCTGCAGGGACGAGCGCCGAGGTCCTGGTCGAGATGGACGTCGGCCTGCACCGCACAGGCGTTGCGAGCCCCGCCGCCGCCCTGGAGCTGGCACAGCGGCTCGACGGCCTGGACGGCCTCGAGGTCGCCGGCGTCAGCTGCTTCCCCGGCCACGTGCGCGGCCCAGCCGCCGACATCGCCCGGAAGCTCGAGGCGGTCGAGGCCCTGCTCGGCGCGGCCGTCCGGCTCTTCGGCGAGGCGGGGCTCCGGTGCGACCGGGTGTCCGGCGGCTGCACGCCGGCGATGACGATGACGCACCTCACGCCGTCGGTGAACGAGCTGCGGGCCGGCACGTACGTCTTCCTCGACCGCACCGAGGTCGCCTACGACTCCCCGCTCACGCTCGACGACTGCGCGCTTCGCATCCACGCGACGGTGGTCTCGACCGCCGTCCCCGGCAAGGCCGTCGTGGACGCCGGGTCGAAGGCGCTCTCGGACGCCCTCTTCGGCGGCCCGGGCGGCGAGGGCCGAGGTGCCGTTATCGATCACCCCGACGTCACGATCCCGCACACCAACGAGGAGCACGGGATCTGTGACATCAGCCACGCGTCGGGCGAGTGGACCGTGGGCGACCGCATACAGATCGTCCCGAACCACGTCTGCACATGCGTCAACCTCCAGGACATGATCTGCGCCGCCCGTGCGGGCGTCGTCGAGCACGTCTGGGCGGTCGAGGCGCGCGGGAAGATTCGTTAAGCGTCAGCCGAGCAGGCTGCGGGCACGCTCGAGGCGTGACTTCAGGTCCTTCACCTCGTCGGCCTGGGCATTCATCGCTGCAGCGAGCGCCTGCACGTTCTGTACAAGTGCGCGCGTGAGCGCATCGATGTCACTCGAGCCCGCGCTCGTGGTCGCGCGGCGGGTGCGCGTCGTCGCCGCGGCGCGGCGCGTCCCGGCCTTGCGCCGCGGACGAAGCGATCCGCCCGCCCGCTTGCGTGCAATTCGATAGTAATTGGCGGCGACCGTGCCCTCGCGGCGGCCGCTGTCGGCGGAGATCTTCTTGAATGCATCGGTGCGGCTCATGCCGCCCTTCACGAGCTCTTCGACTTGCTCGAAGATCTGCTCGCCTATGACACCTGTACGCGGCATGTTCACATCACCTCATGTAGTTGAGCGATACGCGCAAGGTTATACACCACTCTCCGGCGGGCCCGCGGAAGGGGTTTGACGGCGGCCCGGCGACCCCCTATGCTGTGACGCGCATGTCGAGCATTGCCCGCACCGAGAGGAACTTCGCCCGCTCCACGCTGAGCGGGCGTCCTGTCGGGCTGCCGCCGCTCTCCCTCGACCTCCTCGGCCTTCTTCTCCTCGCCCGGTAGGGCGAGCGACTTGGCCTACGCGCCTCGAGCAGGCGCACACGCACACCGGACATCACGGGAGAGGTGCGCTCTCCCACAGCCGAGGAGGTTCACGCACATGGCTTCAGAAGCGGACACCGTCCGTATCTTCGACACGACGCTCAGGGATGGAGAGCAGTCGCCCGGCATCGCGCTGAACGCGCAGGAGAAGATCGAGATCGCCCGCCAGCTCGACCGGCTGGGCGTGGACATCATCGAGGCCGGCTTCGCGATCTCCTCGCCGGGCGAGCGCGACGGCATCCGTGCGGTGAGCCGCGCCGTCGACTGCGTCGTGGCGTCGCTCGCCCGCACCAACGAGGAGGACATCGACGCGGCGATCGAGTCGCTGTCCGACGCGAAGAGCCCTCGTATCCATACCTTCATCGCGACCTCCGACATTCATATGGAGCACAAGCTGCGGATGACACGTGCCCAGGTGATCGAGGCCGCCGACTTCGCGGTGCGAAAGGCGAAGGGCTTCTGCTCGGACGTCGAGTTCTCGTGTGAGGACGCAACTCGAACTGACATCGAGTTCATGGCACAGGTCGTACGTACGGCAATTGCCGCCGGGGCAACGACGATCAACATTCCAGACACCGTCGGCTACACGGTTCCCGAGGAATACGTCGAGATCCTGAACACCCTCCGCGAGCGGGTCCCCGAGATCGACGGCGTCACGCTCTCGGTGCACTGTCACGACGACCTGGGGCTCGCCGTGGCGAACTCGATGGCCGGCGTCGCCGCGGGCGCGCGCCAGGTCGAGTGCACGATCAACGGCATCGGCGAGCGGGCGGGCAACGCGTCGCTCGAGGAGATCGTGATGCTTCTGCGCACACGTAAGCCGCGCTTCGGCATCGATACCCGCATCGTCACCCCGGAGATCATGCGTACATCGCGGCTGGTGTCACGCCTGACCGGTTATCCGGTCCAGCCGAACAAGGCGATCGTGGGCAAGAACGCATTCGCACACGAGGCCGGCATCCATCAGCACGGCGTTCTGGCCCACCGGCGCACGTACGAGATCATGGATGCGGAATCCGTCGGCCTGACCGGGTCGGACATCGTCCTCGGCAAGCACTCCGGCCGCCATGCGCTCCGGCAGGCGTTCGCCGACCTCGGCTTCACGATCGAGGGCGACGACCTGCGGCGGGCGTTCGACCGGTTCAAGGAGCTCGCCGACCGCAAGGGCAAGATCACCTCGCTCGACCTCGAGGCGATCGCGTCCGACTCCCTGCGCGAGCGGGAGGATCCGTACCAGCTCGTGTCGCTCGCGATCACGACCCGCACGGGCGAGCCCGCACAGGCCGAGGTCACGGTGCGAAACGGCTTCGGCGAGCGCACCGAGTCGGCCGAGGGCGACGGGCCGGTTGACGCGGCCTTCACCGCGATCACCCGGCTGCTCAACGTGCCCGTCGTGCTCGCCGAGTACACGATCGGCGCGGTCACCGGCGGCGCGGACGCGCTGGGCGAGGTGCGCGTCGTCGTCGAGTGCGACGGCCGGACGTTCGCCGGCCAGGCCGTGTCGACCGACGTCACCGAGGCCTCCGCGGAGGCATACCTGCGAGCATGTGCGCACGCCAAGCTCGCGATCGAGGCCGACCAGGACAAGGAGTTGATCGAAGTCTGATGACCGAACCCCGTCCCACTCCCATCGTCGCGTGCCTGGCGGGCGACGGCATCGGCCCCGAGGTGATGGCCGAGGCGGGCCGCGTGATCGAGGCGGTGTCCTCGCTCATGGGCGCCCGCGTGCGCCAGGTGCACCTCCCGTTCGGGGGAGACGCCATCGACAAGCACCAGAACCCGTTCCCGGCGCACGTGCGAGCGGCGGTGAAGGCCTCCGACGCCGTGCTGCTCGGCGCCGTGGGCGGCCCGCGCTGGGACTCGGCGCCGCGCCGCCCCGAGGCGGGCCTGCTCGAGCTGCGCAAGGAGCTCGACACGTTCGCCAACCTGCGGCCCGTGCGGCACGCCGGCATCGACCTCATCGTGGTCCGCGAGCTCACCGGCGGCCTCTACTTCGGCGAGAAGGTGCTCACCGGCGACAACGCGTTCGACACGTGCAGCTACTCGCGCGTGCAGATCGAGCGGATCGCGCGCTGGGCGTTCCGGCTCGCCCGCCGCCGCTCCGGCCGCGTTGTCTCGGTGGACAAGGCAAACGTCCTCGCCACGTCCAAGCTCTGGCGGCAGGTGGTGACCGAACTGCACGCCGCCGAGGCGCCCGAGCTCGAGCTCACCCACGAGCTCGTGGACTCGTTCGCGATGAACCTCGCGACCCGCCCGGCGACCTACGACGTCATCCTGACGGAGAACCTCTTCGGCGACATCCTGAGCGACCTCGCCGCCGCGGTGGGAGGCGGCCTCGGCCTCGCGCCGTCCGCGTCGATCGGGCTCGACGGGCCCGGGATCTTCGAGCCGGTGCACGGCTCCGCCCCCGACATCGCCGGCCAGGGCGAGGCCAACCCGATCGCGATGATCCTCTCGCTCGCCATGATGTTCACCTACGGGCTTCGCCGCCGCGACGTCGGACGGGCGATCACCGCCGCCGTCGACGAGGTGCTCGAGCAGGGCCTCGCGACGGCCGACCAGGTGCACGGCGGCCGCGCGTATGCAACCTGGGAGGTCGGACAGGCGGTCTGCAACGCCCTGGCCCATCACTCCAGCGGATCCGCGGAGTTCGCCGACCACCCTTTCGGTAGGGTGATGGCCCGTGGATAGGCAGCGGATCACCGGCGCCGAGGCGATCATCCGCTGCCTGGAGGCGGAGGGCGTGACCGACGTCTTCGGGCTCCCCGGCGGCGCGATCCTGCCGCTCTACGACGCCTGGGCACACCACGAGCACGGCATCCGCCACTACCTGACCCGCCACGAGCAGGGCGCCGGCCACATGGCGCAGGGCTACGCTCGGGCGACCGGCAAGGTCGGGGTGGCGATCGCGACGTCCGGCCCCGGGGCCACCAACCTCGTGACGCCGATCGCCGACGCCTACCTCGACTCCACGCCGATCGTCTGCATCACCGGCCAGGTGCCCACCCACCTGATCGGGACGGACGCCTTCCAGGAGGCCGACATCCAGGGGATCACGATGCCGATCGTGAAGCACTCCTGGCTCGTGAAGGATGTGCGCGACATCCCGCGCGTCATGAAGGAGGCGTTCCACATCGCCCGCTCCGGCCGGCCCGGCCCGGTGCTGGTCGACATCCCGAAGGACATCCAGCTCGCCTCGTTCGAGTTCGAGTACCCCAAGCAGGTCGATATCCCCGGCTACAAGCCGTCCAAGCACGGCCACCCGCGCCAGGTGATCTCGGCGGCCGAGGCGATCCTCGCCGCGGAGCGGCCCGTGTTCTACGTGGGCGGCGGCGCGATCTCCGCCAACGTCGACCCCGACGAGCTGATCCGCGTGGCCGAGGCGGTGCAGATGCCCGTCATCACCACCCTGATGGCGAAGGGCGTCTTCCCCGACTCGCACCCGCTCTGCATCGGCCTTCCCGGCATGCACGGATCGAAGGCGGCCAACTGGGCCATGAACAAGGCCGACCTCCTGATCGCGTGTGGAGCCCGCTTCGACGACCGCGTGACCGGCAGGCTCGACGTCTTCGCGCCCGGCGCCAAGGTGATCCACATGGACGTCGACCCGGCCGAGATCGACAAGAACCGGCACGCCGAGATCCCCATCGTGGGCTCGCTCGAGCTGATCGTGCCGAAGCTGGCCGAGGCGCTCAGCTCGCGCATGAACGGCGGCCCGCCGAAGGCCGCCGAATGGCTCGAGACGGTGCGCGGCTGGAAGGCCGAGAACCCGTTTCGCTACCGCAACTCCGAGCCGCTCAAGCCCGAGTTCGTGATCGAGCGGCTGCGCGACCTGACCGCCGGCCGTGACGTCATCTGGGCGACCGGCGTCGGCCAGCACCAGATGTGGGCGGCCCAGTACCTCCAGATCGACAAGCCGCGCCGCTGGCTCACGTCGGGCGGGCTGGGCACGATGGGCTACGGCGTCCCGGCGGCGATCGGTGCGAAGGTCGGCCGGCCCGACGCCACCGTCATCAACATCGACGGCGACGGCTGCTTCCAGATGACGATGCAGGAGCTCGCGACGGCGCGGATGTACGGCATCGCCGCGATCCACGTCGTCGTGAACAACGGGTGGCTCGGGATGGTGCGCCAGTGGCAGGAGCTCTTCCACGACGAGCGCTTCTCCGAGACCAACCTGACGGTCGACATGCCCGACTACGTGAAGCTCGCCGAGAGCTTCGGCATCGCCGCGTTCCGGTGCGAGACTCCCGACGAGGTCGACGACGCCATCAGAGGCGCACTCGATTGCGGCGGGCCGGCGGTGATCGACGCCCGTGTCGACCGCGAAGAGAAGGTCTATCCCATGGTGCCCGCCGGCGCCTCGTCGGCCGAGATGCTCGATGTGGAATGGGCCGAGGAGGACAATCAGTGGGTCGAGGAGGGGGTCTAGCCGTGAGCCTGCACACGCTCTCCGTGCTCGTCGAGAACCGGCCCGGCGTCCTCACGCGCTGCGCGGGCCTCTTCGCGCGGCGCGGCTTCAACATCGATTCCCTGGCCGTCGGCCCGACCGACGACCCGGCCCGGAGCCGCATCACGATCCGGGTGGACTGCGCGCAGCACTCGATCGACCAGGTCACGAAGCAGCTCTACAAGCTGGTCGACGTGCTCAAGGTGTCCGAGCTCGGACAGACCGCGGTGGAGCTCGAGCTGCTGATGGTGAAGGTGTCCTCCACGCCCGAGCGCCGGCCCGAGATCATCAGCCTGGCCGAGGTGTTCGAGGCGCGGGTCGTCGACGTGGGCCCGTCCGCCGTGACGTTCGCCTGCGTCGGGCCGCCGGATAGGCTGGAGGCGCTCGAGGAGCTGCTCTCGCCGTACGGCATCCGTGAGCTCGTGCGCACGGGCCGGATCGGGGTCGACCGCGACGGCGAGATCAACAAGCGAAAACGAATGAGGGTGGTTGCATAGTGCCCCCCTCAGCAAGTCCATCATCATGTCACTGAGGGGGGCACTTTGAGCGATGCCAAGATCTACTACGAGGCCGACTGCGACCCGTCCCTCCTGGACGGCAAGACGATCGCGGTCATCGGCTACGGCAGCCAGGGCCACGCCCACGCGCTGAACAACCACGACTCGGGGAACCAGGTCATCGTGGGCGCGCGGCCCGACTCGCGCGCACACCGCGCGGCGACCGAGGACGGCCTGACGGTTGCGACGGTCGCCGAGGCGACGGCCCAGGCCGACATCGTCATGATCCTCGTCCCGGACCACGTGCAGGCGCCCGTCTACCGGGAGGAGATCGCGCCCAACCTGCGCCCCGGCTCGATGCTCATGTTCGCGCACGGCTTCAACATCCGCTTCGGCGGGATCGAGCCGGCGCCGGACGTCGACGTCGCCATGATCGCCCCCAAGGGCCCGGGCCATCTCGTCCGCCGCCAGTACACCGCGGGGATCGGTGTGCCCGGCCTCGTCGCCGTGCACCAGGACGCGACCGGGAACGCGCTCCAGCTCGCGCTCGCCTACGGGCACGGCATCGGCTGCGCCCGCGGCGGGCTCATCGAGACGACCTTCACCGAGGAGACGGAGACCGACCTCTTCGGCGAGCAGGCGGTGCTCTGCGGCGGCACGACCCAGCTCGTCCAGATGGGCTTCGAGACGCTGGTCGAGGCCGGCTACCAGCCCGAGATCGCCTACTTCGAGTGCCTCCACGAGCTCAAGCTGATCGTCGACCTCATGTGGGAGGGCGGCCTCGCCGGGATGCGCTACTCGATCTCCGACACGGCCGAGTACGGCGACCTGACCCGCGGCCCGAAGGTGATCGACGAGCACGTCCGCGAGAACATGCGGAAGATCCTCTCGGACGTCCGCGACGGCAGCTTCGCCAGGGAGATGATGGACGAGGAGGCGAACGGCCGGCCGAACTTCACCCGCATGCGCGAGGAGGCCGCCGACCGCCAGATCGAGACGGTGGGCTCGCGCCTCCGCGCCATGATGCCCTGGATCAAGGCCGGGGCGAAGCAGAAGGCAGAAGCCTAGCGCGGGGGAACCCAGGGTTCCCCCGCGGGCCCCTTCCTTAAGGGGTGGCGGCCGTTCGGTGCCCTCCGGCGAAGAACGCGGTCTTCGCCGGAGTACGAACGCTGCGGGCAGTTCTGAGGCACACTGCAGCACCTCGAGTGTCAGCCCTCATGGACAACCACCACTGCGCGGCCTTGGCCCGTGCCGCGACGGGTCGCCGGCAGGACGACCTGTGACGCCGAACCGCCGCGTCCGGCTGACCGAGGCGCCGCCCGGCACGCTGGCCGAGGACTTCGCCCGCATCCGCGAGCAGTTCGAGGTGAGCCCGGAACACCCCGCCGAGGTCGACGAGGCCGCGCGGGCCGCGGCGACCCGCCGGGCGACCGCCGAGGGCCGGGCCGACCTGCGCCACCTGGCCTTCTTCACCGTCGATCCGCCGGGCAGCATGGACCTCGACCAGGCGATGCTGCTCGAGCGCGCGCCCGGCGGCGGCCATCGCGTGCGCTATGCGATCGCCGACGTCGGCTGGTTCGTCGAGCGGGGCGGCGTGATCGAGGCCGAGGCCTGGAAGCGCGGCGTCACCGTCTACACGCCCGACGTGCGCTGCCCGCTCTACCCGCGCGCGCTCGGCGAGGGGGCGGCGAGCCTGCTTCCCGGCGAGGAGCGGCCGGCCGTCGTCTTCACGGTCGAGCTCGACGATCACGGCAGGGAGACATCCGCGTCGGTCGGCCGCGCGCTCGTGCGAAGCCGCGACCGGCTCGACTACGCCGGCCTCGACGCCGAGCGGGCGGCGCTCCTGCGCGAGATCGCCACACGGCGGATCGCGCTCGCGGAGGCGCGCGGCGCGGTCACGCTGAACGCGCCCGACCAGCGGGTCGTCCCCGACGCCGGGACGCCGTGCGGATACCGGCTCGAGTGGGAGACCCGGCTCGAGTCCGAGGACTGGAACGCCGAGATCTCGCTGCTCGCCGGCTCCGTCGCGGCGGCCGTCATGCTCCGCCACCGGGTGGGCCTCCTGCGGACGATGGGCGGGGCGGATCCCTACCGGGTGGACGTGCTGCGCCGCGCCGCCGCCGGGCTGGGCGTCGACTGGCCCCGGCAGATGAGCTACGAGGAGTTCGCGCGCAGCCTGCGGCCCGACGATCCGCCCCGGGCCGCGCTCCTGGAGCAGGCCCGCGGCGTCATGGGGCGGGCCGGCTACGTCGCCTTCTCGGGCGAGGTGCCGAAGGAGCACGTCCACGCCGGCCTCGCGATCGCCTACGCGCACACCACCGCGCCGCTCCGGCGGCTGGCCGACCGCTACGTGCTCGACCTGCTGGTCGATCTCGAGGCCGGCCGTACCCCCGACGCGGCCGCCGTCGAGACGCTGCTTCGCCTGCCGGACGTGATGGAGCAGTCGGAGGCCCGCGCCGCGCAGGTCGAGCGCGCGGTCGTCGACGAGCTCGAGGCGCGCGAGCTGGAGCACCGGGTCGGGGAGCGGTTCGACGCGGTCGTCGTCGACGACGATTCCCGCGGAGCCCGGCTTCAGATCGCCGACCCGCCCGTCCGCGCGCGCCTGCGCAGCGACCACCGCATCGAGCCCGGAACGACCCTCCCGGTCGAGCTCGTCGCCGCCGACCCGGTCGGCCGGTCGCTCCGCTTCGCGCCGGCCTAGCTCGGAACCTCGGGCCGCTGCACGGCGCGCAGCCCGCGCCGGCCCGTGCGCTTGACCTGCTCGGGGATGTGCCCGCGCACCCGCACGGCCGCGTCGAACGACCGCTTCACGAGCAGCGAGCCGCGGTTGGCCGCCCGCTCGGCCACCGAGATCCGGCCGGCCTTCTGGCCGACGGTCATCGAGCTGTAGACGAAGCGCACACGGCGGTAGCCGGTGCCTTTGTACATCCGCTCCTCCGCGACCCGGCACGAGCCCGGGAAGGCGGCGCTCGTGTCGTGCATGGCGAGCATCCCGCCCACGACGAGCTTTCGCGTCCACAGGTGGAAGTCGAGGTCGACCAGGTCGTAGCGGTGCGAGCCGTCGATGAAGAGCAGCTCGATCGCGGCCTCGGGGAAGTCCGGGTACGCGTCGGCTGAGGTCGACGCGATCGGCCGAACCAGCTCCTCGACGCGGGCCCGGGCAACGTTGGCGCGGAACTCCGCGAACCGCTTCCAGCCGTGGCCGGGGTCGATGGCATAGACCGGCGCGCCGCAGCCGGCCCGCGACCCCAGGCCCAGGCAGATCGTCGAGCGACCCTTGAACGACCCGATCTCGACGATCGCGCCGCGGCCGGTGCAGGCGCGCGCCAGGTCGTACAGCACCTCGCCCTCCTCCCGCGTGAGCCAGCCAGGCACGCCGCGCAGGTGCCGCTCGAGGTCGGCATGTCCCGCCACGGACCGGCGGGCGGCCGCGGCCCCCGTGTCAGCCCTGCCCGGAACCACGCCCCGACTCTATATCACCGCTCGTGCCAGACGCAACGAAATCGCCCTGAACCGACCCGCCCGGTGCGGCGAAGAGGGGGTATGGACGCCACCGCCCGCGCGGCCGGGCCGGCCAGTACCATCGCCTCGACCGTGCCGGGCCCCGACACACCCTCCCTCCTCACCCTGGGCCCGCGCGGCCGGCCGCGCGCGGCGGTGGTCATCGCCCACGGCGGCAAGTCGCAGAGCACGGCCCGCGACTCGAACCTGCGCACCCCCGCCCTGCGCATGCTCCCGTTCCTGCTCGACCTGGCCCGAAGCGGCCGCCGCCTGGGCCTGGCGTCCGTCCAGCTCCGCTATCGCGTCGTCGGCTACAACGACGGCGATCCCGTGCGCGACGTCGAGTGGGCGCTCGACCGCGTCGCGGAGCGCTACGACGTCCCCATCTGCCTCCTGGGCCACTCCATGGGCGCCCGGGCGGCGCTCAGGGCGGCGGGCCATCCGGCGGTCGTCTCGGTGGTCGCGCTCGCGCCCTGGTGCCCTCCGGCCGAACCGGTCGCGCAGCTCGCCGGCCGCACCGTTGCGATCGCCCACGGCGTGCGTGACCGCATCACCGACCCGGGCCGCTCGCTCGAGCTCGCGCGCCGGGCCCACCCCGTCGCCGCGAGGCTCGCCCGCTTCGAGCTCCGCGGCACCGGCCACACGATGCTCCAGCGCCTGCCCGCCTGGCAGTCGTTCGCCCGCCGGCTCACGCTCGGCACGCTGGGCATCCGCCCGCTCGACGATCAGCTGGCCGCGGCGTTCGCGCTGCCGGCCGACCAGGCGGTCAGGATCTCCGGGTGATCTGGTTTCCGCGCATCGTCGGGCTCCTCACCGCCGCCTACGGCGTGAGCGCCGTGCTCCTGCCGGGCGTCATCGGCCGCAACGGCGGCTACCGCGGCTGGGAGGCGCGCGAGTCCGGCGTGCGGCTGCTCTCGGCGCTGGTCGGCGTCCGCGACGTCGTCTCGGGCGTCGCCATCGTCGCGGCGCCGCGCGGGGACGCGCTGCTGGCGGCGCTCGCCGCCCGGGTCGCCTTCGATTTCTCCGACTGCATCGCGTTCGGCACGCTCCTGCCGTCCCCGGCCGCGAGGCGCAAGGTGGCCGCCGTCGCCGCCGCTTGGGGAGCCGTCGCCGCCGTCTCGGCCCTCTTTGCGACCTGATGGGCGAGCGCCTCGACATCGCGGTGATCGGAAGCGGCGTCTCGGGGCTGACGGCGGCCCACGTCCTCGGACGCCGGCACCGCGTGACCCTCTACGAGCGCGACGACCGGCTCGGCGGGCACGCCAACACCGTGGCCGTGCGCGGCGAGGGCGGTCGCGAGGTGGCGCTCGACACGGGCTTCATCGTCCACAACGAGCGCACCTACCCCACGCTCCTGCGGCTCTTCGGCGAGCTCGGCGTGCGCACGCAGGACTCCGACATGAGCTTCTCGGTGCGCTGCGAGGGGTGCGGCCTCGAGTACGCGGGGGCGCGCGGGATGCAGGGCGTGATGCCGCGGGCCTCGGTGCTCGGCCGGCCGCGCTACCTGCGGATGCTCGGCGAGGTGAGGCGGTTTCACCGCCACGCCCGCTCCGTCCTGCGCGACCCGGCGGCCGATCGGCTGACGCTTGAGCAATTCCTGGCCGAAGGTGGGTATTCGAGATACTTCACCGACCACTTCATGCTCCCGCTCACCGGCGCCGTCTGGTCGAGCTCCCCGTCCACCGTGCGCGCATACCCTGCGCGCTACCTGATCCGCTTCTTCGCCAACCACGGGATGCTCACCGTGACCAACTCGCCCCAATGGAAGACCGTCGCCGGCGGAAGCCGCGTCTACGTCGATGCCGTCGCCCGCCGGCTCGACCGGGTCATGACCGCGACGGCGGTCGAGCGGGTCGAGCGGACGGAGAGGGGCGTCATCGTGAACGGCGAGCACCGCTACGACCGGGTGGTCATCGCGGCGCATCCCGACCAGGCGCTCGCGATGCTGGCCGATCCAAGCGGCGCCGAGCGCGACGTGCTGGGGGCATGGACCTACTCCACGAACCAGACGGTGCTCCACACCGACGGCTCGCTCCTCCCCCGGGCCCACGGTGCGCGGGCCTCGTGGAACTACCTGCTCGACACGTGCTCCACGTCCATGCCGGAGGTGCACGTCACGTACCACCTGAACCGGCTTCAGGCGCTGTCCGAGCCGCTCGACTACTGCGTGACGCTGAACCAGACGGCACGGATCGAGCCGGCCCGGGAGCTGCGCCGGATGGTGTACGAGCACCCGGTCTACACGCACGCCAGCCTGGCGGCCCAGGCCAGGCTGCCCGCGCTCCAGGGCGACCGCGGCACCTACTACTGCGGCGCCTACCACGGCTGGGGATTCCACGAGGACGGCTGCATCTCCGGCCTGCGGGCCGCCCTCGCGATGGGGTGTCCCTGGTGAGGTCGTGCCTCTACGAAGGCCAGGTCGTGCACGAGCGGCGGACACCGGTACGCAACCTGTTCCGCTACGGCGTCTACATGTGGCACGTCGACCTCGACGAGCTTCCGGAGATCGACAGCCGCCTGTGGGCGTTCGGCGCCGACCGCCGTGGGGTCACGACGATCCGCAGCCGCGACCACCTGGGCGACCCGCGCAGGCCGATCCGCGCGAACCTCGACGCCTACCTGCGCCTGCACGGCGTCGACCTCGAGGGCGGCCCGGTGACGCTCCTGACCAATGCCCGCGTCCTCGGCTACGTCTTCAACCCGCTCTCGGTCTTCTACTGCCACGGGCCCGACGGGGAGCTGCGCTGCGTCGTCGCAGAGGTGCACAACACTCACGGCGAGCGGCATTGCTACCTGCTGCATCCGGGCGAGCGCGGCCGGGCCGAGGCCGACAAGGCGTTCTACGTCTCGCCGTTTCTGACCGTCGACGGCCGCTACCGGATGACCTTCGCTCCGCCCGGCGACCGGCTCGCGATCCAGATGGCGCTCGACCAGGACGGCGAGCGGGTGTTCTCGGCCTCGCTGACCGGGCGGCGGCTGCCGTTGACCAACCACACGCTGGGGCGGATGCTGGTCCGCTACCCGCTCATGACCGCGAAGGTGACGACCCTCATCCACCTCCAGGGGCTGCGCCTGCACCGGCGCGGGCTGGCGCACATCCGCCACCGCCGCCGTGCGCCGCAGGAGCGGGTCGGATGAGCGCCACCACCGAATTCCAGGGCCGGGCGCCGAGCTGGGTGCCCGACCCCGCGATCGCCCCGGTCCGGGCGAGGATCGCCCGGGCGCTCTTCCTGCGCGCTGCCCGCGTGCTCGGACACGGGTCGCTGACCGTCGTCATGCCCGACGGCGCGGTCGCGGTCGCGGGCCGGCGGGATGCCCCGACGATGACCATCCACCGCGACGACTTCTTCCACCGCCTGGCCACCGCCGGCCGGATCGGCTTCGGCGAGGCGTACATGGCGGGCGACTGGTCGGCCGACGACCTGGCCGGGGCGCTGACGGCGTTCGCAGCCTCGCTCGGCCGGCTCGCTCCGGCGCCGTTCCGGAGGGTCGGCCGGATGCTCGACCGCCGCCTGCCCGCCGACGAGGAGAACACCCTGGCCGGCGCCGCCCGGAACATCGCCCGCCACTACGACCTCTCGAACGAGCTCTTCGCGCTCTTCCTCGACGAGACCATGACCTACTCGTGCGCGATCTTCGAGCCGGGCGACACGCTCGCCACCGCCCAGCGGCGCAAGTACGAGGCGCTCGCCGGCCTGGCCGACGTGGCGCCCGGCCACCACGTGCTCGAGATCGGCACCGGCTGGGGCGGCATGGCCATCCACCTCGCGTCGACGCGCGGCTGCCGGGTCACGTCGGCGACGATCTCGACCGCGCAGGCCGAGCTGGCCCGCGAGCGGATCGCGGCCGCCGGGCTCGCGGACCTGATCGAGGTCATCCTGTGCGACTACCGCGAGATCCCGGGCACGTACGACCGGATCGTGTCGGTTGAGATGTTCGAGGCGATCGGCGAGCGCTACTGGCCGGTGTTCTTCGAGCGCTGCGACGGCTACCTGCGCCCCGGCGGGGCGATGGCGATGCAGACGATCACCATGCCCCACCCCCGCTACCGCGCCACGCGGCGCACCTACGGATGGGTGCACAAGTACATCTTCCCCGGCGGCCTGATCCCGTCGGAGGCGGCGCTCGACAGGGCGGTGCGCGGCGGATCGAGCCTGCGGATCGAGGCGGCGAGCGAGATCGGCCAGTTCTACCCCGCGACGCTCCGCATGTGGCGCGAGCGCTTCCTGGCCCGGGCCGACGAGGTGGCGGCGCTCGGCTTCGACGTCACGTTCCGGCGGATGTGGGAGTTCTACCTGGCGTACTGCGAGGCCGGCTTTCGCACCGGTGCGCTCGGAGACCTGCAGCTGCGGCTGGCACGGTCGTGAGGCTCGGCGGCCGCCGGGTCTGGGTCACCGGCGCCTCGAGCGGGATCGGCGCGGCGCTCGTGCAGGAGCTCGTCCGCCGCGGATGCAGGGTCGCCGCAAGCGCGCGCCGGGCCGACCGGCTGGAGGCGCTGGGGAGCCGCGTCCTCCCCGTGCCGCTCGACGTCACCGACCGCGACGCGGTCATCGCCGCCGAGCGGCGCGTGCGCGAGGAGCTCGGCGGGCTCGACATCGCCGTCCTGAACGCGGCCTACTGGCAGCAGTTCACCGTCGACGCCTGGGACGCCGACGTGCTCCGAAGCCACTTCGACACGAACGTGATGGGCATGGCCCACGGCGTCGAGGCTGTGCTGCCCGAGATGCGCCGGCGCGGGACGGGGACGATCGTCGGCATGGCGAGCGTGGCCGGCTACCGCGGCTTCCCCCGCTCCGAGGCCTACGGCGCGACGAAGGCGGCCGAGATCAACCTGCTGGAGGCGCTCCGCATCGACCTGCGCCCGTTCGGGATCACCGTGCAGACCGTGTGCCCCGGCTTCGTCCGCACCGACCTCACGGCCAAGAACACCTTCCCGATGCCGTTCATGCTCGAGCCCGACGACGCCGCCCGCCGCATCTGCCGCGGCATCGAGAAGGAGAAGGCCGAGATCGTCTTCCCGTTCCCGATGATGCTCGGGATGAAGGCCCTGCGGCTCGTACCGGTGCGGCTCTACACCGGCGCCTTCGGGGCGGGGCTCAGGCGGGGCCGGCAGATGGGCCAGGCGCGCCGGCCTTGACGAGGCCCGCCGGGCCGTGACACGGTTCCGGCGAGCATGGCGACCCAGCTCGGTCCGGGCCAGACCCTCGCCGCCGGCCGGCAGCTCCACGCGCCGACCCGGCCGGTGACGCTCGCGATGCAGGCCGACGGCGACCTCGTCCTTCTGAAGTCGGGCGCCGAGCGGCTGTGGGCCTCGGGCACCGCCGGATCGGGCGCCACGCATGCCGAGATGCGGGCCGGCGGGAACCTGGCGCTCGTCGGCAGGCGCAAGGTCGTGTGGGAGACGAAGACGAGCGGCAACCGCGGCGCGAGGCTCGTCGTGCAGGACGACGGGAACCTGGTGGTCCGAGCGAGTGACAGCTCCACGGTCTGGGAGTCGGGCACGGTGACCGAGTGGGCCGTGGCGGCGGGCGACCGCCTGCGGGCGACGGAGGCGCTCTTCCCCGGTGCGGCGCTCACGGCGAAGACCCGGCCGCTCACGCTCACGCTCCAGACCGACGGCGACCTCGTGCTGGCCCGCGACGGCGTCCCGGTCTGGACGTCGGCGACGGCCGGCAGGGACGTGACGAGCGCCGTCCTGCAGGAGGACGGGAACCTCGTCCTGCACGGCAGCGAAGGCACGGTGTGGGCGTCGGGAACCGGCGACACGCCGGGCGCCCAGCTCGTCGTCCAGGACGACGGCAACGCCGCGATCGTCGGCCGGCGCCGCGCCGTCCGCTGGACGACCGGCACGACCATGTGGCCGCCGGGCGGGCGCGCCGACACCCTGTGGCCGCCCGATGCGCTCGCGCCGAGGGACGTCCTGCGGGCGCCCGGCGGCGGGCTCGAGCTGGTGCTCCAGTCCGACGGCAACCTCGTGCTCTACGACTCGGGGACGGCCATCTGGGCGTCCGGGACGAACGGCCAGACCGTGACGCAGCTCGCCATGCAGGCCGACGGCAACCTTGCCCTGACCGGGCCGGCGGGAGTCGTCTGGGAGAGCCGCACGTCGGGCAGCCCCGGCGCCCGGCTCGCCGTCCAGGACGACGGCAACGCGGTCGTGTACACGATCGACGGAAGGCCGGTGTGGTCGACGGGCACGGCGGAGCGGCGCCGCAGCCTCGGCTTTGACATGCAGCACCAGCTCCAGACGAACTGGTGCTGGTCGGCGGTGTCGACGAGCGTGAGCCGGTTCTACAACGCCGCGAGCGCCTGGAGCCAGTGCAGTCTCGCGAACGCCGAGCTCGGGGAGACGGCGTGCTGCGCCGACGGCTCGACCGCGGCCTGCAACCGCGACTGGTACCTCGACCGGGGGCTGTCACGCGTCGGGAACCTCCAGAGCTGGGCCGGCGCGGCGGTCCCGCTCAGCGAGGTCGAGCACGAGGTGAACGCCGGCAGGCCGCTCGGCGTGCGCATCGGCTGGCAGGGCGGCGGCGGCCATTTCGTGGTGCTCGCCGGATACGACGACCCGGGCACCGGCCCCGGGTTCCTGCGCGTCGAGGATCCGTGGTACGGCCGCTCGCGGATGGCGTACTCCGCCTTTCGGAACGCCTACCAGGGCACCGGATCGTGGACGCACACCTACCACACGAGGAGCTAGGCGCGGTGCCGATCGAGTTCCCGACTCCACCTGCCGACGCCGAGAAGGCCGCGGCCGACGGCGTGCTCGCGGTGCACCGGGCCGAGGCGCCCGGCCGATCGAAGGCGCGCGGGCTGCGTGACATCGGGCCGAAGGGGCGCCGGCTCGCATCGCCTCACAAGGTGCACAACCTGCGCCTGACCGACCTCGAGAAGGGCGGCCTCGGCGATGCGCCGATGACCGCGTGGCGCTACCTGGTCGAGGACGACGGCACGGCGGTCGCGAGCGCCGAGGTCGGCGTCGACGCGAAGGGCGCCGTGGTCGGCTTCGACCACCTGAACGAGGGCCCGTTCGTGCAGGCGACCGCCGCGGCGCAGAAGGCCGCCGCCAAGCTGCCGCAGGTGCGCGACGGACGGATGGAGGCCCGGAT
>DATAEI010000025.1:0-23396 GCA_036258075.1 Gaiellales bacterium
CTTCCTGCCGTCGGTGGCGCTCTCGGCGCTTCCCGTCGCACCGGCGACGCAGCAGCAGGTGCGCGACACGAAGCGGTTCGATTGCACGAACCGGGATCTGAAGGCGGGGGATCCGACGAGCGACCTCGCCTGCCGCTACGCCAACGACCCGGTGGCGGGCCTGGTCAAGAACCTGAACCTGCCCAAGACGATCGAGAGCGGCCTTGGGTACTACGTCGCCATCCTCGCAGGGACGATCCTGATCATCGCCACCAACGCCGGGATCATCGGGGTGTCGAGACTCACCTACTCGATGGGGCAGCACCGCCAGCTGCCCGAGGCGCTGCGGCGCATCCATCCCCGCTTCTCGACCCCGTACATCGCGATCGCCCTCTACAGCGTCCTTGCGATCGCGCTCATGCTCGGGAACTCGACGTTCCTCGGCAACATCTACGCGTTCGGCGCGATGCTGTCGTTCACGCTCGCGCACGCATCGGTGATCTGGATGCGGCACACGATGTCGGGTGACGACATGCCCTACCGCGGGCCGCTCTCCTTCATGGTCGGCTCGTACGACCTGCCGCTCTTCGCGGTGCTCGGCGGCCTGGCGACGCTCACGTTCTGGCTCGTCACCATCGTCCTGCACTTCTCCGACAACGTGGCGCCGGTCGGCCTCGCATGGCTCGCGGTCGGAATGGTCGTCTACGTCGGGTACCGCCGCTCTCAGGGGCTCCCGCTCACCGAGACGGTGCTGGCGCCCGCGGCCGTGTTCGGGCCGGCGGTCGAGGTCGAATACCGCTCCATCCTCCTGCCGCTCACCTCGCACACGATCACCGACGAGATGACCGTCACGGCCCTGCGGCTGGCCGCGGAGTCCGGGACGCGGCTGATCGCGCTCTATCCGATCCAGGTGCCGCTCAACCGGCCGCTCGCCGATCCCATGCAGGACGAGTCGGAGGCGGCCGAGCGCGAGCTGCGTGAGGCGGCGGCCCTCGGAAGCCAGTACGGGGTGAGCGTCATCACCCGCATCGTGCGCACGCGCAACGTCGGCGAGGCGATCGTCGACGAGGCGCGGCGGCGCGGCTCGGAGATCATCGTGCTCGGCGCGGACCAGCGGCAGCGGGGTGGCGAGAAGATGTTCGGGCGGGTCATCGACTACGTGCTGCGAAACGCGGACTGCCGCGTGATGGTCGGCACGCCCGCCATCGGCTGATGCTCACGCTGAGCAGGGTGATGGCCTGGGTGCTGCTCGGGCTGGGCGTCGCGATCCTGATCGAGACGATCTGGGTCGGCGGCGGACAGGTGGGCTTCCTGGGCGGCGGCGTCTTCGTGCTGCTCGGCATCCTCCGCATTCGCGCCCTCGGCGACCGATGAACGACCCGGCCCGGGCCGCGGTCGACTCGGCCTTCCGCGATCACTGGGCGCGGGCGGTCGGCGCGCTCTGGCGGCGGTTCGGCGATCCCGACCTGGCCGAGGAGGCCGTGCAGGAGGCGTTCACCCGGGCGGCCGCGCGCTGGCCGGCTGACGGCGTGCCCCCGGAGCCGGCCGCATGGCTCATCGCGACGGCCGGCAACGTCGCGATCGACCGGATCCGGCGCGACCGGACGCTGGCCGAGAAGCTGCCGCAGCTCGACCGGCCGGGCGTGGAGCCCGCTCCCGAGCACGGCGAGGACGCGCTGCCGGACGATCGGCTCGAGCTGATCCTCGCCTGCTGCCACCCGGCGCTCGCCACCGACGCTCAGGTGGCCCTGACGCTGCGCCTGGCGGGCGGCCTCTCGACGCCCGAGATCGCGCGTGCGTTCCTCGTCTCCGAGCCCGTGATGGCGCAGCGGATCGTCCGCGCCAAACGGCGCCTGCGGGTCGCCGGGATCGGCCTTCGCGAGTCGCCCGAGCCGGTGCTGCCCGAACGGCTCGACCAGGCGATGGCGGTGCTGTACCTGGTGTTCAACGAGGGCTACGCCGCCTCGTCGGGCGACGCTCCCGTGCGCGCCGAGCTCTGCGACGAGGCCATCCGGCTCGCCCGGATCCTGGCATCGCTCGTGCCGGGCGAGCCCGAGCCGGCGGGCCTGGCGGCGCTCATGCTGTTTCACCACGCGCGGACGCCTGCGCGGTCAGGCCCGGACGGCGGGCCGGTGCTGCTCGACGACCAGGACCGGAGCCTGTGGGATCGCGAGCTGGTCGCCGAGGGCGAGGCGTTGCTCGACGGGGCTGCGCGCGGCGGATGGATCGGGCTCTACTGCCTCCAGGCGGCGATCGCGCGTGAGCACGTGCGGGCCGCCTCTCCCGCCGAGACGGACTGGCAGACGATCGCCCGCCTCTACGCCGACCTCGCCGCCGTCGCACCGTCGCCGGTGGTCGACCTGAACCGCGCGGTGGCGGTCTCGCTGGCCGAGGGCCCCGAGGAGGGGCTGGCGCTGCTCGACCGGCTCGCGGCTGGGCCGGCGCTCGCCGGCTACCACCTGCTTCCCGCCGCCCGCGCCGACATGCTGCGCCGGCTCGGCCGCACGCAAGCGGCGCTGGCCGAGTACCGGCGCGCGCTCGAGCTGGCTCCGGGCGCCGCCGATCGCGCCTTCCTCTCGCGCCGCTGCGCCGAGCTCTCCGGGCGCTCCGGGCACTAAGCTCTCCGCCATGGCGCGCAAGATCCCGTCGCTCGGGCGGTTCCTCGGGGCACGGGCGCTCTACGCGATGGCCTACGGCGAGATCTCGAGCTCGCTCTACTACGCCCTCGGGATCACGGCGGTCTACGCGCTCTCGCTGACGCCGGTCGTCTTCGCCGCGGCCGGCTTCCTCTTCGCGCTCGCCGCCGCGGCCTACGCCGAGGGTGGGGCGACGATCCCGGAGCCCGGCGGCGCCTCGGCGTTCGCCCGCCGGGCCTTCAACGACCTGGTCGGCTTCATCGCCGGATGGGCGACGGTGCTCGACTTCGTCCTCGCCATCTCGCTCTCGGCGCTCTTCCTGCCGTACTACTTCGCCGGCGCGATCGGCCAGGACGGCTGGTTCCGCGGCCAGCACGGCCGCGCCACGGTGGTGGCGGTCGGCATCGTGGTGGTGGTCGCCGCGATTCGCATGGTGCGGCGGACGGACGCGTACACGATCGGCGTCGTGGTGGCGGTGCTCGACCTGGTGCTCCAGTTCGGGATGGCGATCTTCGGCCTCGTGCTCCTGCTCTCCGTGGACGCCCTCCAGAACAGCATCGACCTCGGCAAGGTGCCGACCTGGAACTCGGTGGCCTTCGCCCTCCCGATCGCCATGATCGGCTACACCGGGCTCGAGAAGGTCGGGACGCTGGCGGGCGTCGCGAAGAATCCCGAGAAGACCCTTCCCGACAGCGTGCGCACATCGGTCTTCACCGTCGTGCTCGTCTACAGCGCGGTCGCCACGGCGGCGGTGTCCGCGTTCCCGGCCCACCCCTCCGACAACGCGCACGGCGGGACGACGCTCCTCGCGACGAGATGGGTAGACACGCCGATGCTCGGGCTCGCGCACGCCATCGGGCAGAAAGGCCCGGACTGGGTCGAGACCCTGCTCCGTCTCGGCGTCGGTTTCACGGCCTGCACGATCCTGATCATGGCGATCGCAACCAGCTTCTCGGGGTGCGCGCGGCTCTCCGAGGCAATGGGCCGGCACACCCAGCTTCCGCCCGTCTTCGGCCGCACCAGCAGGCGGGTGCTGGCGCCGCCCGCAGCGATCGTCGGGGTCGCCGTGCTCGCGGTCGGCTTCCTCGTCGTGGGCTCGCTCTTCTCGAACGAGGAGACGCTGACGCTCGCCTCGCTCTACTCGTTCGGCATCCTGATCGCGTTCATGCTGACCCAGGCGGCGATCATCTGGCTTCGCATCTCCGAGCCGGAGATGCCGCGGCCGTTCATGATGAAGGGCAACGTCTGGGTCAGGGGGCGGCTGATCCCGGTGACATCCGTGGTGGGGGCGGTGCTGTCGTTCGCCGCTTGGGTGGTCGCGCTGGGCACGCATCCCGGAGCGCGGGTCGTCGGGCCGCTCTGGATGATCGGCGGGCTCGTCGTCTACGCGGGCACGCGCATCCGGGCCGGGCTGCCGCTCATCGAGCGGGTGGAGGAGGCCGCGCCGCCGTCGGTCGACGTGACCGATATCGCTTTCGCGGCCGTCGTTGTCCCGCTCGAGCGGCTCGACGCGATCGCCGAGGAGACGATGGCGACCGCCTGTCGCCTGGCGGTCGAGGCCGGCGCCGCGGTGGTCGGGGTGAGCGCGATCTCCGTGCCGGTGCGCGACCCGCTCGATCTCGTGATGCCCGAGCGCGACGCCGAGGTGGCGGCCGTCCAGGCGATGGCGGCGTCGCTCGCGGAGGAGTACGGCGTCGAGTACCGCTCGGTCGTCGAGCGCACGCGCAGCCCCGGCCGGCTCGTGGTTGACGCAGCCGTCGAGCACCAGGCCGGCCTGATCGTCGTCGGCTCGCCGCAGAAGCACCGTCTGGCGCGGAGCGTCCACGAGGAGTTCTTCGGCCAGACGGTGGACTTCATCCTGCGCAGGGCCCCGTGCCGGGTCATCGTGACCCACTTCCCGGCGGGCGCCGAGCTGGCCGAGGTGTAGAGAGTGTTAGACCCCGCGCTCGAGCACGGGCAGGACGACCGGCTTCGAGCGGCTGAACCGGAGCGCGCCGACCGCCGCCGCCGCGTCGCGCACGGCGCCCTCGTTGGCCCGGTGGGTGAGGATCACGATGTGGACGCCGCCGGACGAGCGCTGCACGACCTGCGCCACCGACGCGCCTCGATCGGCCAGCGCCTGGGCGACCTGGGCGAGCACGCCCGGCTCGTCCTCCACGTCGAAGCGGAGGTAGAACGGGCTTTCGAGCTCGCGCACCAGCATCCGGTCGAGCCCGCGGAAGTAGCCGTCGTGCTGGAGGAATCCCGTGCCGCGGGTGCCGATCACCGCCAGGAGGTCGCCGATCACGGCGGTGGCCGTCTCCTTGCCGCCGGCGCCGGGCCCCTCGAGGATGACCTCGCGGATCGACTCGCCCCGGAGCATCACGGCGTTGAAGGCGCCCTCGACGGTGGCCAGCGGATGGTCGCGGGCGACGAGGCAGGGGTGCACGCGAGCGACGACCGCCGACCCGGACTGGATCGCGGAGGCGATCAGCTTGGTCGCGTAGCCGAGCTCTGCGCCGTGCTGGACATCCGCCAGGTCGAGCCGGTCGATGCCCACGTGCTCGACCTCCTCGAGCCGCACGCGGGTGTGGAAGGCGATCGACGCCAGGATCGCGATCTTCGCCGCGGCGTCGGCCCCGGTCACGTCCTCGGTCGGGTCGGCCTCGGCGTATCCGAGCCCCTGCGCCTCGGCGAGCGCGTCGGCATAGGCCGCGCCGGACTGCACCATCCGGCTCAGGATGAAGTTCGTGGTGCCGTTCACGATGCCGTCGATGCGGTGGACGCCGCTCACGATCATCGACTCGCGGAGCACTTTCACGACCGGGATTGCGGCGCACACGCTGGCCTCGAAGCGGAGCTGGACGCCGTGCTCCTCGGCGGCGTCGAAGAGCTCCTCTCCGTGCCGGGCGAGGAGCTGCTTGTTGGCCGAGACGACCGACTTCCCCGCGCGCAGGAGCGCAAGGACGTGGCCGCGGGTCGGGTCGATGCCGCCCATGACCTCGGCGACAACCGAGATCGAGTCGTCGTCGCGGAGGCGGGCGAAGTCGGTCGTGAGGAGGCCGGCCGGGGCCTTCGGATGCCGGCCGGGGTCGCGCACGAGCGCCGCCGCCACCTCGACCGGCCCGCCCGTGACGCGCTCGATCGCGGCGGCGCCGCCGTCGAGGAGCCGGTGCACGGCGGCACCGACGGTTCCGTAGCCGAGTAGGCCGATGCGGGTGGCCGACATGCGGCCGCGACGATATCGCGTCACAAGCTAGGCTTGACGCATGAAACTGCTGATCGTTGGGTGCGGACGAGTCGGCTCCGCGATCGCCAGCCGCATGGCCGCCGACGGGCACGACGTCACGGTCATCGACGACGACCCCGAAGCCCTCGCCCGCCTCCCGGAGGACTGGCCCGGACGGTTCATCCAGGGCCATGGGCTCGAGCTCGACGTCCTGATCGACGCCGGCATCGAGGATGCCGACGCCTGCGTCGTCGCGACCGACGGCGACAACACCAACATCGTGATCGCTCAGGTGGCGCAGAAGCGATTCCACTGCCCGTGCGTTGTCACCCGCATCCTCGACCCGGCGCGGGCGGCGTTCTACTCGTCGCTGGGCCTGCAGACGGTGTGCGCGACGTCCGCGGCGATCGAGACGACGACCCAGGCCATCTGCGCCACGCCCGGCCGGACCGGATAGGGAGGCCCCTGTGTACATCCTGATCGCGGGCGGCGGCAAGGTGGGCTCGAACCTCGCCTCGACCCTGCTCAAGATGGGGCACGAGGTGACGCTGCTCGACAACGACCGCGGCCGGTACCCGGCGCTCGAGGCGCGGTTCGAGCACGTCGCCCGCTACGGCGACGCCACCGAGCTCTTCGTGCTCGAGCGGGCCGGCGTCGAGCGGGCCGACCTCGTGGTGGCGGTCACCGGCGACGACGAGGACAACATCATCGTCTGCCAGGTCGCGAAGGAGAAGTACGGCGTCGAGAAGTGCATCGCGCGGGTGAACGATCCGAGGAACCAGCCGCACTTCGACATGGTCGGCATCAACCTGACGGTGTCGGCGACGGCCACGATCCTCGCGCTGATCGAGCACGAGCTGCCCGCCCACGAGCTGGTGACGCTGCTCGACCTGCGCCGCGAGAACCTCGAGATCGTCGAGTTCGCGATCGACTCCGGCTCGCCGGCCGCCGGCCGGATGGTGCGCGACCTGAACCTGCCGGGTGGCTCGCGGCTGATCTCGGTGAGCCGGCAGGGCAGGGCCGAGATCGCCATCGGCGAGACCGAGCTCCGGCCCGGCGACCTCGTGATGGCGATCCTCGAGCCCGGTGCCGAGGAAGACCTGAAGCGGGTCCTCATGCCGGCCGCGGTGTGATGCCGGGCCTGATCGAGCGCTACCGCGACCGGCTTCCCGTCACCGACCGCACTCCGGTCGTCACGCTCGACGAGGGCTCGACGCCGCTCCTGCCGGCGCGCCGGATCTCGGCGCTCGTCGGCGCCGACGTCTACCTGAAGTACGAGGGCGCGAACCCGACCGGCTCGTTCAAGGACCGGGGGATGACGGTGGCCGTGTCGAAGGCGCTCGAGGAGGGCGCGACCGCCGCGGTGTGCGCCTCGACCGGGAACACCTCCGCGTCGGCGGCCGCCTACTGCGGCCGGGCCGGGATCCGGCTGGCCGTCGTCCTTCCCGAGGGCGCGATCGCGCGCGGCAAGCTCGCCCAGGCCCAGATCTGCGGAGCGCGCGTGGTGGCGGTGCAGGGCGATTTCGACGACGCCCTGCGCCTGGTGCGGGAGCTGGTCGAGCGGCAGCCGCTGGCGCTCCTGAACTCCGTCAACCCGCATCGGCTCGAGGGCCAGAAGACGGCTGCGTTCGAGGTGCTGGAGCAGCTGGGCGGCACGCCGGACTGGGTCTCCCTCCCTGTTGGCAACGGAGGCAACATCACGGCGTACTGGAAGGGCTTTCGCGAATCCGGCGTCGCCCCGCGGATGCTCGCCGGCCAGGCAGCGGGGGCTGCGCCGCTCGTCACGGGAAAGCCGGTGCCGAGCCCGCAGACGGTGGCGACCGCGATCCGGATCGGGAACCCGGCCCGGCTCGGCGAGGCGTCAGCGGCCGTCCACGAGTCGGACGGGGCCGTCCGGGCGATGCCCGACGACCGCATCCTGAGCGCCTATCGCCTGCTCGCGCGGGAGGAGGGCGTCTTCTGCGAGCCGGCCTCCGCGACGTCGGTCGCGGCGCTCATCGAGGCGGTCACCGACGGCCTCGTCGCGCCCGGCTCGACGGTCGTCTGCGTCCTCACCGGCCACGGCCTCAAGGATCCCGACATCGCCGGTGCGGAGGGCGCCGAGATCGTGCGCTGCCCGCCGGACGTCGAGAGCCTCGAGGAGCTGGCGCTGGGCGCGGAGCCCGTGCGTGCCTGAGCGGATGCACGTCTCGGCACCCGCCTCGGCGGCCAACCTGGGGCCGGGATTCGACTGCCTCGGGATCGCGCTCGAGCTGCGAAACGAGGTGACGATCGGCCCGTCACGGGGCGGGGGCATCGAGGTGGAGGTCGAGGGCGAGGGGGTGCGGGCTGCGTCCCGCGGGCCGGACAACCTGTTCGTGCGCGCCTTCCAGTCCGCCGGCGCCGATCTCACGGGCCTGCGCTTCGAGATGCAAAACCGCATCCCGTTCCACCGCGGCCTGGGGTCGAGCGCGGCGACCATCTCGGCCGGCGTCGCCGCCGGCCTGGCGTGGTCGGGCCGGGAGGCCGACCCGCTGCCGGGCGCCGTCGCGCTGGAGGGCCATCCCGACAACGTCGCCGCGGCGATCCTGGGCGGGATCACGCTGGCGTGGAGCGGGGCGGAGGGGCCGGCGGCCATCCGCCTTCGGAGCGACTGCCCGGCCGACCTGGTCATCGCCGTGCCCGACGAGGAGCTTCCGACCAAGCTGGCGCGCGAGGCGCTTCCGGCGTCGATCGCCCACGCCGACGCGGCCCACACGGCCGCGCGCGCCGCACTTCTGGTGGCGGCGCTCGAGTCGGGCCGCACCGAGCTGCTCGCCGATGCCCTCGACGACCGCCTGCACGAGCCGTACCGCGCGCCGTTCGTGCCGCTTCTGGGCGCCGTCCGTGCGCGGCTCGGCGGCCTCCCGGTCTACGGCGCGACGATCTCGGGCGCCGGTCCCTCGGTGCTCGTGTGGTGCGAGCGCGGCGCCGGCACCACCGTCGCCGCGGCGCTCGCGGATGTGGCGCCGCGGGTGCTGCCGCTGCCGGTCGCAGACGCCGGCGTGGTCGTCTCCGAGACCGCGGGCTAGCGGTTCTCGCGCACGTCCGGCCCGCGCCGGCCAAGCGCGGCGTAGGCCAGCGTCTGGAGCGAGCCGTTCAGCTGGTGGAGCTCGTCGGCGATCCGGTTCAGCCCCTCGAGGCCGTCGAGCCGGCGGCCGATCACCTCGAGCTCGCGGCGCAGCTGCTCGATCCGATCGAGGAGCGTCTCGAGGCGGCGGTCGGAGTCGTCGATCACGTCGCCACCGCCTGGTCGCCCGCGAGCTCCAGAAGCGTCTCGACGTCGCCGGCCACGAGCACTCCCGGAGCCGCCGCAGCGGCCGCCGACGGCGCCACGACCACCTCGTCGACGAGCCGGGCGATGCCGAGGTGGTGGAGCAGGACATCCGTCGCCTCGGCCGGGCCGGGGGTCGCCCACACGAGCCGGGCGCCCGACGCGTGCAGGCGGCGCAGGGTCGAGTTCACGGCCGCGGCGGGCCGGACGCGGACCGGGATGTGCTCCTCGTAGTAGCGGCGCAGCTCGCCGCGCCAGTCCACGTCGCCGCCGGCCCAGGCGTCGAGCGCCGCCACGGCTGCGGCCCGGTCGTCCGGGAGCGGGGTGGACGGAAACGGCTTGGCCCGGCCGAGCTTTCGCACGACGTGCGTAACCGCTTCCTCGAACAGCGCGCCGGTCGGCGCGAGCCCGGGCTCCCACAGCACTGCTGCCCTCGACATCCAGGTCAGCGTAGCGATTCGGGCGGGCCACATGCCCCGGCCGGGTGAGTGTCACAGGCCGCGTGACTGTTCTGCGCCGGTCATGCAGCCTCCGCCCCGTAGCGGCGTGACGGTGGCAGCTCTCACGATGCGAGTAGCCCCTGTCCCTCGCGAAAGGAACCCCCGTGTCCTCCCGCCTTCGCCTCCTCGGCGCACTCGCAGCCGCGGCCGCCGTCCTGGCCGCTGCCGCGGCTCCGCCAGCACGCGCCGGCACCTACGACGTCTCGGTCAGCACCGCCGCCGACGTCTCCGGATGGCAGTTCTTCCATGACGCCGGCTTCTACGGCTGCTCGATCAAGAGCCACCCCGGGCCGTGCGCCGACGGCGACGTGCCGTCGCCGACCCCGCTTCGGATCTTCGCCTATGGCACCGCCGCCCACCAGGCGAACGCCTACTGGGAATGGCTCGCACCGCCGACCACCACGATCGAGAGCGGCTCGATCCGGGTCGTGACCACGACGGCAGCCACCGACACCTACGCGTACATGAAGGCCCGCCTCCGCAGCGAGTCGTTTGTCGGCTCGTCGCAGCTCCACACGGCATCGAACGACGGCACCTTCGTGTGGTCGATCCCGTCCGGGAACGAGGCGATCGGCCTCTTCCTGAAGACCGACGTCGACCGCACCTACAACGACAAGTGGAAGAACACGATCCGCGTCACCGACCTGACCGCGCGCCTGCGCGACGACACCGCACCGTCGGTCGTCCTCTCGGGCCCGCTCGCCGCCGGCACCTGGCTCAACCAGTCCCAGCAGGTCAATCTGACGGTCGACGCTGCCGACGCCGGCTCGGGTGTGGTGTCCGCATCGCTCCGAGAGGCCGGCACCGTGCTCGACACCGATGCCGTGCCCGCGCAGTCGGCGACACAGCCCGGCCGCACCGACTACAGCGGCACGCTCGGCACGAGCCCGGCCGGGCTCGGCGACGGGAGCCACACGCTCGACGTCGTCGTGACCGACGCCGCGGGCGAGGCCGCCACGACCCCGGTGCAGGTGCGCGTCGACGCGCACGCACCCGTCGCCGTCGGGATGTCGCCCGCGGCGCCGACGACGAACGTCCGCCCGGACGTGTCCTTCTCGGTGGATCCCGGCCCGAGCGGCCTCGGCACCTTCGAGGCGAGCCTCGACGGCGCACCGATGCAGATCTCCGGCACCGGCGCCACGTTCACCCCGCAGGCCGACCTGGCCTACGGCACCCACACCGTGACCTTCCATGCGACCGACGGCGCCGGCAACAGCCGCGACGGCTCCTGGACATTCGCGGTCGTCGACACGAGCCCACCCTCGCTGTCCCATGCCGCGCCGGCGGACGGCTCGAGCGGTGAGGATCGCCGTCCCGAGATCGCCTTCGACCTCGCCGACGTCGGCACCGGCGTCGACCCGGCGACCCTCCACGTGGTGCTCGACGGAACCGACGTGTCCGCCGCCGGCACGTTCGCGGCCGGGCACTTCTCGCTCCAGCCCGGATGGGACCTGGCCTACGGCAGCCACCACGTGAAGGTCGCGGTCTCCGACCGGTCGGGGAACGCGATGACGCCCGCCCAGTGGACGTTCGCGGTGGCCGACGTGACCCCACCGGTGCTGTCCGACGCGATCCCGAAGGACGGCTCGTCCGGAGCCGACCGCACGCCGGTCATCTCGTTCCAGGTCGCCGACATCGGCATCGGCGTCGATCCCGACACGATCGCGGTGACGCTCGACGGCACCCAGGTCGGCGTGGGAGCCACGTACGCCGCCGGGCGGTTCACGTACGTCCCGCCGGCCGTGATCGGGTTCGGCGTCCACACGGTGTCGGCCCGCGTGTCCGACCTGGCCGGCAACCGCTCGCCCGCGCTCACCTGGTCGTTCACCGTCGCCGACGAGGACCCGCCGGTCATCGCCGGCCAGCGGCCGCTGGCCGGGTCGATCGTGCCCGGCGCGACCGTCATCGCGTTCGACATGTCCGACGCGGGCACGGGGCTCGACCCTGCCACGCTGCGGGTCGACGTGGACGGCTCCGACGTCGTGAGCTGGGGCACCCTGACCGGGAGCCACTTCTCCTACGCCCCCGGCAACCTCGGCGCGGGCGTGCACACGATCGGCGTGACGGTGGCCGACAACTCCGGCAACGTCGCCGGCCCCGTCATGTGGCAGTTCGCCGTCGCGGATCCCGCAACCCTGGCGCTGGCCGCGGCCGGCGGCCCGGCCTCGATCACCTACGGCCAGGCCGCGACGCTGCGGTTCGCCGCGACGAGCAACGGCTCGGGCATGGCCGGCGCGCGGGTCCTGGTCTCGGCCCGGCCCGCCGGAAGCGCGGCGTTCGGCCCGGCCCGGGTCGTCACCGCGTCGTCCACGGGCGTGGCCGAGTTCGCGGTCGCACCGGCGCACACCACCGTCTACCGGGCCGAGCTCGAGGCCGATCCCAGCGTCCAGGCCGAGCGCACGCTGGTCGTCCACCAGCGGGTCACGCTCTCGGCCTCTCGGCACAGGATGCGGCGCGGGGGCACGCTCCAGCTGAGCGGCCGGGTTGCCCCGGCCCGCGGTGGGCGAGTCTCGATCCAGCTCCTCACCGCGACCGGCTGGCGCACCGTCGCCCGGCCGAAACTGAGCGCCCGGTCGGCCTTCCACGCCACCGTGATTGCCGCCCTGCCCGGCCGGTACGTGCTCCGGGCCGTCGTCGCCGCCAACCAGGCGAACGCCGGAGGGACGAGCGCGTCGGTGTCGGTGCGGGTGCGATAGCGGAGCGGGGACAGGGAGGGCCCGGCCGCGGCCGGGCCCTCCACCCCTGCCGGTAGAATCCACCTCGTGGGCACCTCCGCGCTCCCGACCGCCAGCCGACCGCCCGTGAGGGCCGTCCGGTAGTGGCGCACGCTGTCGCCTCCGACGATCCCCTTCTCGACGCGCTCAACCCGGAGCAGCGCGAGGCGGTTCTCCACACCGAGGGGCCGCTGCTGGTCGTCGCCGGAGCGGGCTCGGGCAAGACCCGCGTCCTCACCCATCGCGTCGCCCACCTGATCTCCTCCGAGCTGGCCCGGCCGTCTCAGATCCTCGCGATCACGTTCACCAACCGGGCGGCGCGTGAGATGCGTGAGCGGGTCGAGCGGCTCGTCGGCGGTCGCACCGCCTCGCGGATGTGGGTCATGACCTTTCACGCGGCCTGCGGCCGGCTCTTGCGCCGCGACGCGGCTCGGGCCGGCTACACGCCCAGCTTCACCATCTACGACCAGGCCGACCAGCTGCGGCTCGTCAAGGCGTGCACCGAGGAGCTGGGGCTCGACCCCAAGCGCTTCGCGCCGCGCGCCGTCCACGCCCGCATCTCGCGGGCCAAGGAGCGCTTGATCACGGCCGAGGGCTACGCCGACGAGGTTTCGAGCTTCTTCGAGCAGGCGGCGGCCGACGTCTACGCGCTCTACGAGCGGCGCCTGCACGACGCCAACGCCATGGACTTCGACGACCTGATCATGCGGGCGGTGCTGCTCCTGGAACAGGACGAGGAGGCGCGCCGCGAGTGGCAGGAGCGGTGGCGCTACATCATGGTCGACGAGTACCAGGACACGAACCACGCCCAGTTCCGGCTCGTGTCGCTCCTCGCCGAGCGGCACCGCAACCTCGCGGTCGTCGGCGACCAGGACCAGTCGATCTACGCCTTCCGCGGCGCCGACATCCGCAACATCGCCGAGTTCGAGCACGACTTCCCGGGCGCCCACGTGGTCACGCTCGAGCAGAACTACCGCTCGACCCAGGCCATCCTCGATGCGGCCAACCACGTCATCGACCGCAACCCGAACCGGAAGCCCAAGCGCCTGTGGTCGGAGCTCGGCGCCGGGCTGCCCGTACGGGTCGTCGAGACCGACGACGAGCACGCCGAGGCGCGGTTCGTCGCCGGCGAGATCGCCGAGGCCATCGACGGCGGCGCGAGCGCCGCGGACATCGCGGTCTTCTACCGGGTGAACGCGCAGTCGCGCGTGCTCGAGGACCTGCTCGTGCGCCAGGGTGTTCCGTACCGGGTGATCGGCGGCCCCCGGTTCTACGAGCGGGCCGAGGTGAAGGACGCGATCGCCTATCTCCAGGTCATCGCCAACCCCGCCGACGAGATCTCCCTGCGGCGGATCCTGAACCGGCCGCGGCGCGGCATCGGCCAGACCACGCTCGAACGGCTCGCCGTTCACGCCAACCAGATGGGCTGGTCGCTGTGGGAGGCAATCGACAACGCCGCCTCCTCGTCGCTCCCGGCGTCCGCGGCCGGGAAGGTGCGCGAATTCGGGACGATGATCGAGGATCTCCGCGTCGAGGCGGCCGAGATCGGGCCGGCCACGCTGCTCGAGCGCACGCTCGCGGCCAGCGGCTACATGGACATGCTCGAGGCGGAGCGGACGTTCGAAGCGCAGGGCCGGATCGAGAACCTCCAGGAGCTCGTCGGCGTGGCCCGCGAGTACGAGGAGCGGGGCCAGGAGGAGGCGTCGCTCGACGCGTTCCTCCAGGAGATCTCGCTCTTCTCGGAGCAGGACAACCTCGAGGTGGAGCGGGCCGACGTGACGCTGATGACGCTGCACAACGCCAAGGGCCTCGAGTTCCCGATGGTCTTCGTCATCGGGATGGAGGAGGGCCTCTTCCCGCATCAGCGCTCGATCGAAGAGGACGGGGAGGACGAGGAACGGCGGCTCTGCTACGTCGGGATGACGCGGGCCCAGGAGCGGCTGACGCTGGTGCACGCCCACAGCCGCACGATCTTCGGCGCCCGCGGCTACAACCTGCCGTCCCGGTTCCTCTCTGAGCTGCCGCAGGACGGCGTCGAGCATCAGCGCGAATCGGGCTGGTCGCGCCCGGCGGCCGCGACGGGCTCCCGCGCTCCGGATCGCCCGGTCCCGCCGCTAGCGGTGGGCGACGAGGTGCGCCACTCGACGCTGGGCGACGGCGTCGTGATCGGCCTCGAGGCGGACGTGGTCGCGATCCGCTTCCGCGACGACGGCTCGGAGCGCCGGCTCGTGCTCGGCTACGCCCCGCTCGAGAAGCTGTAGTCGACCCGTCCCATCGCCCGCACGCTGGGCACCGCCAGGACGGCCGCCGCGGACAGCAGGCTCCACGCGGCGCCCACCCAGAGGACGGTCGAGGTCGAGAGCAGCGACGCCGCCGGCCCGGCCAGCGCGAATCCCGCCGGCAGGAAGACCAGCGTGCCCGCCCAGTCGTAGGAGCTCACCCGGGCCAGAGCCCGGGCCGGAACGTGCTCGTGGAGCGCCGTGTTCCAGACCGCAACGACGAACGCCATCCCCGCGCCGGCCAGGAGCGCCGCGAGGGCGATCAGCCACGCCGGCGACTCGATCGCGAGCAGCACGACCTGCGGCGTCCACAGGAGCCCGGCCCAGGTTGCGGCCCGAAGCGGCCAGCGCGGCCGCACCCGCAGCGCGACGAGCCCGCCGGCCAGCTCGCCGACGCCGGCCGCCGCGAGGATGAGCGCCCACGCTCCGGCACCGCCCAGGGAGTCCCGGGCGACGACGGCGCCCAGCACCATGAACGGGCCCAGCACGAGCATGTGCCAGACGGCGTACTGGAGGACGATGACCCACACCCACGTCCGCGCCCGGAACTCCGCCCAGCCCTCCGCGAGGTCGGCGACGAACCCGGTGCCCGCCTCGCCGCGGTCGTGCTCGGGCGGGCGCATCGCGAGCAGGGCGGCAGCGCTCACCACGAAGGTGGCCGCGTCGGTGGCGAGGGCCGCCCCGGCCCCGGCGAGCGCGATGATCGCCCCGCCGAGCGCCGGGCCCAGCACCGAGCCGCTCGAGTGGGCGATGCCGAGGAGCGCGTTCGCACGATGCAGGAGCGGCGCACTCACCGTCTGGGGGACGAGCCCCGTCGACGCCGGGCTGAAGAAGGCGGCGCCGATCCCGTGGAGCGCGACCATCGCCGCGTACAGCACGAGCGGGGGGTGGCCGGCGATCACGGCGACCGCGAGCACGCCCGTGCAGACGGCGCGCAGCGCGTCGGCGGCGAGCATGACCCGCCGCCGCGAGAGCCGGTCGGACCAGACGCCGCCGACGAGCATGAATGCCACCCGGGCGACGATGTTCGAGGCGTAGACGGCGCCCACGTCGGTCGCCGAGCCGCCCTGGTCGAGGATCGCGAATGCGAGCGCGATGGGGGCGAGGTTGTCGCCGATGAGCGAGATTGACTGGCCGGCGAAGAGCAGCCGGAACTCGCGCTCGCGCAGCGGGGCGATGGCGTCGGGCGTCCGCACGCGGGGCGATGCTAGTCGAGGGCTGTGGCGGCCGGGCCCGCGAGGCCGAGGCGCGCAGCCAGCGCCTCGACGGTGCTTCCCTGGATGACGGTCGAGACGAGCACGGCGAAGAACACGATGTTGAGGAACTCGAGGCTTCGTGGCACGCCGTCGATCACCGGGAAGGTGGCCAGGATGACGGGCACCGCGCCGCGGAGGCCCGCCCAGCCGATCAGCGCCCGCTCGGCCGCGCTGAACGGCTCGAAGGCCGTCGCCAGGAGCGTGGCGAGCGGCCGGGCCACGAACGCCACGACGAGGCCGAGCACGGTTCCCTCGACCAGGACGTCGCCGAGCTGGCTCGGGAACACGAGGAGCCCGAACGCGAGGAACATCCCGATCTCCGACACCGAGGCCAGGCCGGAGTGGAAGGCGCGGATCGCCCGGCGGGCGGGAATGCGCCGGTCGCCCAGGACGAGCCCTGCCAGGTAGACGGCCAGGAACCCGGAACCGCCGATCGCCGCGGCGGCGCCGTACCCGACGGCAGCCGTGGCCGCCGACGAGACGAGGAGCAGGCCCGACGGAGCGCCCGCCAGGCGGCGCAGGAGCGCTCCGGCGAGGGCTCCGACGGCGACCCCCACGACGGAGCCGACGGCCAGCTCGCGCACGAAGTAGGCGATCCCGTCGACGGCGCTGTAGCCGGGCGTCTGGATGAGCTCGACGAGCGCGACCACGAGTAGCACGGCGACCGGATCGTTGAACCCGGCCTCTGCCTCGAGCGTGCGCGTGAGCCGGTTGGGCAGGTGGGTCCCGCGCATGAGGGCGAAGACCGCAGCACCATCGGTTGCCGAGAGGATCGCGCCGAGGAGGAGGCCCTCCTTGGTCGAGAGGTCGAAGAGCCAGGTGGCGGCGAGACCTGCGACGACCGCGGTCGCCATCGTCCCGGCCACGGCGAGCAGGACGGCCGAGCGCAGGACGGGCCGGATCTCGCGCAGCCCGGACGCGATGCCGCCCTCGAACAGGATGAGGACGAGCGCGACCGTGCCGATCGAGCGCGCCTGCTCGTAGTCTCCGAAGTCGATCCAGCCGAGGCCGTCGGTGCCGATCGCCATGCCGATCCCCAGGAAGACGACGAGCGCCGGCAGGCGCACCCGCGTGGCGGCGAGCGACGCCGCAACCCCCGTTGCCAGGAGCACGCCGGCGATCAGGATGAGGAGCGCGTCGTGGTGCACCGATCACCTCACGGCTCGATCAGGCCGGCGCGGATCGCATACCGGGTGAGCTCGATGCGGTTTCGGAGGTTGAGCTTGTCGAGCAGGTTGTCCCGGTGGCGGTCGACGGTGCGCGGGCTGATCACGAGCATCTCGGCGATCTCGCGTGTCGTGTGGCCCTCGGCGACCAGCGCGAGGATCTCGGACTCGCGCCTGGTGAGCTGCGAGAGCCCGGCGTCGCCGGCCTGATCGAGGGTGCTGCCGAGCACCCGCCGCTCGGAGTCGGGGTACATGAAGGGCTCGTCGCGCATCACGGCGCGGCAGGCCGTGATGAGGTCGTGATCGGCGACCGACTTCAGCACGTAGCCGCCTGCGCCGGCGCGCAGGGCCTCGAGGAAGTACTGGTCGCTGTGGTGCATCGACAGCATGAGGATGCGAAGCCCCGGCACTCGCCGCGAGAGCTCATGGGCCGCCTGAAGCCCGCTCATCCGCGGCATGGTCACGTCGAGCACCGCCAGGTCGACGTCTTCGCGGATCCCGAGCTCGACCGCCTCGACGCCGTCGGACGCCTCGCAGACCACCTCGATGTCGGGCTCGGACTCGAGCACGAGCCGCAGGCCGCGGCGCACGACGGCATGGTCGTCGGCGAGCAGGATCCGGATCGGAGGCCCGGCGGGTGGGCCGCTCATGCGCCGTCGGTGATCGCCGGGACGAGCATCGTCACCTCGACGCCATGCCCTTGGGCCGACCGCGCCTCGAACGTCGCGCCGACGGCGACGGCGCGCTCGCGCATGCCGCGCAGGCCGCCGCCCGGGAAGCTGCCGTCCATGCCGATGCCGTCGTCGGCGACGCGGAGGTGCACGCCGGCGCCGGAAGGGCGCAGCGAGACGCGCACCGTCGAGCACCGCGCGTGCCGGGCGGCGTTCGTGAGCGCCTCCTGGGCGACCCGGTAGACGGCCAGCTCGACCTGGCCGTCGAGGCGCGGCAGGCCGTCTGCGGTGTCGAGCTCGACCGCGATGCCGGCCCGGCGCTCGATGCCCGAGCACAGGGACCGGAGGGCGCTCGGCAGGCCGAGGTCGTCGAGCGCGGCCGGCCGCAGCTCGTAGCTGATCCGGCGCACCTCCTCGAGCGTCTCGCGCGCCAGCTCCTGTGCGTCGGCCAGGGCCTCGGACTCGCCCGAGTCGATGCGGGCGCGGACGTGCTTCAGCTCGAGGACGACCGCCGTCAGGTTCTGGCCGATCTGGTCGTGCAGCTCCTGTGCGATCCGGCGCCGTTCGGCCTCCTGCGCGGCGAGCACGCGGTGCATGCTGGCCCGGCGCTCGCCCTCGAGCCGGTCAAGGGTCGAGTTGAAGGTCGAGATCACCGCCGACACCTCCGCCGTCGCCGCCGGGTCGAGCCGGCGGCCGGGCTCCAGCACGTCGACGACCGACATCAGATCCGAAAGGCGCCGGAGCGGGCGCAGGCTGAACCGGACGAGCCAGGCGTTCGCCACCAGCATCACGAGCAGGCCGCCGGCCAGGACGAGGAGCTGGCCGGAGGTCGGGCGGGCATCGATCGTCACCGGCGTTACGACGAGCAGCGCGACGGCGGCCGAGAGGATCGCGGCGTTGACGGCGAACACGCGCCAGTAGAGGCTCACCCGCAGCGCTGCCGGGCCGAGCCGTTCCATCGTCGTGCGGCGATCGTCCCCGCGGCCGTCAAGCGTTGTCATCTCCACCCCCGGGCGTCCCGAAGTCTAGATGGCCGGCGTCCTGCGACCTGGGCTGGTTGGGGGCAAATGCGTATGGCCCGGCGCCCGGCTCGTTGCGATGATCCGGGCCGGTGTCCACCTGGCCCGGTGCTGATCTCGTGTCCGCGCGCTCCATCGAGCGGATCCTTCGGCGTCAGCGAACCGCCCTCACGGTGCTCGCCGCGACGGCGGGCGCCGGCCTGGTGCTTGCGGGCACGAACCGGATGCTGGTCATCGTGGCAATCGCTGCGGCGGCGGGGACGGTCCTCATCTCGGCGACCGGCCTCTACGAGCGCGACCGCGGCAACCTGGCGGCCGACGCGCTGATCGAAAGCGGGTTCCGCTACGAGGGCCGCGAAGACGCGGTGAGCCGCGCCGTCGCCGACCGGGTCGCGGCGCTCGAGTCTGACCGGACGCGCCGTGGCCTGGCGGGCGCGTTGCGCGCGCATGTGGAGCTCGGCCGGCTGCGCGGGCTGGCGGAGCAGTCGGAGGTCGTCGAGCGCATCGCGGCGGATCTGGAGCGGGGGGCGTGCGATCCGCGCGCCATCATCCGCGTGGAGCGGCTGCTCACGATGCCGTCTGCCGTCATGCCGGGCGACGAGGGGCGGGCGGAGCTCGACCGGCAGCTGCGCGGCATCGCGGGACTCCTGAGGACCGGGACGTGAACGGCACGGAGGGGGAGACGCGGATGGAGGTGCGGCAGGCGGCCAAGATCGTGGCGACGACGTGCGTCGTCACCTTCACGGTGGTGCTGGCGGCGCTCCTCATGGTGCGCTGACCGGGCGTGGGTGATACCACCCAACTCCGCTCAACCATGCCGAATTCCCCTCGGGGTGTGGCTATCGTCGCATGCAGGTCAACCGCGCCGGGACGGCCCGGCGCAGCTACCGGAGGTGCGGATGGACACGGTCACCGAGGCCCTTGAAGAGGCGCGCCGCCTGATGGGGGTTGGGGACGACAAGCGCGCGGCCCAGCTCCTGCACACGGCGGTGCTCGAGTGCCACGACCCCGCCAAGGCGGCGCAGATCCACGCCCTGGCGACGCAGGGGCGCGATCGCGCCGGCCGCTTCGGGCGCCGGCGGTGGGACGAGCCGATCCGGATCGCGGAGGCACGGCAAGTCACGGGCGTGAGCTAGCCGTCCCGCGGACCGCATCGGCGCGAAGCCGGGTGGGCCATCATGCGCCCACCCGGCCGATGCCGACCCAGCCAGACTCACCCTCAGCGCCCGCCCGCTCCGGGCTCACCGAGGCCGAGGCCCGACGACGGCTCGAAGCCCTCGGCGAGCGAGGCGAGCTTCCGACCAGCAGGTCCTATGCGAGCATCGTGCGCGCGAACACGCTCACGCTGTTCAACCTGATCCTGGGGACGTTCCTGGTGGTGATCCTGCTCGCCGGCCGCCCGGCCGACGGGCTCTTCGCAGGGATCATGGTCGCGAACACGGCGATCGGCATCGTCCAGGAGGTGCGGGCCAAGCGGACGCTCGACCGGCTGGCGCTGCTCGTCGCTCCGCATGCCCGCGTCGTCCGGGATGGGGAGGCGCGTGCCGTGGGTGCAGACGACGTGGTGGCCGGGGACCTGGTCATGCTCCAGCCGGGCGACCAGATCGTCGCCGACGGCACGGTGGCGCGGTCGGTCGGCCTCATGCTCGACGAGTCGCCGCTCACCGGCGAATCGCACGCCGTGGGCCGCGACGAGGGCGAGCCGCTGCTCTCGGGCTCGTTCGTCGTCGAAGGGGCGGGGAGCTACCTGATCGAGGCGGCGGGCGAGGCGAGCTATGCGGCGTCGCTCACGGGGATCGCGCGCGAGTACCGTCACCGGCGCTCGCCGCTCGAGCAGCAGATTAACCGCCTTCTGCAGATCCTGGTCGCCGTGATGGTGGTGCTGGGAAGCGCGTTCGTGTGGGTGCTGATCCGCCACGACCTGCCCTTCCGCGAGGCGGCGGCGACGGCGACGGCGGGCATCGTGACGCTCGTGCCGGAGGGGCTCGTGCTGCTCACGAGCATGACCTTCGCGGTCGCCGCGATGCGGCTCGCCCGGCGGGGAATGCTCGTGCAGGCCCTGAACGCCGTCGAGGTGCTGGCGAACGTCGACACGGTGTGCCTCGACAAGACCGGAACCCTCACCGACGGCAAGCTCGTCCTGGAGCAGGTGACGGTGGCGCCGGGCTGTGAGCAGGCCGACGTCGAGCGGCGGCTGTCCGCCTATGCCGCGAGCGCCGCGACCCGGACGGACACGCTCGAGGCGATCGCCGCCGGCCTGCCGGGTGAGGCGGGCGACGTCGAGTACGAGGTGCCGTTCTCGTCGCGCTGGAAGTGGAGCGCGATCCGCATTCGGGCGGAGGCCGCGCCGCTCGTGCTCGGGGCCCCCGACGTCCTGGCGCCGGCCGAGGCGCCGGCGGAAGCGGACGGCCGACGTCGGCTGGTGTTCGGCACGGCTCCCGCGCCCCTTCCGGAGCCTGGGCCCGGCGTCGTTCCGGACGGCTTCGAGCTGCTCGGCACCGTCGTCCTCGAGGAGCGGATGCGGCCGGACGCCGCGGAGACCGTCGAGTTCCTGCGCCTCCAGGGAGTTGCGGTCAAGGTGCTCTCGGGCGATGCGGCGGGCACGGTCGCCGCCGTCGCCGAGCGGGCCGGGATCCCCGCCGGGCCCGGGCCGGTGGCGGGGTCGAGCGAGCTTCCGGACGACCCGGCGGCGCTGGCAGCGCTGGCCGAGGAGCGCACGGTCTTCGGACGGCTCACGCCGGAGGACAAGCGCCGGCTGATCGAGGCGCTGGCCGGCTCCGGTCGCATCGTGGCGATGATCGGCGACGGCGTGAACGACGTGCCGGCGATGAAGGCGTCGCGGCTCGCGATCGCCTTCGGCGCGGGCAGCCAGCTCGCGAAGAGCGTGGCCGACGCAGTGCTCGTGAACGACGAGTTCGCCGTGTTGCCCGGGGCCGTGGGGCAGGGCCGGCGCATCATCGCCAACGTCCAGCGGGTCGCGCGGCTCTTCGTCACGAAGTCGGTGTTCGCCGCCGGTGTCATCGCGACGTTCGGCCTGGCGACGGCGACGTTCCCCCTGCTTCCGCGGCATCTCTCGCTGGCAGCGGTCTTCACCGTCGGAGTCCCCGGATTCATCTTCGCACTCCTGCCCGGGGAGCCGCGCCTCGAGGACGAGTCGTTCCTGCGCCGGGTGGGGCGGTTCTCGCTCCCGGCCGGGCTGGTCATGGCCGGGGCGGTGGTGCTCGCCTTTCTCACCGACCGCGAGCTTCGCGGGCGCTCGGAAGTCGATGCGCGCACGGTCGCGGTCACCGTCATGGTCGCCGTGGGCCTCTACGTGCTGCTCGTGCTCGACCGCGACCGGATGCGGACGAGCCGCCCGTACGCCGTCACCGTCGCGATCCTCGTGGGCGTGCTCGCGCTCGGCTACCTGTTCGTGCTGGCGTCGCCGGCGATGCGTGACTTCTTCGCCCTCTCGACGCCCGGCTTCGTCGACTGGCTCGTGGTCGCGGCCGCGGTCGCGCTGGCGATCCAGGCCTTCAGGCGGATCGGCATGACGCCGGTCCCGCCCCGTCCCGCCGGAAGCGGGGGAGAGGCTACGTGATGTCGATCAGCGCCTCGCGCAGCGCCTCGAGATGGTCGACCTCGTGGCGGCGGATCTCGGCGAAGCACTCGGCTGCGGCGATGTCGGACGCACGGGTCGCGTGCTCCGCGAACGTCGGGTACATCACCTCGATCTCGTAGGACTCCGCCTCGATCGCGGCGCGCAGGTTGTCGGCGTCGTCGCCCACGATGCCGGCGAGGTCGGCGAGCATCGCGAAGTGCTCTTCGAGCTCCGTGCGGGCGGTCGACTCGAACAGGTCGGCGATCTCGGTGCGGCCGTTCCTGCGGGCCGCGGCGGCGAACAGCATCGAGCGCGCGTACGTGAACGCCTCCGCGCGGAGCGCGGTCAGGACGTCTTCCTTTGTGGCCGAGCGCAGGTCGGGTGCGGTTGCCATCTGATCCTCCGTGGGTCGAGTGCAGGGTCAGCATGGCGGTTGTGGATTGGCGCGGCATCGGTGCGGCCACCGATCCAGGCGGCGGCTTTCCCGCACGCCGGGAGGGAGGCGCGCCTGCCGCCGAGCCGGTATCCTCCCCTGCGACCGGGGCGGTTAGCTCAGTTGGGAGAGCACCAGCTCGACAAGCTGGGGGTCACTGGTTCGAGCCCAGTACCGCCCACTCCCCGAGATCCGAGTCTGTGAGCGGCTTCGCGGCGTCATCGGACCGCCGACCGTAGGACAGTCACCGAGGCCCCGTGGGGCACTGGTGGGGCAACGCTCGCGCCGACCTCTGCCCGAGCGGCGAGGATCGCGTCCCTCATCGGGGTGCGGTGGCGGAGCTGGTCAGGCCCGAAGAGGTGTTGGTAGCGCTCCGTCGTCTGGAGCGTCGTGTGGCCGAGTTGGAGGGCGACGTAGCCCATCAGGTGCCCCTCGTTCGCCAGCAGCGACGCGAACGTGTGGCGGCCGTCGTACGGTCGAGCGGCGACGCCCGCGCGCTTGCACGCGGGCTTCCAGACGCGCCGCCGCCAGACGTGCAGGTCGAGCGAGCGGCCGACGGCGTTCGGGGCGACGAGGTCGTCGGGGAGAGCAGCCCGGGGCCGGAAGCGTTCGAGGTCGCCCGCGAGCGGCTCGACGAGCTCGACGCGGCGGAGCCTGCCGGTT
>DATAEI010000026.1:0-11943 GCA_036258075.1 Gaiellales bacterium
CGTCACGTTCACGATCCGTCCGCCGCGCCCCTGGCGGATCATGCGGCGCGTGGCCCGCTGGGCGCACAGGAATGCCCCGTTCAGGTCGACGTCGAGGACGGCCCGCCAGTCGTCCCAGGCGGCGTCGACGAACGGTGCCGATGCCCCGGCGCCGGCGCAGTTCACGAGCACATCGACGCCGCCGAGCGCCTCGGCCAGCTCGTCGATCCGGTCGGCCGCGTCCGGGAGCGCCGTCAGGTCGAGGCGGCGGGCCTCGGCGCGGCGCCCGCGGCTCTCGACCTCGCGCGCGGTCTCGTGCGCGCCGTCCTCGTCGGAATGCCAGGTGACGCCGACGTCGAAGCCGTCGTCCGCAAGCGCCACGGCCGTCGCCCGGCCGATGCCTGAGTCCGAGCCGGTGACGATCGCGACCGCCATGGCCGCGGGCGTACCCGTGAGCCGGCGGCTGCAAACGGCGCCACGGCCGATTGGCGTTCGGGCCTGGCGGGAAATGACGCTGCATGTTCCCGATGCGGCGCCTGGACATCTACCTGAACGATCATCTCGCCGGCTCGACGGTCGGCGTCGAGCTTTCGCGCCGCGCGGCCGCGGCGAACCACGGCACTCCCGCGGGCGAGTTCCTCGAGCGGCTCCACGGCGAGATCGCGGAGGACAGGCGGGTGCTGGAGGACATCATGCGGGCGCTGGGTGTCGATGTCTCACCGATCAAGCCGGCGGTGGCCTGGGTCGCCGAGAAGGCCGGCCGCGTCAAGCTGAACGGCCAGGTCCGCGGCTACTCGCCTCTGAGCCGGCTCCTCGAGCTCGAGGGTCTCGAGGTCGGTATCACCGGCAAGCGGTCGCTGTGGCAGGTGCTGGACACGTCGCTGGGCGACGATCCGCGGCTCGCCCCGTTCGATCTCGGCGCCCTCGTCGACCGGGCGGAGGCGCAGCTTCGTGATCTGCGCGAGCACCGCCTCGCCGCCGCTTCCGAAGCGCTCGTCTCCGGCCCCGCGGCCTCCGCGTCCCGAGCATGAGCGATTCGACCCCACGCGCCGCGGCTGCCACGCGCAGCCGATCGCCCGCTCGCCGTCTCGCCGGTGCGGTGCTGGCTCTCGTCGTGATCGCGGTCGTCTTCGTCGAGCTGCTTCCGCGAATCGCCGACTACGGCGACGTCTGGGGGGTCGTCGCGCGGCTCAGCCCGCTCGAGATCGCGGCGCTCGCGACCATGACCACGATCAACCTCGCGACGTTCGCGCCCCCGTGGATGGCCGCGATCCCGGGTCTCGGCTACTGGAACGCGACGGTGCTGACGCAGGTGTCGACGGCGCTCTCCATCGCGGTTCCTGGCGGCGACGCCGCGGGCATCGCGGCGTCCTACGCCATGCTCCGCGGCTGGGGGTTCGGCCGCCGGACGGTCGCCGTTGCGGTCGTCGTGACGGGCGTCGGAAACCAGCTCGTGAACGTCCTCCTGCCGCTCGTGGCCCTCGCCCTTCTCGTGACGAGCGGCGGCTCGAGCCCGTTGCTTCTGACCGCGGGGCTGATCGGCATCGCAGCGATCCTGGGGCTGACGCTGGCCGTCGTGCTGGTCCTTCGGGGCGAGCGCCAGGCGCGGGCCGTCGGGGAGCGAGCGCAGTCGCTGGCGAACCACGTCCTCGACCTCCTGCATCGCCCGGCGCGGCAGGGCTGGGGCGACGGTCTGGTGCAGTTCCGGCGCGAGACGATCGATCTGGTCGCCCGCCGGTGGGCGGCACTCGCCGGGTCGCTCCTGCTCGGTCACCTGACTGTGTTCGGCGTCCTCATGGTCGCGTTGCGCGCGACCGGCGTCGGCGCGGACGAGGTCGGATGGGTCGAGGCGCTCGCCGCGTGGGGCCTGATCAGGCTGCTCTCGGCCGTGCCCATCACCCCCGCCGGCGTCGGCATCGTCGAGCTCGGCCTGTCGAGCGCGCTGGTCGGCTTCGGTGCGCACAACGCCCAGGCCGTCGCGGCGGTGCTGCTGTACCGCGCGCTCACGGTGCTCCCCACCCTGGCGCTCGGCGCGATCCTCGGAGTGACATGGCGCAGGCACGGCGTGGCGCTGGAAGGCGGCTGCACGACATGACGGACGTCCGCGACGACATCCTCGACGAGGTCGATGCACGCCCCGGGGACGGCCGCGACCGCCTCGGCGACCGCCGCCGCGTGACGTTCGACATCACGGGCCCGGCGGTCGCCAAGATCGTGGCCGGCCTGCTCCTGCTCGCATTCATCGGCGACATCGCGGCGCAGATGCGCGAGGTGTTCGTGTGGATGCTGGCGGCGGCGTTCCTCGCGATCGCGCTCAACCCGCTGGTCGAGCGGCTCGAGCCGCGCATGGGACGCAGGGCCGCGGCCACCGTCGTCGTGCTGTCGGCCGCCGCCGGGCTCATCGCGGTGATCGCGGCGCTGGTGCTGCCGTTCGTGACCCAGGTCGACAGCCTCTCGACCGCGGTCCCGGACGCGATCTCGGCGGCACGCCAGGACAGCACGATCAAGAACCTCGACAACCGCTACCACCTGGCCGACCATGCACGGCAGCACCTGAGCTCGCTGCCGGACATCGTCTTCGGCGCGGCCGGCACGGTGCTGGGCGGCGCGGTCGCCGTCTCGACGATCTTCTTCCTGACGCTCTTCCTGCTCTACGAGCTTCCCGGGATCGCCCGGGTGACGCTGGGGCAGATCCCGCCGGAGCGCCGCCCGAGGTTCGTCGCGGCGGCGCACCACATGAACCGAAACGTCGGCGGCTACGTGGCGGGGAACCTCGTCATCTCGGTGATCTGCGGCGCCGTCACCACGCTCGCGCTCTACCTCCTGGACGTGCCGTACTCGTTGGCGTTCGGCGTCTTCATGGCGGTGTTCGACCTGATCCCCCTCGTCGGGGCCACCATCGGGTCCGTGGTGGTGATCGCCGCGGCGTTCATCTTCGTGGACACCACGGCCGGGATCGCCATGTTCGTGATCGTGATGGTCTACCAGCAGATCGAAAACCACGTCCTCCAGCCGCTCGTCTACGGCCGCACCGTTCAGATCCCGTCGCTGATCGTCCTGGTCGCGGTGCTGTGCGGCGGCGCCGTGCTCGGGCTCGTCGGCGCGCTGCTCGCGATCCCGATCGCCGGGACGATCCACGCGGTGTCGAGCGAGATCCTCGAGGAGCGGGCCGAGCGGCTCAGATCCGCGACTTCAGCGTGAGGATCCGCGCGTAGGACGCCCGCAGGCTCGCAAGGCGGATGGCGCCCGAGCGGGCCGCATTGAGCACGGCGTCGTAGGCGGCGCGTGAGGACGAGGCGGGGCCGGTGACGAGCAGCAGATCGACGCCGACCTTGGCGCTCTTCAGCGCCAGGACGCTCGAGGTCGTGTGGCGGACCGCCGCCGCCGAGGTGAGCGAGTCCGTGATCGTGGCACCCCTGAACCCGAGGTCGTGGCGAAGGAGCGTGCCCGCGATCGCCTTCGACCACGCCGCGGCGCGCGGCGAGTACGCGGGGTAGACGGCGGTCGAGAGCATGACCACCGGGTGAAGCGAGCGGCGGCGCGCGACCTGATAGGGCAAGAGCCCCTTCACGATCTGCCTTCGGCCGGCACCGATCATCACGAGACCGTCGTCGGTCGAGACGGCGCCGGCCCGCCCGAGGCCGGGGAAGTGCTTCAGGGCCGGCTGGACGCCCCCGGCCTCGAGGCCCTGCGCGAACGCCGCCGCATCCGCGGCCACCGCGAACCGGCTGGTGGAGAACGCGCGGTGCTGGGCCTGGAGGAAGTTCGCCGGCGAGCTCGGCACGTCGGCGACCGGCGCCAGGTCGAGGTTGACCCCGGCCGCCCGGAGCGCGGTGCCGGCGCGGTGCCCGACTGCCTGGATGTGCGCTTCCCCGGTCGCTCCCAGCTCCTGGGCGGAGGCCCTCGGCGGCGCCCACGGCAGCCGCCGGACGAGACCGCCCTCCTGGTCGGTGGCGATCAGGAGCCGCGGCCGCCCGCCTGCCTTCGCCGCCCTCTGGAGCCGCGCGGTCAGACGCCGGAGCTGGGAGGCGCTTCGGATGTTGCCCGAGAAGAGGATCACCCCGCCGACCTGGCCCGCGCGGATACGGGCGAGGAGCGGCGCCTTCGCGGTCGTGCCGCTGAAGGCGACGATCATCCGCTGGCCGACCATCTCCGCGGTCGTCGGCGCCGCCGCCGCATGCGCGGCCCCTGCGCCGGCGAGCGGGCCGAGCACTGCCACCGCCGAGACGCCGAGCCGGGCGAGCACACGCCTAGACATCGATCCCGAGCTTTCGCAGGTCGAGGATCGCGGTGCGGCGCCAGCGGGTCGTGCCGGGCGAGAACGGCAGGGTCATCGGCATCCCATTCGCCTTCCTGAGCGGCTTTCCGTTGCGGTACACGTGGTAGTGGCCGGGCGTCGCCTCGACCGTCAGACCGACGGCCTCCAGGCGCCGGATGAATTCGCGGACGTCTTTCCGCATTCCTGCATGATCGCAACGCTGCGCAGGCGGGGCGCTACCGGGCGACGAGGTTCCGCAGCAGGAAGAGCAGGTTCGCGGGCCTCTCCGCCAGGCGGCGCATGAGATACGGGTACCACTCGGGCCCGTACGGCGTCGCGACGAGCACCTTGAACCCGCGTGCCGCCAGGTCGCGCTGGAGCTGTGGGCGCACGCCGTAGAGCATCTGGAACTCGAACCGGTCGCGCCCGATCGCCCGGGCCTCGGTGAACCGGATGGTGTGCTCGATGAGCGTCTCGTCATGGGTCGCGACGGCCAGGTACGCCCCGCCGATGAGCGCCGCCTCGAGCAGCCTGCGGTAGGCGGCGTCGACGTCGGCCTTCTGCGGGTAGGCGATGCCGGCCGGCTCGAGGTAGGCGCCCTTGACGAGCCGGAGGTTCGGCCCGAGCGGGAGCAGCGCCTCCAGGTCATGCGGCGTCCGGTAGAGGTACGACTGAAGGACGCAGCCGACGTTGTCGCGGCCCTCCTCGCGCAGGCGCCGGTAGATGCGGAGGGTGGCGTCCACGACGCCGGAGTGCTCCATGTCGATGCGGACGAAGTTGCCGGCCCCGGCGGCGTGGTCGACGAGGGCGGCGATGTTGGCGTAGGCCAGCTCCTCGTCGATCAGGAGCCCGAGGTGGGTCAGCTTGACGGCCAGGTTGGCCTTGAGCTTCCGCTCGGCGATCCGGTCGAGCACCGCTCGGAACTGGGCCACCACCTGCTCGGCCTCGGCTCGCGACTCGACGTCCTCGCCGAGGAGCGTCGTGTTGGCGTGGAGGCCGTCCGCGTTCAGGCCGGCGAGCACGTCGAGGCACTCCTCGAGCGTCTCACCGGCCACGAACCGGGCGGCGCCGAGGCGCATCCCGTAGCGGTTCATGAACGCGCGAGGAGCGCGGTGCGTCGCTGCCGCCAGGATGGCCTTGCGGGGGAGGTTCGAGATGTCCGGCACGGCGCCGCTATCTTGCCGCACGCCGGCGCCGCCCGGCGCCGGCCGCTACCGGCGGCGGCGGGACGGGCGGTGCTGCACCTGGGCGCGGCGGTACGTGGGCGCCTGCCCGCGCGGCTCGCGGGGCGCGTCCTCCCCGTTCATGCCGGGCGCGGTGATGTGGATGCCGACGAGCGGGCGGTGCTCGTCGCGCACGTTCTGAAGCGCCTCGTCCGCCGTTTCGGCCTCGGTCGACATCACGGTCGACGAGCCGCTGCGGTAGCGCAGTTCGACAGTGAACTCCATGATCAGCGCTCCTTTGCGTCAGCGGGTCGGACAAGGCGACGGGGCGGCCGTGCGATGAATCGCTCCACACGGCCGCACCGCCTGTGGCCTACGCGACCGGGGTGACGTTCGTCGCCTCCGGGCCCTTGGCGCCCTCACGGCTCTCGTACTCGACCTTCGAGCCCTCGACGAGCGACTTGAAGCCGTCGCCGGTGATCGAGGAGTGATGGACGAAGAGATCCTTCGACCCCTCGTCCGGCGCGATGAAGCCGTAGCCCTTCGCGTCGTTGAACCACTTCACGGTTCCAGTTGACATAAACACCTCCCCACACGTGAATGAACGAGTAAGGAAGAGCGGATGCGCAACCGAACAAGCGTTCTTGACGCTCAGATGGTAGCAGGGCTGCCCCACCGTCAGCGCTGGGCGACGGTGAGGCTGAGCGCCGGCCGGTGCGTCTCGACCGCCGTGACCCCCAGGCCGCGGGCTGCGAGGAGCGCCGGAATGTCGCGGTCGGCGTACCAGGTGTTGAACGGCCGCAGGGCGGCGGTCACGGCTCGGTTCACCGCCGGCGGCGCCGGCCAGTTCACGAAGTGGACGTCGGCGATGACCACGCGGCCGCCCGGCCTGACGACCCGCACCATCTCGTCGAGGGCCGCGCTCACGTCGGCGATCGCCGTGAGCCCGTAGGTCGAGATCGCGCCGTCGAACGACGCGTCCGGGAACGGCAGCTGCGTCGCGTCGCCCTCGACGAGCTCGACCGGCGGCGAGGGCGCCCGGCCGCCCGCGCGGGCCAGCATTGCCGGCGAGCGGTCGATGCCGACGACCCGTCCCGCGCGGCCGGCCGCGGCGGCGAGGTACGGCAGCGTGAGGCCCGTGCCGGTGCAGATGTCGATGACCGAGCCGCCCGGCTCGAGGCGCAGCTCGCGGACGGCGGCGTGCCGCAGCCGCCGGCCGCTTGCGCCGACGGCCAGCGCGACGAGCGGTCCGTACAGGTTGAGCCGGCCCCAGACCTCGTAGCCGGGGGCGAAGCGCGAGCGCAGCTTCATCCGGGTGCGGAGGCTACTGCGCGGGCACGAGGCCGACCAGCCGCTCGCTCAGCTCGCGCAGCTTTCGGCGGGCGTCCGGGTCGTAGGCCTGCGGCCGCGCCCGGGCCTCCTCGAGCCGGTCGAAGTAGCGGCCGGTGACGCCGTCGAGCGCCGGGTCGGCGATGAGCCGGATCGTCGAGCGGACGCCGGTCTCGAGCGAGTCGAAGGGCTCGACGCCGGCCGCGAGCACCATCTTGGTGGGCATGTAGGTGCCGGGATGGAGCGCCGTGGCGGTCACGCCCCGGCCCGCGAACCGCTCCGCGAGGTCGAACGTCCACGAGATCATTGCCAGCTTGCTCTGGCTGTAGGCACGGCCGCCGTCGTAGCCGTGCTCGAGCATCACGTCGCCGAAGTCGACCGGCGCCTGGCCGGCCGAGGCGACGTTCACGATCCGGGCCGGCGTCGAGGCCAGGAGCAGCGGCTCCAGGAGCCGCGTCAGCAGGAACGGGGCGAGGTAGTTGACGGCGAACCGCAGCTCGTGGCCGTCGGCGCTCTCGACCCGCTCGCCGCCGCCGGGATCGGTCGTCCCGATCCCGGCGTTGTTCACGAGGACGTCGAGCCGGGGCACGCTCGCCGTCACGCTCTCAGCCAGAGAACGGACCTGTGCGAGCGACGCGAGGTCGCCCGCACAGGTCCGCAGAAGCTCGCTGCCCGACGCGGCCCGGATGTCGGCCGCCGCGGCCCCGGCCCGCTCGAGGCTCCGCCCGTGCACGATGACCGTCGCCCCGGCCCGGGCCAGCTCCACCGAGATCGCCTTCCCGAGGCCATCGGTGGCGCCGGTGACGAGCACGGTCCCCGTCACGCGGCCTCCACCTCCGGCCGGCCGCCGATGAGCGCCGCGAGCCGGGCGCGCACCCGGTCGGCCTCGCGCGAGTGCTCGTCGATCTCCGCGGCCGTCGCCCCCCGCTGGGCGAGCAGGTCGCGCACCAGCACGAGCCCTCGCAGGCGCAGGAGCAGGTCGTCGATCTCTCGTCCCAGCAGGACCTCGCGATCGCCGGAGCCTGCGGGCAGGTGCATCAGGTTCATCAGGCTGCCTCCTCGAGCGCTGCTCGGTTGTCGGTGAAGCTCTCGACCTCCGCCGGCTTGGGCGGGGCGAGCATGAGGGCCGCGATCACGGCGCCCGCGAGGGCGATGCCGGAGAGCACGAGGAACCCGGCCTGGAAGCCCTGGGTGAGGCCGTCGCTCACGGCGGCGGGCGACCCGGTCGTCGCATACGCCGAGGCGATCGTCGAGACGGCCGCGAGGCCCACGGCGCCGCCGACCTGGCGGCTGGTGTTGATCAGCCCGGAGGCCACGCCCGCATCGGCCCGGCTCACGCCGGTCAGCCCGGCGATCGTCACGGGCACGAACGAGAGCGCCAGCCCGATCCCGCCGATGACCATCCCCGGGAACAGGTTCCAGAAGTAGTGCCCGTTCACCGGGAGCTGCGTGAAGAGCGCGAGCGAGACCGAGTCGAGGGCGAGCCCCGTCGCGAGGACGGTGCGCACGCCGATCCGGGTCACGAGCCGCTGGGCCACGTTCGAGAACACGATGATCGTGAACGTGACCGTCGCAAAGCCCACGCCCGTGCGGATGGCCGAATAGCCGAGCACGTCCTGCATGTAGAGCGTCTGCAGGAAGAACTGCGAGAACGCGATCCCGCCGATCACGACGGCGACCGCGTTCGCCGCCGACAGCGACCGCATCCGGAAGATCCGAAGCGGCAGAAGCGGCGCCGGCGAGCGCAGCTCGATCGCAAGGAACGCGGTGATCAGCCCGGCCGAGCCGGCCAGGAGGGCGACCGTGGGCGTGCTGCCCCACCCGTCCTGCGTCGCGCGGGTCATCGCGTAGACGAGCATCATCACGCCCGCGGTGACCGAGGCGGCACCGGCGACGTCGAAGTGGCGGTGGCCGGTCTGGCCCCGGCTTTCACCGAGGACGAACGGCGCGGCCGCGACCACGGCGATGCCGACCGGCACGTTGATGAAGAACACCCACGGCCAGCTCAGATAGGACGTAAGGAAGCCGCCGAGGAGGACGCCGGCTGCGCCGCCGCTCCCCGAGGCCGCGCCCCAGATGCCGAGCGCGCGGTTGCGCTCAGCGCCCTCGGCGAACGTGGTCATCAGGATCGACAGGGTGGCGGGAGCCAGGAGCGCGCCGCCCAGGCCCTGGAGGGCGCGGAAGCCGATCAGCGAGCCCTCCGACCAGGAGAGACCGCACAGGAGCGAGGCGCCCGAGAAGAGGGCGAGGCCGATCATGAAGAGCCGCCGCCGGCCGAAGATGTCGGCGAGCCGGCCGCCCAGGAGCAGCGCGCCGCCGAAGAGGATGGCGTAGGCGCTGATCACCCACTGGAGGTTCTCCTCTGCGAAGTGGAGGTCGGTCTTGATCGAGGGAAGCGCGACGTTCACGATCGCGATGTCGAGCACCACCATGAACTGCGCAGCCACGATCACCGCCAACGCGAGCCACTTCCGCGTACCGTCTTGCCGTGTGATCGAGGGGAATGTCATCTATTGCTCCAATAAATCGTGGACGGAAACAACGATAGCACACAAGAACGCTTGGAGGCGCTACACTTCTAACGTCATGGACACGACAGAACCGAAGATCGTGACACTGCCGCGCGCTTCCGGGCCCCCGCGGGAGCTCTTGTCCAGCACGACGTTCCTGCTGAAGCGAGTCGGGTTCGCCGCCAAGGACCGGACGCACGAGGCGTTCGAGGGCACGGGCCTGAGCCCGTTCCACTACGCCGTGCTGGCGCTGCTCGAGGAGGACGCGCGCGAGACGCAGGCCGCGATCGCCGACGCGCTGGGCTACGACCGCAGCCACATCGTGCGGCTGCTCGACGAGCTCGAGGAGCGCAACATGGTGGTGCGCAAGCGCGACCCGGAGGACCGGCGCCGACACGTCGTCAAGATGACGCCCGCGGGCGCGAAGATGCTCGCGAAGCTGCGGGCGATCATGCGCAGGCTCGAGGCCGAGTTCCTCCAGCCTCTGGATGCCGGAGAGCGCGCCGCCCTTCAGGCGCTCCTCTCGCGGCTCGCGGCGCACCACGACCCGCGCTGCACCCCGCGCGACCCCGCCGCTCCGGCCGGCTAGGCGTTTACACGCCGGGCATCGTCGGGTACCGGACCTTCCGTCGCAGCAACGAGGGAAGTAGGTCTCAGATGGGCGCGTACACGAAGCACAACCTCACGGACGTCGAGAACTCGGCCCCGCGGTTCGGCATGCCCGACGACCTCGAGGCGCGGTTCGCCCGGCGAGCGATCGACGGCCATGAGCTGGGGCTCAGCCTCTTCCGCCTCGGCCCGAACCTCCGGATCCCGTTCGGCCACAAGCACGCCGGGCAGGAGGAGGTCTACGTCGTCACGAGCGGCTCGGGCCGGATCAAGGTCGAGGACGAGATCGTCGAGCTGGAGCAGTGGGACGCGATCCGGATCGACAAGGACACGATGCGCGCGGTCGAGGCGGGCCCGGACGGCATCGAGTACCTCGCGTTCGGGGCCGGCGACGACCCCAGCGAAGTCGAGATGACCCAGGGCTGGTGGAGCGACTGACGCACGCCTGACTCACGTTTCAGGCCCCGGCCGCCGATGGATGTCCGGGGCACGACGTGAGCGAAGTGACGGAAACGGCGTTCGGCGGCATCCTGACCGCCGCCAGGCTCGGCGAGGAGTGGGCAGTCGCTGCCCTCTGGCGCGACGTCCACCCGCGGCTCCTTCGCTATCTGCGGGTCGCGGCCGGCGCCGAGGCCGCCGAGGATCTCGCCTCGGAGATCTGGCTCGACGTCGCCGGGGGCCTGCGACGGTTCGACGGCGACCGGACGTCGTTCCTGCGCTTCGTCTTCACGATCTGCCGCCGCCGGGTGATCGACGCCGGCCGCCGGGCAGGACGCCGGCGCACCGAGCTCATGCCCCCCGACGCGCTCGCGGCTGCGGGGCCGGCCGCCGTCGACGACGCCGACGCCGGCCTCGCGCTGGATGCGGCCCTGGCGCGGCTCGCGGCGCTGCCGCGCGACCAGGCGGAGGTGATCCTCCTGCGGGTGGTCGTCGGCCTTGACGCCGACACCGTCGGCGACGTTCTGGGCAAGCGGCCGGGCACGGTGCGCGTGCTTCAGCACCGCGGCCTGGAACGCCTGGCGAAGGCCGTGGGCGAGGAGCGGCGTGTAACGAACGACGTGCCTCGCACGATCTTGGAGACGGATGAGCCACTTTCCGCGTAATTCCTGGGGAGGGGCGCGCCTGCCGGAATCGACCGAGCCGGCGGGCGCAGACCCCCTCGCCACCCTGCTCGACACGCTGCGCCGGCCGGGCTTGGCCGACGAGCTCTCGGGTGAGGAGCGGTCGGTGGCCAGGATTGCGGTCGCGGTTCGGGCGGCCGGCACGGTCGACCACCAAGGGAGGGGTTTGATGGCATCTCGTCGTTTTCGCGTGTCTCTTGGCGCCGCATTCGCCGGCGCTGTCCTCGTCGCAATGAGCGGGCTGGCGTACGCCGGCGCGCTTCCCGGCCCGGCGCAGGGCGCCGCGTCGGACGTTCTGAGCAAGGTGGGCGTCGCGCTGCCCACATCGCACAATGCCGCCGCCGACACTGCGGGCGCCACGGCGTCCACGGGTGACGAGCCGGGCAGCACCGGCGACACCGGCGACACGACCGGCGACGAGCCGGGCTCCACGGGCGACACCGGTGACACCGGCGGGAGCGGCGACACGGGCTCCGGCGACAACGGCAAGGGCAAGTTGATCTCCGAGCTGGCACACAACACGCCGGCCCCGGGGAAGGGCAAGGTCATCGCCCCGATCGCGAGCAACGGCAAGAGCCACGTCGGAAACCCGCCCGGCCAGCTGAAGAAGAGCGGCCAGTCCGGCGGTTCGCACAAGCCGGACCACCCGAGCCATCCGGCCCATCCGGATCACCCCTCGAGCGGCGGGGGGAACGGGAACGGCGGCGGCTCCGGGAACGGGTCGTAGCCACAACGCGTCTCTGAGGCACCCGCGGGCGGCGAGGCCATCACGGCTCGCCGCCCGCGGTCGTTCACGAGCTTGCGACGATCGGTACACTCGCCGCCATGCTGGTGGGCCGCGGGGAGGACTGCCTACGGATCGAGCGCGTCCTCGACGACGCCCGCGCGGGCCGGGGCGGAGCGCTGCTCGTCTCGGGCGAGCCGGGCATCGGCAAGACCTCGCTCCTGGAGCATGCGGCGGCGGGTGCCGCAGG
>DATAEI010000027.1:0-5146 GCA_036258075.1 Gaiellales bacterium
GCCGGGCTCTTCGACGGCACCGTGGCCGGCCAGGAGGACCTGGTCGTGATCGGCGACTGGACCGCGACCGAGATCCTGGTCGGGGGCCGGCCGCTGCGTCCCTGGGAGTGGCGCGTCCTCGACCACACGCGCCGGCTCGACTTGCGCGCGCTCCGGCTCGAACGCACGCTGCGGTGCGTCGATCCCGAGGGCCGCACGCTGCGCCTGCGGACGCAGCGCATCGCGAGCCTGTCCGACCGGCACGTCGGCGCGATTCGGCTCGAGCTCGCGATCGAGGACGGGCCCGGCGCCCGGGTCGAGGTCGTGAGCGCGGTTCGCACCCGCGAGGCGCACGGCCCGCTCCCCCACGTCCAGCTCGTCGCCACCGGACATGTCGGGGAGATCGCCGTGCTCCACGCGCGCACGCCGGGGAACCGGGTCGGCGTCGACCACGCCGTCGCCGTCAGCGCCGCCGCGCGCGGCTCGGCGCTGGCGTGCGAGCACGTCACCGGCGAGGACATGTGCGGGCGGGCCGTCTCGTGCGACCTCGCCGCGGGCGATGAGCTCGTCGTCGACCGCTTCGTCGCCGTCCACACCGAGCGCGAGGCGCCCCTTCCCGGGCCCTCGGCCGTCCGCGGGGCCAGGTCGGCGCTGAACGCCGGCTTCGACGCGCTCCTCGAGGCGCACACCGCCGCGTGGGCGCAGGTGTGGGAGGTGGCCGACGTCGAGATCGAGGGCAGCCGCGATGCGCAGATCGGGATCCGGTTCGCGGCCGCCGAGCTGATCGCCGCGGCGCCGACCGAGAACAGCCGTACATCGATCGGTGCCAAGGGCCTCACCGGCGACGGCTACAAGGGCCATGTCTTCTGGGACACCGACATCTTCCAGCTCCCGTTTTTCGCGGCCGTCCGCCCCGACATCGGCCGCCGCATCGTGGAGTACCGTGTTCTGACGCTCGACGCCGCACGCCGGAACGCGGAGGCGGCCGGGCTGCACGGAGCCTGGTACGCGTGGGAGAGCGCGGCGTCGGGCGAGGACGTCACGCCGTCGTTCGTCGTCGGCCCGGGAGGGCGCCGGCTCGAGGTGCTGACCGGCAAGCAGGAGATCCACGTGGTCGCGGACGTCGCCTGGGCGATCGAGACGTATGTGCGCACGTCGGGCGACGAGGCATTCCTCGACGCCGGCGGCGGGGAGGTGACCGCGGAGTGCGCCCGCTTCTTCCTGAGCCGGGCGGTCGAGACGGAGCGCGGCCTCGAGCTGCACCACGTGATCGGCCCCGACGAGCTGCACGAGGACGTGAACAACAGCGGCTTCACCAACGTGATGGCGGCCTGGACGCTGCGCCGCGCGGCGGATCTCGCGGAGGCGGGCGACGCCCCCGCCGAGCCCGGCGAGCCGCAGGCGTGGCGCGAGGCGGCCGACCGCTTCGTCGTCCTGCGCACGGACGACGGGCTGATCGAGGAGTTCGAGGGCTTCATGTCGCTGCCGGTCGCCCCCGACGAGCGCGCAGGGCGCGACGAGCTCGCCTGGCAGCGCGACCGCATGGAGTGGCGCGACGTGAAGCAGGCCGACATCGTGATGCTGATGGCCCTCCTCGAGGGCGAATTCGGCGCCGCAGAGCGGGCCGCGACCTACCGCCTGTACGAGCCGCTCACACGCCACCTCTCGTCGCTCTCCGAGGCCGTGCACTCCCTGGTCGCGCGCCGAGTCGGGCTGGACGAGGAGGCCGACGACTACCTGCGCCGCGCAACCGCCATCGACCTCGAAGACAGCCGCGGGAACCGCGCCGAAGGGCTGCACATGGCGACGCAGGGCGGGTTGTGGCAGGCGGTCGTGCTCGGCTGCGCCGGGGCGCGCAGCCTCGAGGACGGCTCGTTCCGGCTCGAGCCGCACCTCCCGCCCCGGTGGAAGCGGTTGCGCTTTCGCTGGATCCATCGCGGGACGCTGCTCACCGTCACCGTGTCGGCCGACGAGCTCGTGGTCGAGGCGGCCGAGGGCTCGGCGGCCGTCACCGCCCCCGGCTGGTCGGGCGAGGTGCGGGCCGGGTCGCCGCTCCGGCTCGCGCGCGACGGCGCCGGCTGGCGCGCCGCCGCCTGACGTTTTACGGTTTCTTCACTAATCCTCGCCGGGCGGCGGCCGATCTTTCTCAGTATGAGTACGGGTCGGCGCGTGCTTGCGCTGGTCGCCGTGGTGGGCACTCTCGGAGTAGCCGCGGGACCGGCTCAGGCGGCAACTCCACAATGGGTCAATCTCTTCCGGGCGATCAACGACGTCCGGCGCGCGCACGGGCTGCGCCCGATCGCCGCGTCGAGGGGTCTGCGGTCGGCGGCGAAGAACCACTCCCGCGACATGATGTCGCGCGACTACTTCGCTCACACGAGCCCGACGGGCTCGACGCTCACCCACCGCGTCATGAGCTCCGGGTTCATCACGTACGGGCAGTGGTGGGCCGGCGAGACGCTCGCGTGGGGCAGCGGGAGCTACGGCACGCCGCGGGCGGTCGTGAGGGCCTGGATGCACAGCCCCGAGCACCGGGCGATCCTGCTCTCGCCCCGCTACCACCTGGTCGGCATCGGCCGCGTGTACGGCACCTTCCTCGGCCATGCCGGCGCCTCGGTGTGGACCGTGGACTGGGGACACCGCTAACTCCCCGCGGGGGAACCCAGGGTTCTCGACACGGGGGAACCCAGGGTTCCCCCGCGAGCCCCCTCCTTAAGGGTGGCGTGATGTTTGCCGCGCTCCGGCGAAGAGCGCGGTCTTCGCCGTCGCCACGACCGCCCGGTGCGTGAAACATGTGTACCTGGTAGCGCTGTTGCAGCCCCGTCGGTACCGCTGTTGCAGCCGGCGCTGCTGCGGGTCAGGCGCTTCGCGCCTGCTGCGCCAGCGACGACCCTCCTCGGTCCCGAGGCCCCGCCGGCACGCCTCCGATACCATGACCCCGTGGTTCCCCGCAAGCTCGTACTGGCCTCGCCGCGCGGCTACTGCGCCGGCGTCGACCGGGCGGTCGACACCGTCGAGCGCGCGCTCGACCACTTCGGTGCGCCGGTCTACGTCCGCAAGGAGATCGTCCACAACCGCCACGTCGTGAACGAGCTCGCCGACCGCGGCGCGGTCTTCGTCGACTCCGAGCTCGACGTGCCGGAGGGTGGGGTCGTCGTCCTCTCGGCCCACGGCGTCGCGCCGGACGTCTACCGCAACTCCAAGGAGCGGTCGCTGCGCGTCCTCGACGCCACATGCCCACTCGTCAGCAAGGTGCACGCGGAGGCCCGCCAGTACGCGGCCCGCGGCTACACGATCGTCCTCATCGGCCACGAGGGCCACGAGGAGGTCGTCGGCACGATGGGCGAGGCGCCCGACGCGATCCAGCTGATCGGCTCGGTCGACGAGATCGACGCCCTCGAGGTGGCCGATCCCGAGCGCGTCGCCTACATCACCCAGACCACGCTCTCGGTCGACGAGACGCTCGAGATCATCGCCGCGCTGCGCGAGCGGTATCCGGCGGTCATCGGGCCGAAGAAGGACGACATCTGTTACGCGACGCAGAACCGCCAGAACGCCGTCAAGGACCTGGCGCGGGAGGTCGACCTGGTGCTCGTCATCGGGTCGCGCAACTCGTCGAACTCGAACCGGCTCGTCGACGTGACCCGCGAGATGGGAGTTGCCTCGCACCTGATCGACGACGAGACGGGCATCGACCCCGCCTGGCTGGACGGGGTCGAGACCGTGGGGATCACCTCGGGCGCCTCGGCGCCGGAGTCGCTCGTGACGCGGGTCGTCGAGCACTTCCAGGCGCTCGGCACGCAGCTCGTCGAGTCACACGAGCTCGTGGACGAGGACGTCCACTTCTCGCTCCCGGTCGAGCTGCGCCGGGCCGCGGCCCGCTGACGCGCTAGCCCCCCGCGATTGCGTCAGGCGCCGAGCCGGGCGAGCAGCTCCGCCTCGCGCTCGGGCTTGAGGGGCGCCTCCGACCGGAACTCCGGATGCTCGCGATCCCACTCCAGCGTGTCGCGCGCGATCTCGCCGACCGGCCGGAACGCTAGGCCCTCGGCGATGGCGCGGGACGAGCTGATCTGCATGAAGCCGGCATCGGCCGGGTCGGCGCCCTCGCCGGCCCACAGCGGAAGCTCGCTCCAGGGCTCGACGCCCGCGTCGATCAGCGCGCGCTCGTCGGTCCAGCACGGCCGCGCGTCGGATCCGGAGGCGGCGACGCAGGCGTCGAAGAGCTCGCCCATCCCGGTCGTCTCCGCGGGGCCGCAGGCGTTGAACGTGCCCGTGAGCCCCCGGCGGACGGCCGCCAGGATCCAGGCGGCCAGGTCGCGGCCGTCGACGAGCTGCACCGGCCGTTCAGGCCCGCCGGGCACGAGCACGTCGCCCCCGGCCCCGATCCGGCGCGGCCAGTAGGTGAAGCGGTCGGTCGGGTCCCACGGCCCGACGATGAGGCCCGGGCGCACCGTCAGGACGCGGCCGGGCATCGCCCCCTCGGCCGCCTCCTCGCACAGCGCCTTCAGGCCGCCGTAGGTCTCGCCGTCGATCACCTCGGTCGCCGGATCGCGGAGCTGCGCGACCGGCGCCGTCTCGTCGATGCCCGGCCGGCTCACGTCGGCGTAGACCGACACGCTCGAGACGAAGGTGTAGTGCCCGCAGCGGCCGGAGAGGGCCGTCGCAGACGCCGCCACCACGCGCGGGACATAGCCGCAGGTGTCGACAACCGCGTCCCACTCGCCGCTGACCAGAGCGCCGAGGCCGCCGTCGCGGTCGCCCTCGATCCGCTCGGCCCGCCCGGCGAAGAGATCCGGGCGCGTGCGGCCGCGGTTGAAGAGCGTCACCGCATCGCCCGCCTCGAGCGCGGCGTCGACCAGGTGCCGGCCGAGGAACTGGGTGCCGCCCAGGACGAGGAGCCGCATCGCCTGGGCTACGCCTTCGCGATCGCCAGCTCGGCTCCGGGCTCCACCGACACGGCCAGCGTCTCGGCGGCGATCCAGTCGCGGTGCTCGGTGAAGGCCTTCGTGACATCACCGTCGCGCTCGGGGTAGGTGAGCCGGATGCGGTCGGTGATCTCGAGGCCGGCGTCCTTGCGCATGTCCTGGATCTGGCGGATGAGGTCGCGCACCACGCCCTCGAGCCGCAGCTCGGGCGTGATCTCGGTGTCGAGGGCGACGACGAACCC
>DATAEI010000028.1:0-4617 GCA_036258075.1 Gaiellales bacterium
GTAGCGGCCGAGCTCGACGTTCGCGTCGACGACGACGCCCATCGCGTACGGGCTGGCCGAGTCGATCCCGAGCGCGCGGCGGCCGAGCGCGAGCGCGCCGCGGAAGTCATGGCGGGAGAGGGCCAGCGAGCCCTGCCCCGCCAGCGCGGTGAAGTCGTGCGGTGCGAGGGCGACCGCGTGACGGAAGAGCGCGTCGGCGCGGGTGTACCAGGTCGGGTCGCCGTCCTCGCGGGCCATCTGAAGCTCGGCGAGCGCGAGGTTGTCGAGAGCCTGCGCGGAGCGCGGCTTCGCCGCCGCCTCGGCCCGGTAGCGCGCCACGAGCTGGGGTGTCGAGAGCGTGCGTGGCGCCGCGTCGGCGAACGGGATCGCGGCCGGGGAGGCGTGCGGCCGCGGCGTGGCCGTCCCGCCGCCGTGCAGCACGACCGCCGCGGCGACCGCGGCGACGGCGGGGAGGGCCAGGACGAGCGGTGAGAGCTTTCGGCGTGCGATCAGCATGGTGTGTGGGCCGTGAGCCCCGGGGCCCGGCGGGAGGCCGGGCCCCGGGGGCGCGTGGCTACGGCGTCGGCACCTGGTGGATGCCGACCGTCCCGGACTGGGCCTCGGCCAGGTACGGGAACATCGAGTCGAAGGACTCGTCGTTTCGCTGCACGCCGTCGGACACCGAGTTCGCGATGGCGGGGGTGTCTGTGGCACCCGCCAGAGCGCGAAGCTCGATGTCGGTGACGTCGTCCAGCGGCCGGCGTCCGTTGGGGAAGCCGGCGTTGTCGCCACCGAGGACGCCCAGCGGGCTCTCGTGCCCCATGGCCGTCGGGTCGATGCCGGTGTTCAGGCGCAGCAGGTCGGCGTGCACCTTGCCGGTGAAGTTGAGGCCGGGGAGGCCGGTCTCGAGGATCGCCAGGATGTCGTTGCGCGGGGTGTGCGTGTCACCGAGCGCAGCGGCGAGCTGGGGAGCCTTGAAGAACGTGTCGAACTGGCCGTCGTTGGCCGGCTCGACGTGGTTCCAGCGGTCCTTCTGCCCGAGCGGGATCAGGACCTCGTTCACGAGCGGGTTGCCGAGGCGCTCGATCTGCACCCAGCTGCCGCGGCCGGCGCCCGTGAGCTCGTTGGTGAAGGACTGCCGCTCGGTCTCGGCGTACATGCCGATCGTCGGGTTGCCCTTCTTGACGAGCTTGGACTTCGGGACCTGGAGCGCGATGGCCTGCACGTTCATGCCGCCGAGCGTGTCCTTGGCCACGCCCTTGGGCTTCACCTGGAGGCTGTCGCCGATGTCGCCGAGCCCGAGGAAGAACGGGTCGTCGGACTGGCCCGCCCACACCTTCCCGCCGTGGCCGGCGAGGGGCTTCACGCCCAGCTTGACCAGCTGGGGGTAGGTGGGCATGGAGGCGGGGCCGACGTTGTTCGGCACCGTCTTCAGGTTCTTGGCCAGATGCACCGTGCCGATCAGCTTGCCCTTCTTGCCGAAGTTCAGCCGGTCGACGGAATAGGTCTGGTAGACGTTCAGACCCGGGTCGGAGAGGGACGTGACCGGGTTGCCGGGGATGTTGTAGAGGAACGTGCCCTTGTTGCGCACGTGCGTCCGGAACACCACGCGGTAGGCGACGTCGGTGCGGGCGTCGCCGTTCTGGTCGATGTTGAACTGGTAGCGGACGTGCTGTCCGAACCCGTAGTAGTTGGGGGCGTCACCGGGGTTCTCGAGCGGGTTGGCCGTCATGACCAGGTCGATCTTGCTCGGATCCTTCTGATCCACCCACATGAACGTGTCCGCGAGGTCGGCCACCGGATCGTTCGAGATCAGCGGGGCCTCACGATGGCTCGACGCGGCTGCGGGCGAGGCGGTCATTGCCGCCGCGGCCAGGCCGGTGAGCCCGAGGGTGACTACGCGCTTCAGCATCAGAGAGGTGTGTCCTTTCGTTCGAAGTGGACGGAGAGGCCTCGTCGATGCGGGCTATTCGGCCGGCCCTCGGAAACGGTTCGGACGCCCGTCGGGGCTGCTATCGTCAGCGCCGCATGAGCGCTGGCCGAGCGGCAATGTGGATCATCGCGGGGGGCATTGCCCTGGCCGGGGTGATCGTGTTCGCGGTGAACGGCCTCGACGGCATCCCCGGCGAGTGGTGGGGCGTCGCGGTCGGTGCGCTCCTCTGCGCCACGGCCTTCGGGCTGGGCTACGCCGAATAGCCCGTAACGATCCCGGGACGGCCGTTCCGGGATACTCCGCCGCAGAGATGCGGAGGATCTCCGAGACATGGATTGCGGGATCGATCGTCGGGCTCATCGTCGCGATCGATGCCGGCGCCGTGGCGCTCGGGGTGCTCGACCGGCATGTCCAGTCACTCGTGGCGACGGTCATGTTCACGCCGACGACCGTCGCCTTCGCCGCCTTCGGCGCCCTGATCGTTCGCAGGCACCGGTCGCACTCGATCGGCTGGCTCTTCGTCGCCGTGGCCTTCTTCTTCGCGCTCTGCCACAACCTGGCTCAGAACTACGCGGTGTACACGCTGGTCGTCGATCCGGGTTCGCTGCCGGGCGGGAGGGCGGCATTCTGGCTCGCGTCGACCGCGCTCGACGGCATCTACGTCGGCGCGATGCTGCTCCTGCTCTTGCTCTTTCCGGATGGGCGCCCGCTCACGACCCGGTGGCGACCGATCGTCGCGGCGGCGATCCTCGGCACGCTCCTCACCCTGACGCGGAGCGGCGCGGACTTCACCGGAGAACCGCCGCTCCACACGGTGCACAATCCGCTCGCCGTATCGGGGTCATGGGCAACGGCCGTGGATGTCGCGTCGGCGATCGGTATCGTGCTCACCATCGTCGCATTCTTCGCGGGGATCGCCTCGATGGTCCTGCGCTACCGGCGCTCCACCGGGGTCGAGCGCCAGCAGCTGAAGTGGGTGGTCGCAGGCGTCCTCATCTGGGTGGCGGTGTTCGCCGTGAGCGAGGTGCTCGTCGTCGCGGGCGCGACGGCGTTCGAAGGCGTGGCGTTCGCGCTCTCGATCGTGCTGTTCCCGGCCGTGATGGGGCTCGCGATCCTGCGCTACCGGCTCTACGACATCGACCTGGTGATCCGGCGGACCCTTGTCTACACCTGCCTCGTCGCGATCCTCGGCGTGATGTACCTCGCCGGGATCACGCTGCTCGGCTCGCTGTCGCTCTCGGTCACCGGCCAGTCAGGCGAGGTCGCCGTCACGGCCACGACGCTCATCGTGGCGCTGGCGTTTCAGCCCCTGCGCCGCCGGATCCAGCATGCGATCGACCGCCGCTTCTCACGCCGCACGGTCGACGCCGAGACGGCGATGCGCGCCTTCTCGGGGCGTCTGCGCGAGGAGGTCGACCTCGATGCGCTGTGCGGCGAGCTGCTCGGCGTGGTCGAGCACACCCTCCAGCCCCGGCACGCGAGCGTGTGGCTCAGGCCGCCGGAGGGCGCGTAGCCTCGGCGACGAGCTCGGCCGGGTGCACGATCCGAAGGTCGCCGCGCCCGAGGCGGCGCAGGGCGGCCTGGAGCTGCACGGCACAGCCGGGGTTGGCCGTCGCGATCACGTCGGGCTCGACCGCCAGGATGGCCCGCGCCTTGCGCTCGCCCAGCTCGCGGGCGGTGCCGGGCTGGACGAGGTTGTAGATCCCGGCCGACCCGCAGCACGTCCCGGCGTCCTCGATCTCGACGAGCTCGACCCCGGGGATCGCCCGCAGGAGCTCGCGCGGCTGGGCGGCGACCCCCTGGGCGTGGTTCAGGTGGCAGGCGTCCTGGTAGACGACCCGGGTCGGCGCAAGCGGGCGGCGCTCGGCAGCCGGGCCGAGCTCGGCCAGGAGCTCGGTGACGTCGCGCACGGCCGCGGAGAAGCGGCGGGCCTCCTCGGTGCCGAGGAGGTCGCCGTAGCCCTTCATGGCCGAGCCGCACCCGGCCGCGGTGACGGCGATGCGGTCGTGGCCGGCGAACGCCGCGACCGTCGCCTCGGCCCGCCGGCGCGCCTCGCGCTCGCGGCCGGCGTGAAGCGCGAGCGCGCCGCAGCAGCCCTGGCCGGACGGCACGACCACCTCGCAGCCGTCGGCGGCGAGCGCCTGCGCTGCCGCCCGGTTCACGCGCCCGAAGAGGGCCCGCTGCACGCAGCCCTCGAGCAGCGCCGCGGTCATCCGCCGCTCGCCGCGGGCCGGCGTGGTGCGCGCCGGCGCGGTGCGGAGATCCGACGGCCGGACGCGGGGTGCCAGCGCGAAGGGGCGGATGCCGAGCGCAAGCGGCCAGGAGAGCGCGCGCAGGAGCCGCGGGCGCGGCACCGTGGCGAAGATCGCCGCGTCGAGCGCACGGCTCCACAGACCACGCGGCGCGCGCTCCCGCCGCTCGGCCCGGGTGCGCTCGATCAGGAGGTCGTAGCGAACCCCGCTCGGACAGGCCGGGACGCAGGCCATGCAGCCCAGGCAGCGGTCGAAGTGCCGTGCCGGCGCCTCGCCCCACTCAAGCTCGCCGCTCTCGAGAAGCGACATGAGATGGATGCGGCCGCGCGGCGAGTCCGACTCGTCGCCCCACAGGCCGTAGGTCGGGCAGGCCGGCAGGCAGAAGCCGCAGTGCACGCACGTGTCGAGCAGCTCGCGCGTCGCGACCTCAGCCACCGAACGCCTCCACCACCC
>DATAEI010000029.1:0-14206 GCA_036258075.1 Gaiellales bacterium
GCCCGCTGCCGACGGGAAGTTCAGGCGGCGACGCGGTAGGTACGCTTGCCGGCGGCCTTCGCCTCGAGCAGCGACGCATCCGCGCGGGCGACCGTGCGCGCCGCGGGCTCATGCGGCTCACCCGCGAGGCGATGCCGACCGACGCGTGCAGGCCGGTGCGCTCGTGAACTGCCGCCAGCAGCCGGGCCGCGAGCGCCTCGAGGTCGGTCTCGGCGTCGGGCAGGATGACGGCGAACTCGTCGCCGCCGAGCCGGCCGGGGATGTCGACGGCGCGGCAGGTCGACCGGATGGCGGCGGCCACCCGGCGCAGCGCCCCGTCTCCCGCGACGTGGCCGCGGGTGTCGTTCAGGCCCTTGAAGTCGTCGAGGTCGACGACGATGACCGCCACCGGTGTGCCGACGCGCCTGCCGCGTGCGAGCTCCTGCTCGAGCCGCTCGTAGAACGCGCGGTGGTTCAGGACCCCGGTCAGCGGATCCTTGTCCACCCGGCTTCGCAGGTCCTCGTAGAGCTGCGCGTTCCGCACGGCGAGCGCGGCCTGCCCTGCGATCGTGCGGCAGAAGTCGACGTCGCGCTGCGACCAGCGGCGCGCCGAGCGGTAGTCGGCCATCTCGATCAGCCCGACGGAGCGGCCGTTCACGACCAGCGGCAGCTCGATCCAGGTCCGCCAGCCCCAGTCGATCAGCTTCTCGCGGACGAACGGCGCGATCGCCGGATCCGTCATGCGCTGCACGCCGTAGCCGTCGGCGGCGCGCAGGAGGACACGGGAGGCCGGATAGTCGTCCAGCCGGTAGATGCCGCCGCGGTCATCCTCGGAGGCGCCCTCTCCGCGAACGTAGACCGAGACGACCTCGAGGACGTCGCGCGTCGGATGCCAGATCGTGATCGTGCACTCGTGCACCCGATCGACGGCGTGCACGAGCTCGCGGGCAAGGGCGTCCATCACGTCGGAGAACGCGAGGGATTGCGACAGGGCGACGGCGACGCGGTGGAGCACCTCGAGCTCGCGCCGGTCGCGGCGATGGGCCGGTTTCCGGGGGGACACGCACCCTGTGTATCGGCACACGTGTGACGCCGCTGAAGCCCGCGCCCTCGGTATAACAGGCCCATGGCGGGGCTTCGCGGCGTGATCGTGGACATCGCGCCGCTTCGGACGTCAGCCGACTACCGGCGGCTCTGGGCGGCCGACCTGGTGGCCTCGTCGGCGCACGAGCTGGTGGCGGTGGCGGTGCCCTACCAGGTGTTCATCCTCACCCGCTCGTCGCTCGCCGTCGGCCTGGTCGGTGCCGCCGAGCTCGCGCCCCTCCTGCTCGGCTCGCTCGCCGCCGGTGCCGTGGTCGACGCGCACGACCGCCGCCGGCTGATCCTCATCGCACAGGTCGGGGCGGCGGCCTGCGCGCTCGTCCTCGCGCTCCTGGCGGCGGGCGGCTCGCCGCCGGTGGCAGCGATCTACGCGGTCGCGGCGGCCGTGGCGGCGTTCGCGAGCATCGAGGCGCCCGTGCGCAACGCCAGCATCCCGGAGTTAGTTGGCAGTCACTACCTCCCACCTGCCCTCGCCCTGAACCAGATCGTCGGGCAGGTGACGTCGCTGGCCGGCCCGGCGCTGGCCGGCGTCCTTCTCGCCACGACCGGGGTGACCGAGGTCTACGTGACAGCCGTCGCCGCCTTTGCGATCGCGCTCGTCGCCGTCACGCGCGTCCGGCCGCTCCCACCGGCGAACGCCGGCGAGGCCACCCGCGGCTGGGCGGCGGTCAAGGAGGGCCTCGCATTCGCCCGTTCGACCCCCGTCCTGCTCTCGACGTTCGTGATCGACCTGAACGCGATGATCTTCGGCATGCCCCGCGCGCTCTTCCCGGCGCTCGCGGTGACCACCTACCACGTCGGCCCCAGCGGCCTCGGGCTCATGTACGCGGCTCCCGGCGCCGGTGCCCTGCTCGGCGCCGCGGCCAGCGGGTGGGTCGGGAGCGTGCGCAGGCAGGGCCTGGCGGTGGTCGTCTCGGTCGTGGCGTGGGGAGGGGCGATCGCAGCCTTCGGGCTCGTGCCGCGCGGCTGGTTCCCGCTCGCCGTGGTCCTGCTCGCGGCGGCCGGGTGGGCCGACGTCGTGTCGGCCGTCTTCCGGAACACCATCCTCCAGCTCGTGGCGCCCGATGCGATGCGCGGCCGGCTGAGCGCCCTCCACATCGCCGTCGTCACCTCCGGCCCGAGGCTGGGTGACGTGGAGGCGGGCACGGTCGCCGCGCTCACCTCGGTGCGCTTCTCGGTGGTCTCCGGCGGGGTGGCGTGCATCGCGGGTGTGGCGCTCATGCATGCGGTGTCGCCGGTGCTCGCGCGATACCGCCGCCCCGACGCCACATAGCGGTCAAAGGGCACAACCGTTTTCTTTCGCCGGCCTGCGAGGGAGCGATCGCCCGACCCGGCCGGCTACCCGCGGCGTGCTCTTCCGCCGCCGCGCGCGTAGCCGGCCGGGGCGAAGCCGGCGACGTAGCTGACGAGCTTGCCCGGCGTGTCGCCCCGATCCTCGGCCTCTTCCATCTTGCGCACGGCCTCGCGCACGACCCTGCCGCCGAGGTAGCGCACGGGCTCCGGCGGGAAGGCGCGCCCGGGCTGACGCACGAGTCCCGCGCTCGACCACTCGTCGTCGAGGCCCAGGGCGAGCGACGCGAGAATGCGGCCGCCGACCCAGCTCGGGCCAACGCCGTTTCCGGAGTACCCCCCGCCGTGGACGACGTTCGGGGCCAGCCGGCCGAAGATCGGCAGGCCGTCGTCGGTGCGCGCCACGGGGCCGGCCCAGCTGTGTGTGACCTGCGCGCCCGAGGTGGCGGGGAGGATGCGGTGCATGTGGTCGGTGACCCAGGCCGTCCGGCGCGCGTCGTGCTGGAAGCCCTCCCCGATCCGCGCCCGGTACGCGAGCGTGCCGCCGCCCTTGCCGAAGACGATGCGGCCCTCCGGGGTCGCCTGGTAATAGTGCACCATGAGGCGGGCGTCGGCGATCGCCTCCGCCCGTGTCCAGCGCATCCGCTCCAGGAGCCCGTGGTCGGGCGCCGTGGCGACGATGTCGCTCGTCACGGGGACGATCGCGCGGGAGAGCTCAGAAACGCCCGCCGCCCACGCGTTCAGCGCCAGGGCGACGGTGCCCGCGGTCATCTCGCCGTCGGGCGTTCGCACGCGTGGCGGGCCGGTGCGCCGGAGCGCGAGCATCGGCGAGTTCTCATAGATCCGCACGCCGCGCTCGAGCGCGACGCGGCGCAGGCCGCGGGCGAGCCGGGCGGGATGCACGGTGGCGGTGCGCGGCTCCCACGTACCGCCGAGGTGGGTCGGCTGGTCGATGTGCTCGTGCAGCTCCTCGACCGTCAGCCGCTCGAACTCGTGCACGCCGTGGCGCTCGCACTCCTCGACGGCCGGCTCCCACATCCCCATCTGCGCGGGAGCCGTCGCAACCCACAGCCAGCCGCCGCGGCGGAAGTGCGCGTCGACCGAGCTCTCGGAGCAGAACGCCTCGATGGCGTCCACCGCCTCCTGGGAGGCGCGCGCGAGCCGCACGCCCTCCTCCTCGCCGCAGGCCTTGATCAGCGTCCCGAGCTTCGACCACCAGGTGGTCAGGAAGCCGCCGTTGCGGCCGCTCGCCCCGCCGCCGCAGATGTCGGCCTCGACGACCGCGACGTCGCAGGCGGGGTCGAGCTCCTTGATCCGAAGCGCCGTCCAGAGCCCCGTGTACCCGCCGCCCACGATGCAGACATCGGCCTTCTGGTCGCCGGTCAACGCAGCTGCGGAGCCGCCGTCCTCGGCGGCGAGCGCCTCTTCGAGCCAGAGCGATCGGTGCATCGGCGCCGGATTCTTGCACTCTGGTAGGTTCGGGCGGTGCGGGAACGCGCAGCGATCGTGACGGGAGGCGGCACCGGCATCGGCCGCGCCGCCGCGCTGGCGCTCCACCGCGACGGGTTCAACATCGTGGTCGCCGGCCGCCGGCCGGAGCCCCTCGAGGGCACGCGCGAGCTGGCGGGCGATGGCTGCCTCGTCCATGCCGGCGACATCCGCGAGCCCGAGGTCGCCGAGGCGCTCGTCGAGCACTGTCTCTCGGAGTTCGGCCGCATCGACTGCCTCGTGAACAACGCCGGCGGCCAGTTCGTCGCCCCGGCCGAGGACATCACCCCGAACGGCTGGCGGGCGGTGCGCAGGCTGAACCTCGACGCGCCGTGGCATCTCACCCAGCTCGTCGCGAAGCGCTGGATGATCGAGCACGGCGGCGGCCGGGTGATCTCGGTCGTGCTCTGCCCGCGCCGTGGCATCGAGGGCATGGCGCACTCCTCCGCGGCCCGCGCGGGCATGACGGCGCTCACGAACACGCTGTCGCTCGAGTGGGGGAAGTACGGCATCGGCCTGGTCTGCGTCGCGCCGGGATGGATCGACACCGAGGGCGTGCGCGGCTACGGCGAGGACCTTCACCAGGTGGCCGACCGCGTGCCGATGAAGCGGATCGGGACCGCCGAGGAGGTGGGCGAGGTGATCGCCTTCCTGGCGTCGCCGGGCGCCGCCTACATCAGCGGGACGACGATCGTCGTCGACGGCGGGCTCGAGAACACCGTCGCGGGGTAACGCCGCCTGACCTCAGATCGCCACGTGCGACGCCTCGGCGAGCTCGTTTCCCGGCTCGGATGAGATGCGCAGCTCGTCGCCCCAATTGAAGATGAAGAGCGGACTTCCCGATTCGAACGTCAGGCCGGTCGCCGCCGACATACCGGGCGACGAGAACCACCCGCGGAATCGCGCCGCGCAGACCTCGAAGCGCGCTCAAGTCGGTCATTCGGCCGATGAGGTGCGTCCTGCGAGCAGGCCCGCCTCGAGCTCCTCCAACCGCTCGATGGCGGCGTCGGAGACGAACCGGCGGGCGTGGCGGCGGCGCGCCTCGGCGGCGGTCCGATGGCTACCGGCCGCCGGCACCTTGCGGCCGGTCTGCTCCGTCCACGGAGCGCGCGGCGGCAGCGCCCGCGGCCGTCCGGGCTGCGCCGGCACCGGGGGGCGGTCGGCGGCGCCGACCGGCTCCACGGCCGCGCCTGTGCCCTTCGTCCACGTTCGCAGCTGCCACGTGCCCACGCGCGAATTCTACCGGCGCGGCGCGGGCCTCCGGCGGCCGTCGGCCCCGCTGGTAACCTGACCCCGATGGCCGAGCCGCGCTCGATCGACGAGCTGACCGCCGCCCTGCGCGCCGAGGCGTACCTGGCCGATCGCGGGCTCGCGACGGTCATGTCGCTCTCGCTCGCGCTCGAGAAGCCGCTGCTCCTCGAGGGCGAGGCCGGGGTGGGCAAGACCGAGGCCGCCAAGGCGCTCGCGGCGATCACCGGCGGCCGCCTGATCCGGCTCCAGTGCTACGAGGGGATCGACGTCGCGCATGCGCTCTATGACTGGAACCACGCCCGCCAGCTGCTCTACATCCGCACCATCGAGGTGGGCGCGGCAGCCGACGCCGGCCAGACACTGCACGACGTCTTCGGGCGCGACTTCCTCGAGCGGCGGCCGCTGCTCGACGCGATCGAGTGCTCCGACGCGGTCGCGCCGGTGCTCCTGATCGACGAGATCGACCGCTCGGACGACGAGTTCGAGGCGTTCCTGCTCGAGCTCCTGTCCGACTTTCAGGTGACCATCCCCGAGATCGGCACGATCCGCGCGGAGCGCCGGCCGCGGGTGATCCTCACCTCGAACCGCACCCGCGAGCTGCACGACGCGCTCAAGCGGCGCTGCCTCTATCACTGGATCGGCCACCCGGAGCTCGGCCGCGAGATCGAGATCGTGCGCGCCCGCGTCCCCGGCGTGCCCGAGCGCCTTGCCGCCGAGGCGGCCGCGTTCGTCGGCCACCTGCGGGCGATGGACCTGGCGAAGCTGCCGGGCGTCGCCGAGACGATCGACTGGACGCAGGCGCTCGTCGCCCTCGGCCAGGAGGAGCTCGAGGCGGGCGTCGTCGACGCCACCCTCGGCTCGGTGCTGAAGCACCACGAGGACATCGAGCTCGTCCGCGACGCGGGCCTGCGCGAGCTCGTCGCCCGCGCCCGCGAGACCTGAGGCCAAGCGCCGTGACACCCACCGCCACCGCCGGCGACGCGGTCGTCAAGAAGCTCGTCACCTTCGGGCGCATCCTGCGCGAGGCGGGGCTCGAGGTCGGGCCCGGCCGGCTCCAGGACGCCCTCCGCGGCCTCGATCTCGTCGACCTCCAGAGCCGCGAGCAGGTGTACCACGCGCTGCGCTGCACGCTGGTGTCCCGGCGCGACGACATCGACGCCTTCGACATGGCGTTCGCCGCGTTCTGGGAGCGCGCTCCGAGCACCGCGCCTGAGCAGCCGGTCGACCTCGGCCTCCAGGCCACGGCCCAGCCGCCGACGCGCGCACCATCGGCGGCGCCCGCGCGGGACGACGACCGGCCGCCCTCCGAAGACGACTCGCCGCCGGTCCTCGTGGCCTCCTCGCGCGACGAGGTCCTGCGACGGAAGGACTTCGCCGACATGACCGCATCCGAGCTCCGCCGCGTCCGCCGCCTCATCGCCTCGCTGCCTGCCGCCGAGCCGATGCGGCGCTCCCATCGCCTGCGACCGGGCCGGGCCGGCGACGTGCTCGACCCGCGCCGGACGCTGCGGGCCGCGATCCACACCGAGGGCGTCCCGCTGCGGCTGGCGTACAGGCGGCGCAAGCTCGTCCCGCGCAAGCTCGTGTTCCTCTGCGACGTGTCGGGATCGATGGAGCCCTACGCGCGGGCGATGGTCATGTTCCTCGAGGCGGCCGCCCGCGGCGGCCGGCACGTCGAGGCGTTCGCGTTCGGCACCCGCCTCTCGCGGCTCACGCCGCAGCTGCGCGACCTCGACCCGGTGCGCTCGCTCCGGCTGGCGGGCGCCGCGATGCCGGACTGGGGCGGCGGCACCCGCATCGGCGAGTCGCTTCGCGCCTATAACGAGCAGTACGGCCGCAGGGGGATGACGCGCGGCGCGGTGGCGGTCGTCGTGTCCGACGGGTGGGAGCGGGGCGACCTCGGGCTCCTCGACTCCGAGCTCGCGCGCCTGCACCGCCAGGCCCACCGGCTGGTCTGGGTCAACCCGCTCAAGGGCCACAGCGGGTTCGAGCCCCTGGCCGGCGGCATGCGGGTCGCGCTGCGGCACGCAGACGTCTTCATCGAGGGGCACAACCTCGCCGCGCTCGAGGCGCTCGCCGAGGTGCTGTCCGCCCTCTGACGCTTGCTGCCTCGCCACGAGGGGGGTAGCGTCTGCCGCCTACCGGGCATCGCGCGGGACGGGTCGCCCGCGCCGACAAGGAGGCAGGGCCATGACGTACCTCATCCCGCACATCGCGGTGCTGAACGCGAGCGACGGCACCTGCACGGACGGCGAGATCGACGCCATGATCATGGCCATCCAGCACCAGGTGACCTACCAGTTCAGGCCATGGTGGGGCGTGAACGCATCCATCCAGCGCTACGCCGACGAGAGCGCAATCCCGACGGCCGCCAACGTGTGGACGTGCCGCATCCTGAACCAGAGCGACGTCCACGGTGCCGGCGGCTACCACGAGGAGACGCACGGCGTCCCCGACCTCAAGGTCTTCGCCGGCGACCTGAACCGGCTCGGCGCGAGCGTGTCGGTCGCGTTCAGCCACGAGGTGCTCGAGGCGCTCGGCGATCCGCTCGGCAACCAGTCGGTCCAGGTCGGGCGCGGCATCTTCTGGGCGATGGAGGCCTGCGACGCCGTCGAGGCGGACCAGTTCGGGTACGACATCCCCGTGGGCGACACGAACATCACGGTGTCGGACTTCGTCACGCGGCAGTGGTGGAACGTTGGCGATCCGCCGCCCTACGACTACAAGCGCCACCTGACGCGGCCGCTCCAGCTCCTGGCGGGCGGCTACATCGGCGAGTGGAGCGCCAGCACCCAGCGCTGGACGCAGCGGGTGGCCGACGAGACGGCGCCCGCCTCGCGCCGGATCGCGCTTCGGAACGCGCGGCTCGGCGACGCCGACACCGAGCGGTACGGGCCCGCCGAGCGGATCGAGGGCCAGCTTCGATTGGCAGACGAGGCCGTGGGATCAGGCCCGCGACGCTGAGCGGAGCTCGGCCCGCCGCATCCGCCGCACCGCCTCCCAGGTGAGCGCGGTCGCCACGGCGCCCTCGAACCGCTCGACCGGATCGCGCCGGAGCGTCAGCACGGTTGCCATCGCCTGGATGCAGAGGATCAGAAGCGCCGTGGTGAGATGCCTGGCGGCGGCTGAGCGCATACGCACAACCTACCCGATGCACGGGCCCGGGGAGACCCGCCCGTGGGCCGAGGCGAGTGCGGCCTGGATCGCGTCGAGGGGCACCCCGAAGCCGCCCCCGCCGCTGCGGTCGGCGGCGAACATCATCGCGACCACGCGGCCGCGGCGGTCGACCACGGGCCCACCGCTGTCGCCGTGCTCGAGCCTGCCCCGGAGCGGCACGACCGTCCGCGGCCGCACGCTCCCGCCGTAGGCGCCCGGTGAGAGCGCCGTCACCGGTTGGCCGGCCCGGCCCGGAACCGACCTGAGCGGCCCGTTCTGGGGATAGCCGATCATCGCGACCGCGCCGCCCGACGGATCCTTCGGCGAGATCGCGAGCCGCGGCGACGGCAGGCCGCGCACGCGCAGGATCGCGACGTCGTTCGCCGCGTCGACCGCGATCGGCACGGCCGGGAACGTCCCGGCCGGGGGCGGCTGGACCGCGATGTCATGCTCGCCCGCGATCACGTGGGCGTTCGTCACGACCACGCCCGGCCGGATGACCCATCCGGAGCCCTGGATCCCCAGCCCGCAGGCCGTCCCCTGGATGCGGACGACGCTCGCCTGGGCCGCCCGCGGCCCGGGTGCGTGCGGCACCGCCGGGTCGGGCTTGTCGAGCGCTCGGTCGGCGATCGAGGGGACGATCGGCAGCGGGTCGAACCGCGCCAGCGCGTCGAGGACGGTGCTCGCCGGAACGGCGTGGAGCAGGGCCGGGAGGATGGTCGAGCGCTGGACGCCCCGGCGCAGGTGAAGGCCGGGCTGCTCCAGGGCCACGACCGCGACGAGCCAGGCGAGCGCGAGGCCCAGGACGACGCCCGCCGCCAGCCCGCCGGCCGTGTCGGCGGCCACCAGCGGGCCACGCAGGACGTGCTCGCGGAGGGCATGCGCCGCCGTGCCGGCTCCGAGCTGGACGATCGAGCCGCCGATCAGCGCTCCGGCGAGGCCGGCCACGCCGAGCCAGGGCGAGTGGCGGCCGCCGCTCAGGAGGAGCGGGGCGACTCGTGATCCGATGACGGCGCCGACGGCGAACCCGGCCAGCCCCAGAACCGTCGCAACGAGGCCGCGCTGTGCGCCCCGGAAGGCCGAGAGGCCGACCGCGGCGATCACGAGGAGGTCGATTGCACTCACGGCTGTTGTATATCGCTCCGACGCCGCGGGCCCATGTGTGTGCCAGACTGCGGGCGTGGACTTCGTGCACATCGAGCACGATCCGGCGCTGCGCCGCCCCAATCTCGTCGCCGCGTTCCGCGGCTGGAACGACGCCGGAGGCGCGGCCAGCCTGGCGGCGGGATACCTGCGGGCGGCGACCGACGCGGAGCGCTGCGCCGTCATCGACTCCGAGCCGTTCATCGACTACCAGCAGACGCGCCCGACGGTGCAGCTCGTGGACGGCGATGTCCGCCGGCTCGACTGGCCCGAGACCGAGGTCTACGCCTCGGAGAAGTCCGACCTCGTGGTCGTCGTCGGGACGGAGCCGAACATGCGCTGGCGGGCGTTCTCGGGCGCAATCGCGGATATCGCTCGCCGGTACCGCGTCGACCTCGTGATCACGATGGGCGCACTTCTGGCCGACACGCCGCACACGCGTCCCGTGCCGATCTCGGCGACGGCCTCCGATCACGAGCTCATGGAGAAGTTCGGACTGTCACGCTCCACGTACGAGGGGCCGACGGGGATCGTCGGCGTGCTGCACGACGCGTGCGCCCGGGCCGGGCTGCGCTCGGCCAGCCTGTGGGCGGCCACGCCGCACTACATCTCGGCGACCCCGAACCCGCAGGCCGCGCTCGCCCTGCTCCAGCGGCTGAGCGAGATGATCGGCACCCCGCCCGGCTCGAGCGAGCTGGAGCGCGCCGCCAGCGAGTACGCGCTGCGCGTCGCCTCGGCGATCTCCGACGATCCCGACATCGCGGGATACGTCCAGCAGCTCGAGGAGGCGGCCGACACCGCCGACCCGCCGAGCGGCGACGAGCTTGCCGCCGACTTCGAGCGGTACCTGCGCGAGCAGGGAGACACGAAGGACGAATGAGCGTCGACGCGACCGACGCCACCTTCGACGAGGCCGTCATCGAGCGCTCGAAGACCGTGCCCGTCGTCGTCGACTTCTGGGCCGAGTGGTGCGGCCCGTGCCGGCAGCTGACGCCCGTGCTCGAGGCCGCGGTCGAGGCCGCCGGCGGAGATGTCGAGCTCGTGAAGGTCGACGTCGACCAGAACCCGCGCGTCGCGACGCGCTACCGGGTGCAGGGCATTCCGGCGGTCAAAGCGTTCCGCGACGGCCGGCTCGTCGACGAGTTCACGGGCGCGGTGCCGCGGGCCAGCGTCGACTCCTTCCTGCGGAGCCTCCTGCCATCGGAGGCCGACCGCCTCGTGGAGCAGGGCGACGAGGCCTCGATCCGCAAGGCGCTCGAGCTCGAGCCGGGCCACCCGGCGGCGCGCGCCGCGCTCACGCGCCTCGAGTCGGCCGGGGACCCGGCCCTCGGGCCCGGCCTGAACGCGCTCGATGCCGGCGAGACCGAGCGCGGCCTCCAGCTCCTGCTCGACGCCCTGGCCGGCGCCGACGCCTCGGTTCGCGACCGCATCCGCCAGGTGATGGTGGGCGTGTTCGCCGACCTCGGCCAGGATCACCCGCTCTCCGCCGAGTACCGCCGGAGGCTTGCGGCCGCGCTCTACTGAGCGGGAGGCGCGAGCTCGCGCTCGCCGTCCCAGTAGCCCAGCCGCTCGACCCTGCCGATCACGCCGAGCCCGCGCCACGAGATCTTGTCGGAGCGCGGGAAGTAGGCCATGTCGTTCGTGTCGCGCGTCCCGTAGGCCAGGAACGTGAGGCCGCCGGGGCCGCCGCGCAGGGCGTGCGCGATGCCGGTGCCGGCCGGCCGCGAGAGCACGTGCCCGGGCTCCACGGAGTGCTCCTCGTCGCCGAGGATGCACCAACCCGAGCCGTCGAGGACGACGAACAGCTCCTCCTCGGACGAGTGGCAGTGGGGCGGATACTGGAGCATGCCGGGCAGGCAGCGCCCGAGGTTCAGGCCGGTGCGCACCGCGCCGGCCGCCGCGGCGAGGTCGCGCCACGCCGAGCGGCAATCGCCCTCGCCGACCTCGTACTCCGCGACGTCCTGGGCGCGGACGACGTTCGCGAACCGCGGGCCCGGCGCGGCCCACTCCAGCGGCCCGGCCTCGGCGTCGAAGGCGAACATGTCGCCCGGCCCGTCGGCGTGCACGATTGTGGCGCCGGCCCAGGCCCGGCGGGAGTGGGGGTGATAGCAGGTCTCGACGTACTCCCGCATGCCGAACGCGAGGACGTCGAGGCCGTCCGGCCCGGCCCGAAGCGTGTGCGCCTCCTCGTCGGCGCGGTGGACGATGCAGTCGCCGGCGGCGATGTCGCAGACGTCGCCGTCCTGCCACAGAACCCCGCTGCCGGAGAGGACGTAGAAGACCTCCTCCTCGGCGCCGTGGGCGTGCGGCGGCGTCGGCCGGCAGCCGGCATCGATCTCCCACCGGCGCAGGCCGACGGCCACCGATCCGGCCGCCGTGCCGAGATCCGTCATCCACGTCGCGATCTCCCCGGCCTCGCGCCGCACCCGGTCGGCCTCGTCGCGGTGGATGAGGTGCGGGGTCACAGCCGGGCCTCGAGCGCCCGCCGCGACTCGTCCGGCCACGGCTCGGAGACCTCCCGGCCGGCGTCGGTGTGGACGACGACGCTTCGGGCCTCGGCGGCGACGCGGCCGTCGGCGACGGAGCGGATGCGCTCGCGGGTCGTCGCGCTCGACGTGCCGACGGCCTCGAGCAGGAGCTCGACGTCGACGTGGTCGTCGGCGTGGACGAGGCCGGACAGGAAGTCCAATTCGACGTGCCTGATGACGACCCGGTGCACGGTCTCGCCGAGGAGCTCGGTGAAGAACTCGTCGCGCGCCTCCTCGAGATAGGTCAGGTACGTCGAGTTGTTGACATGCCCGAAGCCGTCGAGGTCGCGCCACCGGATCTCGATACGCTTGACCGCGTGCATCGGTCGCGTAGCCTGCCACATCTCCTGCTCGCGGCGGTGGTGCTCGCCTGGGGCGGGTCGTTCGCGGCGATCAAGGCGCTCGTCGATCACGGCCTGCACGCGCCGGACGTCGCCATCGGGCGCTACGCGATCGCCGCTCCCGGGTTCGGGATCGCGCTCGTCGCGGCGGGAGGGCTCCCCGGGCTCACGCGCCGGGACGCGGTTCGCGTGCTGGTCGCGGGCCTCTGCGTCGTCACGGTCTATCACCTCGCGCTGAACGCGGGCGAGCGCACGACGACGGCGGGGACGGCCAGCGTCGTGATCGCCGCCGCCCCGGCCATGGCGCTCGCGATGTCGCTCGGCCTCGGCCTGGAGCGGTTCTCGCGGCGGCGCGCTGCCGGGCTGGCCGTGGCCTTCGCAGGGGTCATGGTCGTGATCCTCCTGGGCTCGGGCCAGTCGGTGTCGCTCTACTCGGTTCGCGGGCCGCTCCTCGTCCTCGTCGCCGCGGCGTCGTTCGCCGCCTACAACGTGCTCGTGAAGCCGCTTCTCGGCAGGTTCGACGCCATCGCAGTCTCGGCCGCCGCCTCGCTCGCCGGGACCCTCGCGCTCCTGCCGTTCGGTGCTGCGGGGACGGCCGGACGGCTCGCAGACCTGAGCGCCGGCGACATCCTGCTCGTGCTCTACCTCGGGCTCGTCTGCACGCTCGCGGGCTACGTGCTCTGGACGGTCGGCCTGCGCTCGCTCGACCCGTCGCGCGCGGTCGCCTATCTCTACGGCGTGCCGGTGGTGGCGGTGGCGGTCGGAGCGCTGTCGCTCGGCGAGAGCCTGACGGCGTGGCTCGCGCTCGGGGGCCTGCTCGTGGTCGGAGGGGTGGCGCTCGCGCAATGACGGCATTCGTCTGGCGTGACGGCGAGCGGACGATCCGGTTCGGGCCGGGCGCCTCGGCGCATGCGTGGCCTGGCGTGGACGTGCTCACGACCGCGCGCGCCGAGCCCGACATCCCGCCTGCCGTCCTGGAGGGCGCGCGCGTGCATCACGTGGCCGCGGGCCAGGTGCCCGACGCCGCCGCCGCGCTCATCGACCGGGTCGGGGACGGCCGGATGGTGGCGTGGGGCGGTGGACGGGTCATCGACACCGCCAAGGCGCTCGCGGCGGCGCGCGGCGGTGAGGTGTGCGCGGTGCCGACCACGCTCTCGGGGGCAGAGATGTCGCGCGGCCACCGGCCTGCGCCGGGGTACGAGGGCCGGCCGAACCACCGGCCGGTCCTCGTGCTGGCCGACCCCGCCGTCATGGCGGGCCAGCCGGGCGAGGCCCGTCGGGCATCGGCGATGAACGCGCTCGCCCACGCAGCCGAGGCGCTCTACGGGCCGGGCCGAAACCCTGTGGCCTCGCTGGCGGCGGCGCGCGCCGCGGCGCTCTTGGCTCGGGGTGTCGAGGCGGGCGGGCGCGACGATCTCGCCCTCGGGGCGCTGCTCGCCGGCTACGCGCTCGGATCGGCCGGGTTCTCGCTCCACCACGTGCTCTGCCAGACGGTGGTGCGCACCTGCGGCACGTCACACTCGGTCACGAACGCGGCCGTGTTGCCGCACGCGCTCGCGGCCATGGCGCCGCGCGAGCCGGCGGCGATGGGCGAGCTCGCCGCCGCGCTGGGCGTCGGGCCGGGCGCCCTGACGGAGCGCATCTCCGAGCTGGCGGGCGGCGCCCGCCTGGGCGGGGAGGGCGTCGCCGAGGCCGACCTGCCGAGGGCGGCCGATGCCGCGCTCGAGCGCTCCGAGCTCGACGCCCTCTCGCCGCCCCCTGACCGGGCTGAGCTGATCGCGATCCTGCACCGATCGCTCTGAGCCCCTCCGCAGCGACTGACGCGTTCGCGGCGCAGCGAGCTCCCCGGGCAGTCACTGGCAGACGGAGTAGCGCAGGTAGACCATTCCGTTGCCGAACCGTCGCAGGTCGCGCAGCTCCAGCGTCACC
>DATAEI010000030.1:0-8247 GCA_036258075.1 Gaiellales bacterium
TCGCGTCCCGCTGGGCTAGACGAGCGGGTGGCGGCGCTCGGCGGCGGGGCTCACGCCGCCCTCGGCGCGGAAGCGGGCCCGGCGGTGGGAGCCGTCGCAGAAGGGGCGAAGGCGCGAGCGGCCGCACCGGCACAGCGCGACTGTGCGCCGGCCGGGGTCGATCTCGCGGCCCTCCTCGTCGCGCAGCACGAACGACCCGCGCACGACGAGCGGCCCGTCCCGGTACGGGATGATCTCCGCGCCGTCGCCGAGGATCCTCACGCCGCCGCCTCCCGCTCGGTCCGGTCGGCCGCCCATGCCACGAGGCCCGGCAGCCCTCTGGCGGCGGCGACGTCGCGGTGTACGCGTGGCGCCGGCCGCTCGAGCGTGGTGAGGGCCCGCTCGACCGCCCGCTCTCCGGCCGGCCCGCCTGCGTAGGGGCCGATCCGCGAGAGCACGTCACCGACTCGCGATCTCGTCGCAACCGGCCGCATGCGGTCGAGGTCGACGAGCGTCCCCTCGAGGCCGTCGGCGGCGGCCCGCCAGCGGTTCTCGGTGATCGCCCACGCCGGGTGTGCGGGGAGCGGCTCGCCGCGGCCGTGGCGCTCGGCGAGCCAGCGCCCGAGCGACCACGCGACGGTGACGACGGCCTCGGCGCTCGCCGCGGACGCCTGTGCGTCCGGCACGCGCACCTCGATCGTCCCGAATCCCGGATGCAGCCGGCACTCCCACCAGAGCTTCGTGTGGTCCCGGAACGATCCGGTGCGGATGCCCCAGCTGAGAAGCGACGCATAGTCGCCCCAGGCGGCAAAGGCCGGTGCGACGCCCTGGTTCGGGAACGCGTCCGCGAGCTTCGGCCGGATGCTCGCGAGCCCCGTGTCCCGGCCGGCGAAGAAGGGCGCGGCCGCGGCGAGCGCCGCCAGCTCGGGCATGTACCCGCGCAGGCCGTTGTAGACGGCGAGCAGGGTGTCGGCGCCCGGGACGCCGAGATGGACGTGCAGGCCCGCGGCGAGCGCGCCCTGGCGGGCCGCCCAGCGGAAGCGGCGCTCGATCAGCTCGAAGCGTGGCCCCGGCGAGATGCCGCTCCAGGGCTCGGCGAACGGATGGGCGCCGAGGCCGGCCAGCCGCGCCTCCCCGTTCAGCGCCGCGAACGCCTCTCGGCGGCCGGCGACGAGCGCCCGAACGGCGTCGCTCGGCTCGGTGCAGACGGGCGAGACGATCTCGATCTGGGCGGGCGACAGCTCGGCTCGGAACCGATCGCCGTCGAGCGCCTCCGCGAGGAGCCGCGGGCCGGCCTCGACCGGCGCGAAGGTCGTGGGATCGACGATGAGGAGCTCCTCCTCGACGCCGACCGTGAACTCCTCCGCCCGGTCGAAGCGTGCCCGCAGGCCGTCGGTGGTTCCGGCGGACGGGTTGGGGGCATGGGTCGCGATACCTGTGATTACCCACTACCGCGGCCTGCGACTCCTGACCCCGCGCGGCGTCTTTCAGCCCCGAAGCGACGCCGGGATGCTGATCGATGCGGCTCGAGGGCACATCCGCGGCGAGGTGCTCGACGTGTGCACCGGATCGGGTGTGGTGGCCCTGTCGGTCGCGGCCGCCGCAGACGCCGTGACGGCGGTCGATTCGAGCCGGGCGGCGGTGGCTGCGGTGCGGGTGGCCGCGCTCGTGAACGGGGTGGCCGTCGAGGTGGTGCACGGCAACCTCTTCGCCGCGGTCGCCGGGCGCACGTTCGACGTGATCCTCTCCAACCCGCCGTATCTCCCGACGCCGCCCGGCCGGCCGGCGCCGGGCTCGCACGCCTGGGACGGCGGCCACGACGGGCGGGCGGTCATCGACCGTCTCTGCCGGGACGCCGCCGAGCATCTGCGGCCGGGAGGCGACCTCTTCATGGTGCAGTCATCGCTCGCCGACACCGAGCGGTCGCTCGCGATGCTTCGCCGGACGGGACTCCATCCGGCGGTCGTGCTCGCCCATCGCGGCGCCCTCGGCCCGCTCGCCCGAGCCCGTCTCGGACATCTGCGGGCGATCGGCGCGCTGCCCGACCCCGATGGCGGGGAGGAGATCGTGGTCATACGCGCCCGGCGACCGCTGGAGCGGCTCGTCACCCGGTCTCGGAGAGCGCCTGCCAGAGCGTGCCGAGGTCGGCGGTGAACGCGCGCCGCTCCTCCTGCCTGGCGCGGTCGTCCGGCGCCCGGAGGATCGCGGAGGGATGGATGGTGGCGAGGACGAGCGGTGCGAGGTTCGACTCGAGGAGGCGGCCCCGGTCCGCGCGGAGCCGGAATCCCGGGTCGATCAGCGCCTGGGCGGCCGTTGCTCCGAGGAGCGCGACGGCGTCGGGCCGGATCAGATCGAGCTCGCCGTCGAGCCACGGCTTGCATGCGGCCACCTCGAGCCGTCCCGGCTTCTTGTGGATCCGGCGCTTTCCGCGGTACTCGAACTTGAAGTGCTTGACGACGTTCGTGACGTACGCCTCCCGGCGGTCGATCCCGAGGGCGGTGAGCGCGCGGTCGAGCTCGCGCCCCGCGGGGCCGACGAACGGCGTGCCGGCCAGATCCTCGCGATCGCCCGCCATCTCGCCGACGAGCACGAGCCGAGCCCTGCGGAGGCCCTCGCCGAACACGGTCTGGGTCGCGTCCCGCCACAGGTGGCACCCGCGGCAGCTCCGGGCCGCCTCGCGCATCGCTGCGAGCGACCTGCGCTCCGGCAAGAACGGCCGTGCGTCGTTCGGTTCCGGCGCATGCATCGGCTCGCGGTCGATACCCGCGTCGGAGGGCGGGTAGTCGGCTGCGTTTCCGCGACCGCCCTCCCGGGAACGATCGGTTGGACCAGCAAGCGGCAAGGAACCCGATGATGAACAACCTGACGATCACGATGGGGCTGGAGCGGACGGCGTGAGCGGGACGAGCGCTCCCAGCCGCGACGACCGCTCCCTGGCGGAGCTCACGAAGGAGCTCCTGCGCGACGTCTCCGCGCTCGTTCGCTCCGAGATCCAGCTCGCCAAGGCCGAGGTCGCCGAGAAGGGTGGCAGGCTCGCCGGCGGCGTGGGGCTCGCCGCGGCAGGTGCCGTCGTGCTCCTGGCGATGCTCGGCGCCCTCGTCGCCACTGCGATCCTGGCGCTTGCGACGACGCTCCCCGCCTGGCTGGCGGCGCTCATCGTCGCGATCGTGATCGGCATCATCGGAGGGCTGCTCGTGCTCCTCGGCGTGCGGGCGCTCAGGCGCGCGACGCCGCCCGTCCCCGAGCACGCCGTCGATTCAGTGAAGGAGGACATCGCATGGGTGAAGACTCGCGCGAAGTCCGCGAACAGGTAGAGGCCCGCGAACAGGTCGAGGCGGCCCGCGAGCAGCTGGGCGATACCGTGGCCGCTCTGGTCTACAAGGCGAACGCGCCCCGCCGCGCGAAGGAGCGGGCGGCGATCAAGCTCGAGGAGGCCAAGCGGCGTGTGAACGGCCTCCTCCGCAACGGGAAGCTGCACTGATGTCCCCCGGTGAGGCGCTGGCGTTGGTGGCCCGGCCCGCGTTCAGCGGGACGATGCGCGCCCGCAAGACCAAGAAGGAGCGCCGGTCGGTCAGCGCCAAGCAGTGGATCTCCTACGTGGCGATCGCGGCGCTCACCACCTGGGCCACCCAGAAGCTGTACGACCTCGTCGACGAGCGCTTCGGCGAGCCGGGCTGCTGAGCGGGGTCAGACCCCGTACGGTCCGCGTCGCAGTTTCGCCAGGCTCATGTGACACCGCAATCGCGCTCTGAGAGCGCGATTGTGTCGGTGTTTGTGACAACGCGGCCACGTGTGTGCCACAGCAGCCGTACGGGGTCTGACCCCACCGCCTCTGCGGTGAACCCGCAGCAATCGCCCGGAATAGCCGCCGTGAGGTTCCGTGAGATCGCCGATGTTCGCAGGGGCCCCTGACGCCGACACTGAGCCCCAACACGGTCTACGGAATCCAACAGACGAAGGGAGCGATCGTGCGGAAGGTCTTTGAAATCGGTGGGGTCATCGCGGCGGTGGTGCTGATCGTGGTCGGCGCCGGTGCGCTCTATACCGGGGTTCAGGCCCGCGGGACGGTGCACGACACGCTCGCGCAGGAGCACATCGTCGGCACGCCCGACATGACGCCGACGGCGATCCGGGCCGAGGCCAAGCAGGCCGGGCTCGACGTCGCAAGCCTCAGCTTCCCGAGCATGTCGGTCGCCGGGAAGGACATCAACACCGGTGACCGCGCGCATGCGTTCGCCGGCTACATGCGGATCCACACCCTCGAGGCCACGGGTGGCCTGACGTACGCGCAGATGCCGCGGTACGCGACGGCTGACGGCAAGGGCACCAACGATCCCGCCCAGGCTGTTCAGGTGAACGGCCAGCCGCAGGACAACGCCGCCCGGAACATCTGGGTGACCTCGACGGCGCTCCAGACGGCCCTTCAGTCGAGCTACATGGCTGACGGCCTCTCGACGTTCGCCATCTTCACCGGCGTCGCCCTGCTGCTCGTCGGCATCGGCTTCGCGATCATCGTCGCGGGCGGGGTGCTCCGGAACCGCGAGCTGGCCTTCGGCTTCGGCTCGAAGCGCGAGCAGGCTCCGGTCTCGCACACTCCGGTGGCGCAGAGCTAGCACGACCCGGCTGGGGACCCGACTCTCCAGCCACCTTCGCGGGCCGGCGGGCCGCCTCACACGAGGCGGCCCGCCGGTCGTTCTGCTGCGTCACGCCGACTCGAGGTGGCGGCGGACGATGTCGCGGATGAACGGGTTCAGGACGTCGTGGGTGTGCCCGTAGATCGAGCAGTGGCCCATGCCTTCGAACTCGTGGTACTCGGCGCCGGGCGCGAGGTCGGCCACCTCCCGGCCGTCCTGGGGCGGGGCCTGCACGTCCTCGCTGAAGGCGATCACGTGCATCGGCACGTTGCAGCTGGGCAGCGCCTCCATCTGGTCGTAGAGCAGGCACGCCTCCCACTGCGGGATGAGCGAGCGCTCGTTGTCGTCGGTCGAGAGCCACGACTCGAGGTCGGCCTGGAGCTTCGGCCACAGCTCCCGGTCGCCGAGCACCTTCGCGGGGAACATCATCGCCGCGTTGTGGGCGACGGCCATCGCCCCGTCGAGCCGGTTTCCCGCCTTGCGCCAGTCGATCTCGGCCTTCTGGTAGTACCAGCCCCAGCCGATGCTGCGGGCGCCCGTGCCCATGGTGACGACGCAGCGCAGGAGGTCGGGGAAGTCGAGCGCCACCTGCTGGACGATCGCGCCGCCGAACGACAGCCCGACGAGCGCGACCGGCGGGTCGCACACCGCCTGGATCAGCTCGGCGGTGTCGCGCGCGAACGACTCGAGCGGCCACGGCCACGGGATGTCGCACTCCGTCGCGCCGATCCCACGGTTGTCGAAGGTCGTGCAGCGGAACTCGCGCTCGAAGAAGGGGATCTGGTAGCGGTGCCAGTCGGTCGCGAGGCCGCCGCCGCCCGAGACGAACACGATGTCCGGCCCGGCGCCGTGCTGGACGTAGTGGATGCTCGCCTCGGAGCCCTGAAAGCGCGCTGCGTCAGCCACCGGCCGGCCGGAGCTCCTTCTCCCACTGTGAGAACCGCGGCTCGGAGGTCATCCCCAGGCGAGTGTAGAGCCGTGTGGCGCCGGTGAGCGACTCGGTGTCGACCTCGAGCACCACGCCCCGGCTGCCGCGCTCGTGAAACTGGACGAAGCTCGTGCGCAGGAGCGCCTCCCCGATGCCGCGGCGGCGGTACGCGCGGCGGACGCCGATGTTCGAGACGTGGCCCAGGCCGGGATCGCCGTCCTCTGGCCCGGCGATGAGCGCCCCTGCGAGCTCGTCGCCATGCCAGGCCAGCTGCCACAGCTCGGGCTCGAACTCGCTGCTCGCGTCGATGTGGTCGTAGAGCCACGCGGTCTCGGTCGGCCAGGTCCCGCCCCAGTGATCGGTGAACGCCTCGGCCAGGCAGTCGTACACGGCCCGCTCCTCGCCGGGCGCGAGCGGGCGGATGTCGATTCCGGGAGGCGGCTGCGGCGGTTCCGGCGGCTCGGCGAACTCGATCGACATCCGCGCAAACCGGCGCGCCTCGAAGTAGCCGTGCGCAGCCAGGAGCGCAGCGACGCGCGGCTCGCCGGCGAGCGTGCCCGCGTGCATCACGATGCGCTCGCCCGCCGGCGCGAGCGGGAAGAACCGCCGTGCCCGCCGTTCGGCCTCCTCCACGATCGCCGCCCCGACGCCGCGGCCGTGGTGGCCCAGGGCGACGGTGCCGACGCTGAAGACCGCCGTGTGCGGCGGGTGGCTCTCGACGAAGACGTATCCGGCGACGCCGCCGTCCGGGGCCGCCACCACGACGAAGTCGTTCTCGAGGTCCGTGCCGGGCGCCGTCCAGGGAGTCACGATCCAGTCGAGGCTCACCATCGCGGCGCCCTGGAGCGCGATCGACTCCTCGTTCATCATCGCGACGATCGGCTCGCCGTCCGCCGCGGCGGGCGGCCGGAACGCGTATCCGGATGGGAGCGGGGACGCCATGCGCCCTCGGAGTTTCGCAGCAGGGCGCCGCGGGCATTCACGATGCCGGTGAGCTACCAGTGACGATCGCAATCATCATCGTGATCTGCGTGGTCCTGCTCGTTCTGGCGTTCCTGCTGCCCCGGCTGTCTCGGTTCCCGCAGCGGGGCGTCGACCGGACGCTCGAAGCTGGGCGGAGGGTTGCCGGGGAGGTGCCGGGCAAGCCCGGTGACCTGCTCCAGAAGCCGTTCAGCTCCGCCGAGCGCGCCGTCGACAAGAGCGCTGCGGCCGGCCGCAAGGGGCGCGCGAAGGCCGATTCCTAGAGTCTGGCTGGTGCTTCCGCGGGCCCGGCGGCGCTGTACGCCTCGACCTCAGATCGGGGGAGACGGATTGCGGCGACACCTGGCGACGAATCGAACTGCGTCGCTGATGCCCTGGGGCGCATCGTGGGGGTCGAAGAACCATTCGACGGTGCGGGTCTGATGGGCGTTCAGCCACATGACGCCGGGCTCCTGGACGATGTAGACGGGCAGCGGGATCGTCCCCCCGATCCGATTGCCCGAGCCTCCGAACGCGTTGACGGCGCACAGCACCGCGGTCTGGTCGCCGCCCGTGTTCGTGATCACGGCCCTGAACCATGTTTGACGCCGACCCTGCCGGCAGGCGTCCACGGCCGTCGAACCACCTCGTCCCCAGCGCCTCATCTCCGCGACGCAGTCGGACAGGGTCAGCGGTGCGATCGGCCTGACGGCCGCTGCGAGGGTCGGCCCGCCGCTGCACGGCCCGGCGCCGGGCAGGCTGCACACACCCTGCGGGTGGATGATCGCGATCGCCACATACACCGCGATGACACCGATGACGATTACGGCCGTCTGGAGCCACGACCGCCCCATGTGCTCCTTCCAGAGCGGATCGGGTCGCTGGTCGAGGTCCTGACGCACCTACGCCCTTAGACGCGTTCGACGGCCAAATGGCGAACGTGAAGAGCATCATCTCGAAGCCCGTCAGGATCGAGGTCGGCTCGCCGTCTGCCGACCGGCTCATGCTGAAGCCCCGACTTCCACCCGCGGAGGATGCCGGGGGTCCGCGGCCCGAGTATGGTGCGCGGGTGGACGACGCGCGCCACTGCATCACGTGCGCGGATGACGGCGTGCCGATGACGGTCGTTCGGGTGAACCCGCAGGCGGCGCTCGCCCGATGCACGGACGCCGCCGGTGCGGAGGCCGAGGTCGAGACGGCCCTCGTCGCCGCGCTCAGCCCGGGCGACCGGGTGCTCGTTCACGCCGGTGTCGCGATCGCCACGCTCGCGCCGGAGGCCGCGGGATGAAGTACGTCGACGAGTTTCGCGATGCCGCGCTCGGGCGGGCGGTCGCCGCCGAGATCGTGTCGCTGGTCGAGCCAGGCCGCCACTACAAGGTGATGGAGGTCTGCGGCGGCCACACCCACTCCATCTACAAGTACGGCGTCGACGACCTTCTCCCGAGCAATGTCGAGCTCGTCCACGGCCCCGGATGCCCGGTGTGCGTGATCCCGATGGGACGGGTCGATGACGGAATCGCGCTCGCCCACACCGAGGGCGTCATCTTCACGTGCTTCGGCGACATGATGCGCGTGCCCGGGTCGCGCGGCACGCTCCTCGATGCCAAGGCGGAGGGCGCCGACGTGCGGATGGTCTACTCGCCCCTCGATGCGCTGCGGATCGCCAGGGAGCATGCCGACCGCCAGGTGATCTTCTATGCGATCGGGTTCGAGACGACCGCCCCGTCCACCGCGCTCACCCTGAAG
>DATAEI010000031.1:0-9464 GCA_036258075.1 Gaiellales bacterium
CGAAGAGCGCGGTCTTCGCCGTCGGCGCCACCGTTCGGTGCGTGACACCACCGGACTAGAATCCCTATCGTGATGACCACGAGCGCCAGACTGTTTCTCCCGCCCCGGCCGCAGGCTGGGGTGGCTGCGCTCGCACGGCTCTCGTAGCCGGACGCATCGCGTTCCTCTCAGCCGCACGGCGGCCGGGGCGTTCACGCTCCCGAGAACCGTCGTCCCCGGAGGACTCCGATGCACACCGTCATCACCCAGGAACAGCTCGACCGCGCGCTCACGCTGCGCGATCTGACAGACCCGGCCGCCGGCCCTCACGCCATGCAGCTCGTGGCCGGTGCGATCTGCCGGGCGCTGGAGCGGGCGTGGGGATGCCCGGTGCTCGTCCACCGCTCGAGCCCGGTCGTCACCGTCCGCGACAACTACGAGACGCTCGGCTATCCGCCCGGCGCGCCGGCCCGCGAGGCCCGCTACACCCGCTACCTGGACGGCGCCCGCCTGCTTCGCAGCCACATGACGGCGGTCGTGCCCGCGGCGCTCCGTGCGCTCGCCCCGCCTGACGGGCCCGGCGACCTCGTCGCCGCCTGCCCGGGACTGGTCTACCGGCGCGACGTCGTCGACCGGCTGCACGTCGGCGAGCCGCACCAGCTCGATCTCTGGCGGGTGCGGCGCGGCAGCCGCCTGACGCCGGCCGACCTCGACGGGATGATCGGGCTCGTCGTCGCGGCCGTGCTCCCCGGCGCGCGCCACCGTGTGCTCCCCGCATCCCATCCGTACACGGACGGCGGCCGCGAGGTGGAGGTCGATGTCGCCGGCGAGTGGGTCGAGCTCCTCGAGTGCGGGATGGCCGCCGCCCACGTGCTCGAGGCCGGAGGGCTGGATCCGGCCGAGTGGTCGGGGCTCGCGCTCGGCGTCGGCCTCGACCGGGCGCTCATGCTGCGGAAGGGCATCGCCGACATCCGCCTTCTGCGCTCGTCCGACCCGCGCGTGGCCCGGCAGATGCTCGACCTCGAGCCCTACCGCCCGGTGAGCGCGATGCCGCCGACGCGGCGCGACCTCTCCATCGCGGTCACCGGCGACTTGACGCCTGAGGAGCTGGGAGACCGGGTCCGCGAGCGCATCGAGCCGGCAGCACTCGAGGCGGTCGAGGAGCTCGCGGTTGTCGCCGAGACGCCGGCGGCCGCGCTGCCGCCGCAGGCGATCGCGCGGATCGGCCTGCGGCCCGGGCAGAAGAACGTCCTCCTGCGCCTCGTCCTGCGCCACCCCACCCGCACGCTCACAGCCGAGGAGGCCAACCGCACCCGGAACCTGGTGTACGCCGCCGTCCACGAAGGAGGGGCGCACCAGTGGGCGTAGCTACGCCTCCGCGGCCTTCTTCGGCTCGCTCGAGCCGCCCGAGCTCGAGCTGTCCGACGTCTTGTCGGACGACTTGGAGTCGCTCGAGCTCTCGGACTTGCCGCTGTCGGATGCCGCGGATTTCGACTTGCGACCGTAGTCGGTCGAGTAGAAACCGGAGCCCTTGAAATGGATGGCGACGGGATGCAGCACGCGCGAAGCCGGCGCGCCGCACACCTCGCACTCGGTCAGGGCCTCGTCGGAGAACTTCTGGAGCACCTCGAACCGGTGGTCGTTCTGGCATCGGTACTCGTAGATCGGCATCCAAGTCCAGTATACCGACCGCACCCTGGCGCACTGGGGCCGAGCGTGCCAGCGCGGAGGCCTGGGTTACGATCAACCGCCGTGCGGATCGCCATCGTCACCGACTTCTACTACCCGTCGCTCGGAGGCATCACCGAGCACGTCGACGGCCAGGCCCGCGGCCTTCAGGCCCTCGGCCACGATGTCACCGTCGTCACCGGGCGCATCATCCGCACTCCGCCGGTGCAGGACGACGCGATGCCGGTCCCGGAGCCGACCTTCGAGATCGCCCGCCTCGGGACGGCAGTGCCGATGTACGTGCCGCGGTGGGGCAACAACGCACAGACGCTGCACACGCTCGGCCCCTGGCTGGGCCGGCACCTGCGCGACTTCTTCCGCGACCGCGGCTTCGACGTCATCCACGTGCACGCCCCCTACAACCCGCCGTTCCCCGCGTGGGCGATCGGCAACGCGCCCGACGACGCGGTGGTGGTCGCGACGTTCCACAGCGTCTTCCCGCAGACGCTCGGCATGGACATCCTGGCCGAGTGGACGCGGCCCTGGATCGAGCGGCTCGACGGCCGGATCTGCGTGTCGGAGGCCTGCATCGGCTCCCTCGCCCCCTACTACCCCTACGCCTACGACGTGATCCCGAACGGCATCGACGCCGACCACTTCTCGCCCGACGCCGAGCCCGCACCGGGGCTCGCGAGCGAGGCGGGGACGATCGTCTTCGTCGGCCGCTTCGATCCCCGAAACGGGCTCGGCACGATGATCGAGGCCCACCGCATCCTCCAGGAGGAGCGCGGCGACGTCCGGCTGGTCGTGGTCGGCGACGGACCGCTCCGCTCCAGGTACGAGCGCCAGATCACCGACGGGCAGCGTCCCCACGTCCACTTCGCCGGGCGCCTCAACCGCAGCCGCCCCAACCATCTCGTCGCGGGAGACATCTTCTGCACGCCCTGCAACCGCGCGTCGTTCGGGATGGTGCTGCTCGAGGCGATGAGCTGCGGCGTGCCGGTCGTCGCGAGCCGCATCTCCGGGTTCCAGCTCCTGATGCAGGAGGGCGTCCAGGGCCACCTCGTGCATCCTGCGGACGACGCGGAGCGGTTCGCCGCCGCCCTCGGGCGCCTCCTCGACGACCCGGAAGGGCGGCGCCGGATGGGCGAGGCGGGCCGCCGCACCGCCCTCGAGCACTACGCCTGGCCCCGGGTGGCCGCGAAGCTCGAGGCCTACTACGACGACCTCCTGGCCGGGGTGAGACCCGCATGGGCAAGCGCGACGTCATCGTTCGCTTCGTAATCGCGGCCGCCGTCTGGCTGACGGCGGCGGCGGTGCTGGGCAAGGAGGTCGGCGGCCGGCCCGGCGAGATCCTGGTCGCCGTCGCGGTGCTCGTCCTGATGGCGGTCGCCTGGGCGACCTTTACCCCCAACGCGCGCCTCTTCGGCCGGGTCGTCGGGGTCGGGTCGACGGCGCGGCCGCTGATCGCGATCACGTTCGACGACGGCCCGAGCCCGGAGTGGACGCCCGGCGTCCTCGATGCGCTCCGCGATGCCGGCGCCCGGGCCACGTTCTTCACGCTCGGCCGCCAGGTGCGGGCGCACCCCGACATCGCCCGCCGGATCGTCGACGAGGGCCACGAGCTGGCGAGCCACGGCGACGACCATTCGCTCCTCGTCTTCGCCGGCCCACGGGCGATCGCGCACCAGTTCCGCGCGGCCGAGAGCGCGCTCGCCGACGCCGTCGACGGGAAGGCGTCCAAGCTCTTCCGCGCGCCGCACGGGTACCGAAACCCGTTCGTCTCGGCCATCGCCGGGCAGGAGGGCTACCGCATGGTGGGCTGGCACGGCGCGGTGTTCGACACGGCGCGTCCCGGCGTCGACGCGATCGTCGCCCGCTGCCGAGACGTCCTGCGGCCCGGCGCCATCCTGCTCCTGCACGACGGCGACGGCTCCGGACAGGGCGGCGACCGCGGCCAGACGGTCGCGGCCGTGCCGCACATCCTGGCCACGGCGCGCGAGCAGGGCCTCGAGCCCGTGACGGTGTCGCAGCTCGCCGAGGAGCTGCGCCCCGAGCGGCGGACGGCGCTCAAGGCGGCCGCGTTCGCGCTCGTCGTCGCCGCCCTGGTGCTGCTCGTCTCGCAGCGGTACTCGCTTCAGGTGATCGCCAACGTGTTCACCGAGGCCGACCCGGTGTTCGTGCTCGCGGCCCTCCTCGCCAACCTGGGCTCCGTGGCCGCCAAGTCGCTCACGTGGAAGTCGGCGATCGACGCCGTGCCGGCCGACGCGCACGGCCGCCGCCTGGAGGTGCCGGTGCGCGACGTCGTCCCGCCGATCTTCATCGGCTTTCTCCTGAACACGGTCCTGATCGCACGGCTCGGCGAGGTGGCGCGCGTGACGGTGCTGCGGCGCAAGCTGGTCGCCCGCGGCCAGGCGGTGCCGGTCACGACGCTCGTCGGGACGCTCGTGACCGAGCAGATCCTGAGCGGCATCATGCTGGTCGGCGTCCTCCTGGGAGTGATCGCGTTCACGCCGGTCCCTCAGCAGGCCGTGTATCTCCTCGCGGTGCTCTCGGGCGTCGTGCTCCTCATCGCGCTGGTGGCGGCCGGCATCGAGATCGCAAGCCGGATCCAGCGCAAGCGCATGGTTCCGACGGCGCCGTACGTCGAGCGCTGGTGGCACCTGCTCGGCATCAGCTTCACCTCGACGATGGTCGCGCTGCGGGAGGGGCAGGCCATCTTCCGCCGCCCGCGCCTCCTGGCCTGGGGCCTCACGATGGCGGCGATCAGCTGGGTGATGCAGCTCGCCGGCATCTACTGGGCGCTTCGCGCGTACGGGATCGACGAAGGGCTCGGCGCCGCGGGCGTCGTCTTCCTGGCGTCGAACCTCGTGCAGCTCTTCCCCATCACGCCGGGCAACCTGGGCGTGTTCCAGGGCGCGACGGCGGGCGGCCTGAGCGTGCTCTACCCCGTCGCGAGCGACCTGGCGCTCACCTTCGCGATCGGGCTCCAGCTGATCGAGGCCGCGCTCGGCGTCGGCATCGGGTTCGTGTTCCTGTCGCTCGAGGGCCTGTCGGTGGCCGAGCTGCGCCGGCAGGTCGAGGTGGAGGCGGACCCATGAGGCGCGCCGCGCTCGCCGCGGTCGCGGCCGTCCTCGTCACGGCCGGCTGCTCGGGAGGCGGCTCGTCCGCGTCGGCCGGGTCGAACACGGCGCCGCCGTCGTCGACGCTGCCCGTCTCGGGCACCGTCACCTACAAGGACGGGAAGGTCTACACGGTCGCGCCGCTCGGCGCGAAGCTCGCGCTCGACGACGTGTCGGTGAAGATCGACGGCGTCGCCTGGGTCGACCGGCTCGGCGCTCCGCTCCCGCCGGGGATGAAGCTCTTCGGCGTCGTGCGGCTCACGATCACCAACACGTCCGGCGTGGCGCAGACGCTGACACCCACCCAGATCTGGCTCCTCGACCGCGACAATCACGCGTTCCTGGCGTCGGTCGGCGCGCAGGTCGATCACCCGCTGATCGGCGTCACCATTCCGCCGGGCAAGTCGGTCACGGGCACGCTGGCCTTCCCGGCGCCGGCCCGGGAGAAGGGGAACCTGCTGGTCTACCGGTTCGCGGACTCGACCGCCATCGCCCACGCCCACCACGTGGGGCTCATCCGCTACGGCTGAGACCAGCGGTCGACCGGCGTCTTGTACGGGCGCCGGGAGCGCGCGGCGTGGGGCGTCGGAGTGGCCTCCGCGCCGGGCCTCCCCGCCGTCGTGCCGCCGCCGTACACGTGGCTCTCCCAGAGCCAGCTCGGCTGCCCGGCGTGTCGCGCCCGGCCTCCGCCGGAGAGGCGGGCAAGCGACGGCGTGACCACGACCAGCGCGGCCGAGACAACGGCGAGGAGCGCGACCACCGCGAGCGAGCGTGAGAGCGCACGGCTCATGCACTCCTGATATCGGGTGCGATGCGCCGGAGCTTCAGCCGATCTGCGCCGCGAGCAGGTCGTCCAGCGTCTCGCGGCGGACGATGACCGTTGCCTCTCCGTCGGCGACGAGAACGGCGGCGGGGCGCGGGAGGCCGTTGTAGTTCGAGGCCATGCTGGCGGAGTAGGCACCGGTGGCGGCGACCGCGAGGACGTCGCCCGGCCGCGGCGCCGGGAGCGGCGCGCGCTCGATCAGGACGTCGCCCGACTCGCAGTGCTTGCCGGCGACGGCGTAGACGGCGTCCGGCTCGGCGTCCGCCCGGTCGGTGATCCAGGCCTGGTAGCGGGCGCCGTAGAGCACCGGGCGCGGGTTGTCGGACATTCCGCCGTCGACGGCGACGTAGGTCACGCCGGCGGCGGTCTCCTTCACCGCCCCGACGGTGTAGAGCGTCACGCCGCAGGTGCCGACGACGGAGCGGCCGGGCTCGAGCACGAGCTCGGGCAGAGGGTCGAACCGGCCGGCCACGGCGGCGGCGGTCGCCGCGACGGCAGCGCGCAGGTCGGGGACGTCCTCGTCGTCGGTGTAGCGGATCGCGAGACCGCCGCCGAGGTCGAGCACCGGGAGCCGTCGCGCCGGCTCGAAGCCTGCGAGCCAGTCGACGGCGTGGAGGTAGGTGGCAAGGTCGCGGATCTGCGAGCCGAGGTGGACGTGCAGGCCGTCGACGCGCAGATGCGGGAGGCCGGCGGCGCGCTCCAGGGCGGCGCCGATCTCGGCGGGCGCCATCCCGAACTTCGACGCAGCGTGGCCCGTCTGGATCTTGGCGTGGGTATCGGCGGCGATGCCCGGCGTGACGCGAAGGAGCACGGCCTGCACACGGTCGGCCTCGGCCGCGATCCGCTCGACCTGGCCGAGCTCGTCCAGGTGGTCGATGACGATCAGTCCGGCGCCGGCGGCGACCGCGGCGTGCACGTCGGCGTCGGACTTGTTGTTGCCGTGGATGACGAGCCGCTCCGGCGCCGCGCTCGCGGCGAGCGCGTGGGCCAGCTCCCCCTCCGAGGCGACGTCCATCCCCATCCCCTCGCCGAGCAGCACGCGCAGCAGGCCGACCGTCGCGTTGGCCTTGCAGGCGTAGACGGCGCGCGCGCTCCCCGAATAGGTGGCGAGCGCCTCGCGGTAGGCCCGCGCCCGCTCACGCAGGGTGGCCTCGTCGTAGACGTGGAGCGGCGTCCCGTGCCGGCGCGCCAGCTCCGACAGGGCGACGCCGCCGACCGACAGCCGCCCCGCCTCGACGACGGCCGTGTCGGGCAGCACTGACATCGGCGAAAGGCTAGCCACCAGCGCCGGAGTTGCCGCCGCTGGGGTCTGGCTCCAATGTTGCAGCAGGCGCGCAGCGCCGCGGATGCAACATAGGTGCCTGACCCCGTTGTTGCGTCGCGCAGCGAAGCGCAGGGGCAACGCGTGCGGGTGGTCCCGAAGGCCAGCCACCAGCTGCGTCGCATCTCAACAGGCGTGCACCGGCTCGGCCCGCGGGTATCCTCACCGCCCGTGGCCAACCGGATACTCGTCGTCGGATGGGACGGGGCGGACTGGGACATCCTGGATCCGCTGCTCGCAGCCGGCGAGCTCCCCAACCTCGCCGCGCTCGTGCAGCGCGGCCGCCGCGGCGTGTCGCGCTCGTGCACGCCGTCGCACTCCTGGGCGGCGTGGCCGACCTTCCTGACCGGGCGCGACCCGGCGGGCCACGGCGTCTTCGACATCCTCGAGCACCAGCCCGGCGCGAGCCGGCGGATGCCCGTCTCGTCGCGGTCGATCCTCGCGCCCACCTGGCCCGAGCGGCTGTCGGCGGCGGGCAGGCGCGTCGTCATCGCGAACATCCCGCTGACCTACCCGCCGCCTCAGGTGAACGGCGTCGCGATCGCCGGGGGCGTGATCCCCGGCGGCGCGACCTTCAGCCACCCCGCCGACATCGGGCCGAGCCTGGGCTGGCCGATCAACGGCGGCTCGTGGACCACCTTTCGCGGGCGACCGGTCGAGCTCGTCGAGGACGTCGAGCGGACGAGCGCCGCGCGCGCCGAGGCCATGCGCGCCCTGCTCGATTCGCAGGAGTGGGACGCCGCCTGCCTCGTCTTCGTCTCTCCCGACCGGATCCAGCACTGCCTGCTCGAGTACGTGCACCCCGGCCATCCGCGCCACGCCGAGGCCGTCGCATCGCCGGTCGCCGAGCGCGTGCGCGACGTCTACCGCATGCTCGACCGCGAGCTGGGCACGCTGATCGAGCGCACCGACGACTCGGACACCGTCGTCCTCATGTCCGACCACGGCCACCAGCCGTGCACGCGCGCGCTCAACATGAACCGCGTCCTCGAGCACCTGGGCCACCTGCGGATGGGCCGCGGCTCCGGCCTCATCGGCCTCCTGGCCTGGGGGCGGCTGCGCTCGATCGCCCGCGTCGCCTACGACAAGCTCGGCCTCCACGGCCGCGTCGCCGTGCCGACCCAGCCGGTCGACTGGGCCGGCACGGTCGCCTACACCAGCGTCGTCTCGACAGGCGAGGGCGTGTCGATCGCCCTGCGCGGACGCGAGCCCGACGGGCAGGTGGCGCCGGAGGACTACGAGCGCGTGCGCGACGAGGTGGCCGCCTCGCTGCTCGCGTTCACCGACCCGGAGACGGGCGCACACCCGATCAAGGCCGTGCGCCGCAAGGAGGAGGTCCTCGACGGGCCGTACCTCGACCGCGCCCCCGACCTCCTGCTGGAGGCCGCACCGCTCTACTCGCTGACGCACGCCCGCCGGATGGTCGAGGAGGCCGACTGGCTCTCCGGCGACCACCGGCCCGAGGGCGTCTACGTCGCCGCCGGCCCCGGAGCGGCCGCTGCGAACGGCTCGGAGATCTCGCTCGCCGACTTCGCAGAGATGATCGAGGCCGCCGCCGGGCTCGAGGGCTCCGCGGACGACGCCCCGGCCGAGGCTCCCGCGGACGTCTTCAGCGAGGACGAGGAGCGCGAGGTCGAGGAGCGCCTGCGCGGCCTCGGCTATCTCGAGTGACGCCCGCCGAGGCGCGCGGGACACTATGGCCGTGAGCGACGAGCGCGTGCTCCTGCGCGGCACGGCCGCCAACGTGGCCGGCCTGCTGGCGGGCGTCGCCGCCGCGTTCGGGGTGCAGGTGCTGCTCGGGCGGACGCTCCCGGCCGGCGGCCTGGCGCTGGTCACGATCGCGGTTCAGGTCGCGTTCGTCGCGTCGGCCGGTGCCCGCTTCGGGATGGACGTGGCGGCGGTGCGCCTCGTTGCCATCGCCCGGGGAGCCGGGGAGCCGGCGACGCTGCGGAGCCTGGTGGAGCGCTGCGCCGGCGTCGCGGCCGTCGCCTCCGTCGTCGCCGCGGCCGCGATCGCCGCAGTCGCGCCACTCACCGGCGACCGCGCCGGCGCGATTGCGATCGGCGCGGCCGGTCTGCCCTTCATCGCCGTCGCCAGCGTCTACCTGGGAGCGACCCGGGGCCTCAAGCGGATGGGACCGACCCTGGCCGTCTTCTGGATCGGCCAGCCCGTGGTCTGGATCGTCCTCGCGGCGGTCGCGATCGCCGCGGGCGGCGAGACGGACGCCGCGGTCGCCGCGTACGGCGTCTCGTGGGCGATCGCAGCGGTCGCCGCCCGGGCGCTGTGGCGGGCGGCAACCGCCGGCATGGGCGATGCCCAGGCGCCCCGCGCGGAGGTGCGGGCGGCGATCGCCTACGGCCTCCCCCGCGCTCCGTCCGCGCTCCTCGCGCAGGCGCTCTTCTGGGGCGATCTCTTCGTGCTGGCCCACTACCGCCACGGCGCGTCGCTCGACGCCTACGCCGCGGCCGGCCGCGTCTCGCAGCTCGTGCTGCTCTTCCTGACGTCCGCGAACCTGATCTTCGCGCCGTTCGCCGCCGACCTGCACGCCCGC
>DATAEI010000032.1:0-3487 GCA_036258075.1 Gaiellales bacterium
TGGGGTGGGCTGTCCACTGAGGCGAAGCTGAGCATCGTCGTGATGCCGGTCGTTCTCGCGTTCCTCGTCGGCCTCGTGATCCCGTTCATCCGCGACCAGCTGTCGGATGAAACCACGGCTAAGCGGAGCGGCGTCGTCAAGATCATCGACGTCCAGCAGGGCGTCCCGCTTGGGGATTTCGCCGCGCAGCACGCGGCGGCGCCGCAGGCACGGCAACTCTTCGTGCTTGCTGAGGTCACGGACGACGCGCCGGCGATCGACGCGCAGCAAGCGGCTCCTGGGGACGACGGTACCGACGGCGGGGACGGCACCACCACGGACGACGGCGGGGACGGAACCACCACGGATGACGGCACCACCACGGACGGCGGCACCACCACGGACGGCGGCACGGACGGCGAAGACGGCACCACCACGGACGGCGGCAGCAACGGCGGTGGAAACGACGCCGACGGTGACGGGGTCGCCGACGCGGACGACCTCTGCCCAACCATTAAGGGCAACCACCCCAGCGGCTGCTTGTTCTCGTACCTGCGCACCGAGCCCTACGGCTGCACCCAAGACGACATGGCTCGGTCGCTGACGTCGGGCGAGGATGGCTCACAGCGATGCAAGGACCTGGGGGGTGTCACCGGGCAGACAACCGGCGGCGAGCCCGGGGACGTTGAGGCGAGAGCCAACGCGATCGCCGCCGCGCTCCACGAGACCCGGACGGTACCCGGCGAAGACGGGCGGCTGGAGCCGCTTGGGGTGGCCGTCACCGTCCAGGTCACCGTGACCGGGTTGGAGGGGGAGGACGCCGACGTGACGTGGTCGCTACGCCACGGGGACGGCGGGCGCCTTCCCCACGTGTGGTTGAGGAACCGCCGGGTCATAAAGCTCACCGGCGAAGCGGAAAGCGACAGCGGAAGCGCCGAGTTCTGGGTCCCCCTGCCCAAGCGCCCACCGGGCCCCTACTTCGTCCGCATCGGGATGTACGACGAGGACGGAACGCCGCTGACGTTCGCGAACACCAGCAAGATCGGCTGACGACCCTTCGGGACGTCAGGGAAGCGGCGGTAGGTCTGCCAGCCAGGCAGAGCGGCCGCTGTTTTCGTCGTAGAGAACGGGGAAGAACGACTCATCGAGGGAGAGGTCGCCGCGGCGGCGGTAGCGCGAGTAGATCACGTCGGTGTTGGTCGGGTGGAAGCGGGTCTCCACCGGCACGAGGTGCGACACGAGCGCTCGCCGCTCGACCTTTGACTCGTTCGGGCCGGAGCCGTGGAAGGTGAGCGAGTGGTGGAAGGCGCAGCCGCCGGGCTTCACCACCACGGGGACGCGCTCGGGCTCGACGCCCTCCGGCGTGGCGCCGTCGAGGGGCGCGAGCCAGTTGTCGGGGGCGTGGAAGCTGCCGCGGTCGGGCGGCGCCTTCGGCCAGAGGTGCGAGCCGCGCACGTACTCGATCGTGCCGCCCTGGGCGAAGGTCTCGTCGAGCGCGACCCAGCACGTGATCATCTCAGGAGGGCTCAGGTAATCGGCGTAGGAGCCGTCCTGGTGCATGCCGAGCGACTTCGTCCCCGGCGGCTTCCAGAGGCAGTTGTCCTGGAGCATGCGCGTGCCGCGGTAGCCTGCGAGGCGCGCGGCAATGCGGCCCGTCGTCTCGCTCAGCACCTGGGCGGCGATCAGGTCGTCCGCGCGCCAGCCGTTGCAGATCTGGCGCGTCACGTCGTCGCGGTCACGGCCGCGCTTCCAGTTCACCTCGTCGGGCGCGATGCCGGTGGCGTAGTCGCCGTCGAATAGTGCGGCGAAGCGCTCTCGCAGCACCTCGACCGCCGCCACCGAGACGAGCCCCTCCTCGACGATCAGGAAGCCGTCGCGCCGAAAGCTCTTCACCTGCTCGTCGCTGACGTCGTCGAAGAAGGCTCGCTGCGGGACGGTCGTCGCCACGCCGGTACGGTACCCGCGCATGGATCCGCTCAGCAAGCAGCCGCTGGAGGAGTTCCTCTCGAACGTCGCGGCGGCCACGCCCGCGCCGGGAGGAGGCAGTTCCGCCGCCGTCTCGGCCGCACTGGCGGCGGCCCTCGTCGAGATGGCGGCGGGTGTGCCGTCCTCTCAGGCCAGCGGCCCGTTGCGATCGGACCGCGCGGCCGAGCGGGCGGGCGCGCTTCGCGCGCGGGCACTGAGGTTGGCTCAGGAGGAGATGAGCTCTTACATGCCGGTTCTGGAGGCGCGCGATGAGCACGAGCGCGAGATCGCGCTCGCGGCGGCGAGCGAGCCGCCCGCACAGGTCGCGGAGACGGCGGCTGACGTGGCGGAGCTGGCGGTTGAGGTGGCCACGTCCGCGTCGCCATCCGTTCGCGGCGACGCGCTGGCCGGTGTGGTGCTCGCCGAGGCGGCGGCCTCGGCGGCGTTCCGGCTGGTCGAGATCAACGTGGGGAAGGGTCCCGTCTTTGAGCGAGCTCGCCAGGCCGAACTGCGAGCGGTGGACGCCCGGGCGACCGGAACCGGCCGGCCACCGCCACCGCCGCACGTGCCGATCCCGCGCTGAGGGTGCCGCCGCCCGCACGATCGAGTGTCGACTTACTCCCCTATAGCGCCAGTAACTCGACACTCGACTCGATCAGCGGATCTGGCGGCCCATTTCGGTGGTGTCGTAGCCGCCCAGGTCGGTGACCGCGCGGCGGAAATCCTCGGATTCGAGCAGGGACCAGAGCGGGTCGAGGATGGGGTCGGGCTCGAAGACGAGGTCGTAGGGCTCCTGCGCCACGGGCACGAAATCGAGGCCGAACGCCCGGGCGGCCGCCAGCACTCCGAGTCCACAGTCGGCCCGGCCCGCCGCCACCGCCGCGGCCACCGCCAGGTGCGTGTGCTCCTCACGCTCGTAGCCGACGATCGCCTCCGGCGAGATGCCGCCCTGAGCGAGCTCGTGGTCCAGCAGTACCCGCGTGCCGGCACCCCGCTGCCGATTCACGTATCGCAGCCCACGCCGAGCTACATCCTCAATGCCCGTAATTCCCGCGGGGTTCCCCGGCGCCACGATCAGCCCCTGCTCGCGATGCACCAGCCGGACGACCGACAGCTCGCGCCCCGGCAGCAGCCGCTCGAGATACGGCAGCGTGTACTCGCCGGTCTCGGGATCGAGCAGGTGCGAGCCGGCCACGTGACAGAGGCCGTCGCGCAGGGCGGTCAGGCCGCCGAGCGAGCCCACGTTCGACGACGCGAGCGTGACGCGCGGGTCGCGCTCGCGCAGCGTCGACGCGGCCAGGTCGAGCACGAGGTCGTGAGAGCCGGTGGCCACGATCGTGCGCTCGATCTCGCCGACACCCCTGAGCAGGCGCACCGACACCTCCTCGCCGGCGTGGTGTCCCTCGAGCTCGGCCGGGACCACGAGCAGACCGTCGGCCCTCACAAGTGACGTGAGCACGCCGGCCCCGCGCGGGAGCGGGGTGGCCACGAGCTGCCCACCGACGCGGCCCAGCCGGACGCGCACCCAGTCGTCCATGCCCAT
>DATAEI010000033.1:0-1966 GCA_036258075.1 Gaiellales bacterium
GCGGGCACCGCGGTGAAGGTCTCGCCGGTTCCGGGCCGCAGGCTCGGGAGCGCGTTCATGCAGCCGTGCGACGACACCGGCGGACAGCTGCCTGCGGAGGGCGGCGGCCCGATCCGGGTTGCGGAGCTGCCCGGTGTCGCACCGCAGATCGCGTTCGTCCCGCTCGGCCGAAACGACGTCGTCTACGTCCGGGCCGGCCGAAAGCACCTTCCGCCCGGCGTCATGCGGCTCACGCGCGTGCCGGCCTGCACGGCGGCGGGCGCGCCGATCCGGCTGGCCGGCCCGTGGCTCGGGATCCTCGCGCCGGGCGGCGCGACCGAGACCGACCTCGTCCCCCCGTACGACGTCAGCATCTTCGTCCTTCACACCTCGGCGGATCGCTATGCGCGGGCGTTCCTGGACGTCCGCGTCCCGGCGAGCCTGGGGCGGGCGATCACGAGGCCCGAGCTCGAGGCGTCGCTGCTCCGCGGCGGCACGATCTCCGTCACCGCCATGTGCCGCGGTGGCCGCTACGTCGCGACGCACGTCGAGACGGCGCCGCCGGCGTAGGCCGCCACTACGGTGCGGCGGTGCCCGACCGGCCGGCCCGCATCCTCCTCGTCTCGGGCAGCACCCGCAGCGGGTCGACGAACACCGCCCTCCTGCGCGCCGCGCTCGCGGCGTGCCCGCCGGGCGTCGAGGCACGGCTCTTCGAGGGGATGACCGACCTGCCGCACTTCAATCCCGATGACGACGTCGACCCGCTGCCCCCCGCCGTGATCCACCTGCGGCGCGAGATCGCCGCCGCGGATGCCGTGCTCTTCTGCACGCCGGAGTACGCCGGCGCGCTCCCCGGGACGTTCAAGAACCTCCTCGACTGGACGGTCGGCGGGCCCGAGATGTACGAGAAGCCCGTGGCGTGGGTGAACGCCGCCGGGTCGCCCACTCGGGGCGCGAAGGCGCACGAGTCGCTCGAGACCGTCCTTCGCACGATCCACGCCGAGATCGTGCGGGAGGCGTGTACGCACGTCCCCGTCCCGCGCGACCGGGTGGGGCCGGACGGGGGCGTCGACGATCCCGAGATCCTGGGCCGGATGGGCGAGGTGCTCCGCGTGCTCGCACGCCACGTTGCTGTGCGCTGAGCCGGGGCGTCCTCAGTGGTGCGCCGGGGCGTGGTGCGCCCCACCCGGGGCGGGCAGGCCGCGCGCAGCCACGAACCGGCTCAGGCAGTGCTCCGAGCAGAAGTAGGAGGTCGTGCCGTCGTGTTCGAGCCGGAGCGCCCGCGCCCTGTCCACCGTCATGCCGCAGACCGGATCCGTGGCACCGCGGCGCATCGTGAGGCCGAAGAGCGCCGCGAAGATGACGAGGCCGAGGGCGTTCAGCACGAGCTTGTAGTCGAGATCGATCGAGCCGAAGACGTCCTCGCGGCTCGGGCGGGCGTCGGGCACGAGACCGAGCACGGTGAAGAGCCCGTCGATCGCCAGCGCGGCCGCCGCCATCGTGACGAGCATGAGCGCGGTGATCCGCAGTGCGAACGGCCAGCCGTAGTACTTGCGGTAGATCGCGATGATCGGGAGCACGACCAGATCGGCGAAGATGAACGCCATCACGCCGCCGAAGCTGATGCCGCCCGACCAGAGCACGGCCGCGATGGGCACATTGCCCACCGAGCAGACGAACGACAGGATGGCGATCAGGGGGCCGACGACGACGTTCTCGACGGCCGCCACCGGGCCCGGCGCGTCGGTCAGGAAGAGCGCGTTGAAGAAGTCGTTCCCCAGCAGGCCGACGAAGCCCGCGAGCAGGAAGCCGATCGAGATCTCCTTCCAGAGCATCTGCCAGTCGCCGCGGAAGTTGTGCGCGACGTCCGACCACGCCGCCACGCTCGTCAGTCGCTCGCGCAGGGGCATCTCGCCGCCCGCCGCGTTGTGCTGGTGGCCGGTGTCGGCGTCCTGGGCATGGCGGCGGGCCTCCTCCTCGAGGCGCG
>DATAEI010000034.1:0-25780 GCA_036258075.1 Gaiellales bacterium
GGCGTGAACGAGACGAGGTGGGCGCCGCCGTGCTCGGCCGCCCCGGCGGCGACCTGGACGGCCCGCCGGACCTGCGGTGAGGGATCGACGACGCCGTTCGTCTCGACGACGCCGACCCGGAGGCCTGCGACGGGGCCGGCCCGGGCACGCGGCGGCCGCTCCGGGCCGGCCGGCGCGCCGGCGTCCAGGACGGCGAGGACAAGCTCGAGGTCGGCGGGGTCGCGGGCGAAGATGCCGGGCTGGTTCGCCACCCAGGGGAACCCGGCGAAGAGGCGCTCGTCGAGGCTGCCGGCGAGCGAGAGCCGGCCCGCCGTGGGCTTGAGCGCGAAGACGCCGCAGCAGTGCGCGGGCTGGCGCACGCTCCCGCCGATGTCGGTGCCGATCGCGACCGGCACGACCCCCGCGGCGACCAGCGCGGCGTCACCCCCGCTCGAGCCGCCCGGGGACCGGCCGGCGGCATGCGGGCTCGATGTGCGGCCGTACACCGGGTTCTCGGTCTCGGCGAACCACAGGAGCTGGGCCAGGTTCCCTTTCGCAACCGGGACGGCGCCGGCCGCGCGAAGCGCCCTCACGATGCGTCCGTCCTCGGCCGCGCGCGCATTCGCGAGCGCCTCCACTCCCCCGCTCGACGGCGTCCCGGCGAGATCGAGCGACTCCTTCACGCTCACCGGCACCCCTGCCAGCGGCAGCGCGCTGCCGGCGAGGCGGCCGGCGGCGGCCACAGCCTGCTCGTAGTGCGCGACGGCGACCGCGTTCAGGCGGGCGTGCGTCGCCTCCGCCCGCTCGATCGCCGCCGCGGCGCTCTCGGCCGCCGACAGCTCGCCGCGGCGCACGAGCGCCGCCGTCGTGGCGGCGGTGTCGGGTGATGCACTCGGGCCGGTCGCCACGGCTGCGATCGTCGCACAGGCCGGACACCGACGGATGAGGTGAACGGCCGGCATCCGAGGGCCCACACTCCGGTGGCGTTCGCCGCGGGGAGCCTGGCTACACTCGCCGCCGTGATCACCGCCCACACGGATGTCGTCGGAAGCCTCCTGCGGCCGCCCGAGCTCCTCGCGGTGCGCGAGCGGTTCGACCGCGGCGAGGCGTCCGCCGCCGAGCTGAAGCGGGCCGAGGATCGCGCCGTCGACGCGGCCGTGCGGCTCCAGGAGGAGGCCGGCATCGAGGTCGTGACCGACGGCGAGATGCGCCGGCTCTCGTTCCAGAGCGGGCTGCCGGACGCGGTGGACGGGTTCGGGACGGTGCCGCTCGAGGCCTACCTGTGGGGAGACTGGAAGGGAGACGAGGTCGGGGACCGCGCGACGGAGCGCCCCGAGGCCCTGGGCGTCCGCGAGCCGCTGCGTCGCCGCCGCCACATCGCCGCCGAGGACTTCACCTACCTGCGCGGCCGGGCGGCGGCCATCCCGAAGGTGACGCTGACCAGCCCGAGCCTCTACGCCAACCTGTGGTCGCCTGAGCAATCCGTGGAGGCCTACCCCACGCTCGACGCCTTCCTCGAGGCCGTCGCCGAGCTGACCCGCGACGAGATCGGCGAGCTGGCCCGGCTCGGCTGCACCTACATCCAGCTCGACGCGCCCCACTATCCGCTCCTGATCGACCCGCGCACGCGCGCGTTCTACGAGGCGCAGGGCTGGTCGGTCGAGCGGTGGCTCGACCGCGGCATCGAGCTCGACAACTGGGTCATGGAGGGCCATCCCGGCGTCACGTTCGGCTTCCACCTCTGCCGCGGGAACCAGGGCAGCCGCTGGCTCGCCGAGGGCGGCTACGAGCCGATCGCCCGGCGGGTGTTCTCGGGCGTGGCCGCCGACCGCCTGCTGCTCGAGTACGACGACGAGCGCTCGGGCTCGTTCCAGCCGCTCGAGCATGTGCCCGACGACCGCATGGTCGTGCTCGGCCTGGTGACGACGAAGTCGAGCAGGCGCGAGACGGCCGAGGAGCTCGAGGCCCGCGTCCGCGAGGCGTCCGCCCACGTCGACCTCGAACGGCTCGCGATCAGCCCGCAGTGCGGTTTTGCGACCTCCGTCGTCGGGAATGCCATCACGACCGACGACCAGCGGGCGAAGCTCGAAGTGATCGCGCGCACCGCCGAGCGTATCTGGGGATGAGCCCGGAGACGGTGTCCGGGCTTCCTGGCCCTGACGCCCCGGCTCCGTCAGAATGCGGTCGGTACCCGATGACCAGCGAGATCCCCCGCATCCTCGTCCTCTGCCCCGGCCAGCGCGATCGGCTGAACGTCGCCGACGAGCGCATCATGGAGCGCTTCGCGGTCCGCTTGGTGGGCGAGCCGATCGGGCCCCGCTTCAACCCGGCCGCCTTCGTCGAGCACATGGCGCAATTCGCCTCGGTCGCGGACGGGGTCATGGGATCGAACGACGCGACGGCGCACCTGGCCGCGGTGCTGGCCGAGCGGCTCGGGCTGCCCGGGCCGGGCCGCGCCGGCTTCATGCGCTGCCACGACAAGCTCGCATCGCGCCGCGCGCAGGCAGAGATCGTCCCGGACGCCACGCCCTCCTTCGCCGCCGTCGACGTCGACGATCTCGACGCCGAGGCGCCCCTTCCGTATCCGTTCTTTCTGAAGCCGGTCTCGGCCCACCTCTCCCAGCTCGCGTATCGGATCGGCGGAGCGGATGACTTCGCCGCGGCGCTCGCGGCGGCGCGGGCGCAGATCGACGCGATCACCGCGTACGACCGCTCGCTCGAGGGGCGTACGTTCCGGACGCTCGTCGCGGAGGAGCTCCTCGACGGCGATCTCGTCACGTTCGAAGGGTTCGTGTCCGGCGGCCGGATGACCCCGATCGGCGTGACCGACGCAGTCCTGCACCCCAACGGGATCAGCTTCCTGCGGTTCGAGTACCCGAGCGCGCTCCCCACCGACACCCAGGCCAGAATGGCCGACATCGCCGCCCGGCTCATGCCCGCGCTCGGCTTCGACGGCTCGCTCTTCAACATCGAGTTCTTCGTGCGTCCCGACGGCTCCCTCGCCATCGTCGAGGTGAACGGGCGGATGGCCTCGCAGTTCGCGCCGCTCGTGAAGGCCGTCCACGGCGTGTCGTCGTACGAGCTCCAGCTCGACCTGGCCGCCGGCCGCGAGCCGGACCTGCCCGCGGCGCGCGAGGGCATCGTCGCCGCGAGCTTCGTCATGCGGAGCTACGAGGACGCGGTCGTGCGCGCCGTGCCGGACCCGACGGCCGTCCTCGAGCGGTTCGGGCATGCCCACGTCGAGGTGCTCGTCCGGCCCGGGCAGCGCCTGTCGGAGAACGACGACGACGTGGTGAGCCATCGCCTGGCGCTGATCGCCCTCGCCGGGCCGGATCGCGACTCGGTCCTGCGGCGCTACGACGAGGCGGCGCGGATGATGCAGTTCGACCTCGACCGCGTCCCGGCGAGGCTCTAGGGCCCCGGCACCGCGGGCCCGCCGACCGGCGGGCTCAGACGTGTCAACCGTGGCCGTCGAAGCCGACCGAGATGACGCGGCCGTCCTCGACGACGGTGGGCACCGTGCGGGTGCCGTCGGTGTAGCGGATGAGCTCCTGGCGGGCGGCCGGGTCGGCCTTGGCATCGATCTCCTCCCACTCGACGCCCTGGGAGCGGAAGCGCTCGCGCTGCTGCTCACACCACGGGCAACCCGGCTTCACGTACATGAGGAGGGTCATGCCGGCTGCCCCGCCGAGCGCTTGGGGATGCGGGCGACGGCGCTCACATCCTCGTCGCCGTGGCCGGCGTCGATCAGCTCGTCCTCCTGGGCCGCGACGGTCTCGCTCACGGCCATCGGCAGGCCCCCGCGCGCGGCCTCGTCGAGGGCGATGCCGAGATCCTTGCGGTGGAGCGCCAGCTTGAACCCGAGCGGATAGCTGTCGGCGACCATGTTGCCGGCGCGGTTCGTAAGCACCCACGATGCGGCCGCGCCGGCGGAGAGCGCCTCGAGGAGCTCCGGGATGGGAAGGCCCGCGGCCTGCGCGAGCGCGATCCCCTCGCCGACGCTGGCGTAGGTGCCGGCGATCATCACCTGGTTCACGGCCTTGGCCGTCTGGCCGGCGCCGCTCGGTCCGAGGTGGGTGATGCGGCTGCCGAACGCGTTCAGGATCTCGCCGGCGCGGGCGAAGTCCTGGTCGCTTCCGCCGCAGAAGATGGTGAGCGTCCCCTTCTCGGCGCCCTCTGAGCCGCCGGAGACCGGCGCGTCGATCATGCCGATGCCGCGTTCAGCAAGCCGCGCGGCGATCTCGGCTGTCCCCGACGGCGAGACCGTCGAGCAGTCGACGACGAGGCCGCCGCTGCGAAGACCCTCGACGACGCCCTCCGGGCCGAGCAGCACGTGCTCGAGGTCGGGCGTGTCGGAGACGCAGGTGAGGACCACGTCGGCCTGCCCGGCGGCCTCGGCGGGCGAGCCGGCACGGGCCGCACCGAGCGCGGCGAGCGGCTCCTCGCGGTCGCGGGTGCGGTTGTGCACCGTCACCTCGTGCCCGGCGTCGATCAGGTGCCGCGCCATGGGGCCGCCCATCGTCCCGAGGCCGATGACCGCGATGCGCATGCCCGGGAGCCTACCCCGATGTGCGAATACTCCGGCATGCACCTCACGCCCGAGATCGTCTCGGCGATCCAGCAGCTCGCCCTCGAGCAGCGGCCGCGGCTCGGCGTGCGAACGCAGTGGCACGTCGGCGACCTCGCCTGGAACCTGCGCCAGCGCGAGCACGGCGACGTGGATCTGCGTCTGTGGACCGAGGGCGAGCGGCTCATGGCCTGGTCGTGGCTGCAGCACGATGCCGGCGACCGGCTCGAGTACGACGTCCACCCGGACCGCCTGGACCTGCTCGACGAGATCCTCGCCCACCCGCGAGCCCGGTCGGCGTTCGCGTTCGCCGACGACGGCGAACGCCGGGCTGCGCTCGACCGGCACGGCTTCACGCAGCCCGGGGAGGCGATGCGCTTCCTGGTGCGCGACGTCCCCGAGCCGCCCCAGCCGCCGCCGCTCCCGGCCGGGTTCCGCTACCGGACAGCCGGCCTCGGCGATCTCCCCGAGCGGGTCGCGATCCACCGAGAGGTGTGGGCGCCGTCGCGGCTCACGGAGCCGGGCTATGCGCAGGTGCGCGCCCAGTGGCCGTTCCGAGAGTCGCTCGACTGCGTCATCGAGGCGCCGGACGGCCGCTTCGCCGCGTACTGCCTGTGCTGGCCCGACGACGTGAACCGCGTCGCTGAGTTCGAGCCGGTGGGCGTGCGCACGGAGTTTCGCCGGCGCGGGCTCGGCGCCGCGGTCTGCACCTTCGCGCTTCGGCGCCTGCACGAGGAGGGCTGCCGGCAGGCGATCGTCTACTGCGACACCGAGCCGGCATGCGCGCTCTACGAGTCGCTCGGGTTCCGCATCCACGCCTCGCTCATCAGCTACTCACGGACATAGGCGCAACATTGGGGTCTGACCCCGTTGTTGCGCGAGTGAAGCGTTGGGGTCTGACGCCGATCTTCACTCGCCGGCGCGGTCGCGGCGCTCCTGCTCCATCGCGCGGCGCAGGATGCTCGAGCGGGTCACGCGGTCGAGGCCGTCGAAGGCCAGGACGGCCACGTGCGAGCCGCGCGGATCGCGCTGCACCTCGAGCACGACCGCCTCCGCCTCGACGCGGAACCCGAGGCCCGCGTCCTCCATGGCCACGTGGAGCCGCTCGCCCTCGCAGAGCGACCGGCGCGTGATGACCTGGAGGTCGTCCGCGGAGAGCTGCAGGGCATGAGCGGAGAACGTGGCCGGCTCGCCGTCCAGGCGGCACGTGACCGGCTCCCACACGCTCATGCGCACGTGCGCGTGCCGGCCCGCGTTCACCTGCTCCTGCTCGAAGACGGCCTGGAACATGCGCTGCTCGGTCGCGCGGCCCAGATCCGCGAACTCGAGCCCATAGCGGCGCATGCCGTCGTGCAGCACCTCAGCGCGCGCCACGTGGCCCTCGAGCTTGAACAGCGTGCCGTCGGGAACCTGGAACGACAGTCGCACCTGGTCGCCCGCGCGCAGGGCCCGGTCGGTGACGACGCACACGCCGCCCGCCGACATGTCCACCGAGCGCACCATCATGAGCGACGCCGAGCCGTCGGCCGCCACCGCGAGGCAGCGCACCGGCAGCCGGACCATGACCCGGAAGAACTCCCGCCGTTCGTCGTCCACCCTTCCAACATCGGCCTTCCGGCCGGGTCGGTTGAGAGTCGGACTACTCCTCGCCCATGAACGGGTAGCGGTAGTCCTTCGGCGGCACGAACGTCTCCTTGATCGTCCTCGGGCTCACCCACCGGATCAGGTTCCACATCGAGCCGGCCTTGTCGTTCGTCCCCGACGCGCGCGCTCCGCCGAACGGCTGCTGGCCGACGACGGCCCCGGTCGGCTTGTCGTTCACGTAGAAGTTGCCGGCGGCGTTACGAAGCGCCTGCGCCGCGTGCTCGATCCGGCGCCGGTCGGTGGCGAAGACGGCGCCCGTGAGCGCGTACGGCGACGTCGAGTCGACGAGCTCGAGCGTGTCGTCCACGCGTTTCTCGTCGTAGACATACGCCGTCACGACCGGCCCGAAGAGCTCCCGCCGCATAAGGTCGAAGCCCGGGTTGGACGTCTCGACGATCGTCGGCGAGACGAAGTAGCCGGTCGAGTCGTCGGTCTCGCCTCCCACCACGAGCTCCGCGTCGCTCGAGCCGGACGCCATCTCCACCGCCTCCTTCTGGGTGGTGAACGACGACTTGTCGATGACCGCGCCCATGAAGTTGCGAAAGTCGCGCACGTCGCCCATCCTGATCGCCGAGACCTGCTCGGCGAGCGCCTCGCGCATCGCGGGCCACAGGTTGGACGGGGCGTAGACGCGCGAGGCTGCCGAGCACTTCTGGCCCTGATACTCGAAGCCGCCGCGGACGATCGCGGTGACGACCGCCTCCGGGTCGGCTGAGGGGTCGGCGAAGATGAAGTCCTTGCCGCCGGTCTCGCCGACGAGCCGCGGATAGCCGCGGTAGCTGTCGATGTTCTTGCCGACCGTGCGCCACATGTTCTGGAAGACCGGGGTCGAGCCCGTGAAGTGGATCCCCGCCAGGTCGGGATGCGCCAGCACCGGGTCGCCGATCGAGCGACCCGAACCGAGCACCATGTTGATGACGCCCGGCGGGAGGCCCGCCTCCTCGTAGAGCTTCATCAGGAAGTACGAGGAGTAGACGGCCGTGGACGCCGGCTTGAAGATGACGGTGTTCCCCATCATGGCCGGGGCCGTCGGCAGGTTCCCGGCGATCGCCGTGAAGTTGAACGGCGCGACCGCGAAGACGAAGCCCTCGAGCGGCCGGTATTCGATCCGGTTCCACATGCCCGGCGAGGAGATCGGCTGCTCGCTCATGAGCCGGTGCATATAGGTCACGTTCCAGCGCCAGAAGTCGGTCAGCTCGCAGGCGGCGTCGATCTCGGCCTGATACGCCGTCTTCGACTGCCCGAGCATGGTCGCCGCGTTCATCGTGTCGCGCCACGGCCCGGAGAGGAGCTCGGCCGCGCGGAGGAAGACCGACGCCCGCGCCTCCCACGACATCGCGCTCCACTCGCGCCTGGCCTCGGCGGCCGCGGCGATCGCGCGCTCGACCTCCTTCTCGCCGCCCTGGTGGAACTGGCCGAGGACATGCTGGTGGTCGTGGGGCATGACGATGTCGGCGGTGTTCCCGGTGCGCACCTCCTCGCCGCCGATGACCATCGGGATCTCGATCTGGCGGCCGGCCATGTCGGCGAGCGTGGCCTTGAGGCTGGCGCGCTCCGGCGATCCGGGCGAGTAGTCGCGCACCGGCTCGTTGACCGGCTGGGGAAGGGTGAAGACTCCTGTGCTCATGCCGCCAAGCCTATCTCGGACAGGCCCGCGTGGCGTCCTACCCCCCGTTGATACAGAGGGCGGCGACGTCCGGGCCGCTGTAGACCGGGCTGAGCCGGATGCATCCGAGCCGGGCCGAGAAGAACGCCGGCGTCCCGACGGTGGAGTACGCGGCCCACGGCACGGCGTGCCGCATGAGCGCAAGCTCCACGCGGGCGAAGGCGTCGAACCTTCGGGGCGGCGGGAGCGTTGCGGCCGCGTCCACCCGCCGGGTCCAGTAGGGGTCATCGAACGTGCTGTCCGGATTCTGCGCGCCCGCGAAGATCCCGAGGACGTTGATCGGGTCGAACTCGTCGACGAGCCAACCCGCGTCCACCATGTCATAGCCCGGGGGAGGCGCCTCCTGGACGCGGTTGTACCTCCGCACCCTCAGGTGGATGCCGATACGCGCCAGATCCTGCTTCAGAATGCGGGCGCGCGCCCTGCAGTCGGTTTCCTCGCACGTCGCCAGGAGGGCGTTCGCGGACGCGTTCCCGACGAGTGCCCGGGCCCTTGCGATGTCGCCTGCCGTGGGCGCGTGGACGGGATAGACGTGGACGCCCGTCCGCACCCGCTGCATCGGGGGCAGATAGTGGTCGGTGGCCTGTCCACCGCTGACCGCCGCCAGCGCGGGACGATCGATGGCGTAGTTCACGGCCTTTCGCCACCGCAGATGGCGGAAGATCCCCTGCCGGACGTTGAGGCCGAGGAACCTCGTGCCCGCCGCGGGGACGGATGTGTACCAGGGCCGGCCGGGCTGCTTCGCCGCGGCGCCGTAGATGCGGCTTACGGGAAGGCCCGGCGCGAAGACGCCGGCGTCCGGATATGCCTCCGACGCGTAGTCGAGCGTCCCGTTCTCGATCCGTTTCGCGGCCGGGCCGGTGTTGATGCCCATCTCGTACACGACGGCGTCCAGATGCCGGGGCCGGGCGCCGTGGTAGTTGGGGTTCCGTCGCAGGACCGCCTGCCAGCCACCGTTGTCGTAGCTCAGGTAGTACGGGCCGGCGGACGGGATGGGATGCGCCTGGACGTCGAAGCCGCTCGCCGGCGTGCCGTCCGGAACGGCCGCGAAGAACGGCATGGCGAGGATCTCGGCCAGGTCGGGCTTCGGCGCCGTGAAGCGCATCACGAGCTGCGATCCGCGGACGCTGAGGCCTCGGATGTGTGGCGCCGTGCCGTTGAGATAGGCGTCCTCGCCGGCGAGATCCGTGAGGAAGAACGAGGCGGGGCGGAAGTCGCCCAGGTCGGGCGAGAGCGCCCGCTCGATCGAGTACCGCAGGGTCTGCGCCGTGACAGGGCGGCCGGAGGGGGGAGAGAACCGAAACCCCGGCCGCACGGCGATGGTGAAGGTCCGTTCATCGGCTGAGGCCCGAGGGAAGCCTGCGGCGAGCTCCGGTACCAGCTCCGCTCCGGAGTGCGTGGCGTCGGGATCGCGGTAGTTGTAGAGCTTCGCTTCGGTTGCGTATTCCAGCTCCCACTTGCGGCTCGACCAGGCGACGGCGGGATCGATCTGCTCCAGCCAGTCCTCACGCAGGACGAAGCGGGCGACGTCGCCGTGAATCGTGCTCGCGACGTCCGGCGGGCGGGGAACCATGCCGACCCACACGGCCCCGTCCGTGACGCCCGCCTGGACGGGTGCGTTTCCGACAGTCACGGTCGCGGTGGCGCTCGAGGCCGGATCGACACGCGTGACGGTCCCGGCCCGGCTGTTGGCGACCCACACCCGGCCGGCACCGAACGACAGCCCGCCCGAGCCGTCGCCCGTGTGGACGAGCGTCCCCACCTGGGCGCCCGTGCGCTCGTCCAGCCGGTAGACCCCGGCGTCCGAGTCGACCGTCACCCACAGGTACCCGGCCGCCGGGAGGATGTCCGGCAGCCACGGGTGGAGCGTTGTCGACCACACCTGCCTGTTCGTGGCCGGATCGATCTTGATGATCTCCCCGTTGACCGGGTTCGCGGCGAAGACCGCGCCGTCGCCGTAGCGGACGAGGCTGGCCCCGACGAAGGGGATCGACGCCTGGAGCTTGTGGGTCTCGAGGCTCAGGCGCTGGATCCTGGCGTCGCCGAAGGCGCCCTGTGCCACCCAGATCGAGCCCGCACCGAGCGCGATCCCGTCCCCCGTGCCGCCGTTCCGCGGGAGCGGGATGTGGCTGATCGTGTCGAACTTGGGGTCGACGCGGAGGATCTCGGGGCGCTCGCCCGACGTGAGCCAGGCGGCGCCGGCGCCCACCGTCCACTGCCTCACGTCGCCGACCGCGTACCGGTGCGCAACCCGGCGCGTCCGCGGGTTGACCCGAAGGAGCTCACCGTCCGCCGTCGACCAGAGCCATCCGCCCTCCCCTCGCTGCTCGAAGGTGGTCGCTCCCACCGGGACGGCGCCGCGGTAGGCGAGCGTCCGGGCGTCGAAGACGGCGATCGTCTGCAGCTTGCCGGGCGGGCCGCCACGCGCCGCGGGTCCGCCGCCGGCGAAGAGGATCCCCGCCGCGATGCCGGCCGCCACGGTGGCGGCAACGGCGAGCCCGGGGATCCACCGCCGGCCGTGCGCGCGCCGCCGCAGCCGGGCGAGCAGCGCGTCGCCCCGCTGCATCGGGACGACCTCGACCACTCGCACAGGGTGGTCGATGCCCTTCAGCCGCTCCAGCCGGACCTCCAGATAGCGCACACCCTCCATCGCCCTCGCGAGGTGGGTGACGCCGTCGCTGGCGAGCACCTGGCCCGGCCGCGCGAGGGAGCACAGACGCGCGGCCATGTTGAGCGCGCCGCCCCGGTAGCCGGCCCCGACGGGCACGGCCTCCCCGGCGTCCAGCCCGATGCCGACGCCGCGCGGCAGCTCCGTCTCCTCGACCCGCGCCTGGACGGCCAGCGCAGCGCGGAGCGCGTTTCGGGCGGAGTCGAAGGCGACCAGCGCCTCGTCGCCGCGAAGCTCGATCAGCCGCCCGCCGTGCTCCTTCACCGTCCGCTCGACCAGCTCGGCGAACGCGGCCGCGAGGGCCGCCCCGGCCTCGTCGCCGTGCTCCTGGGTGTAGCGCGTGTAGCCGCGCACGTCGGCGATCAGGAACGTGCGCAGCTGCGCCTTGCCCTCGCGCCGGACGACGTCGCCTCCGCCCAGCGCAGCGGCGGCGTCCTCGACAAGGTCGGCGCAGGTCGCGTACCGGTCGTCCGGGCGCTTGGCCAGCGCTCGCTGGATCACGGCATCCAGCGCGGCGGGCAGGTCGGGACGAAGCGCGGAGATCGACGGCGGCGCATCCTGGAGATGGGCCAGCACGACGGCCACGTCGGTCTCCCGGTCGAACGGGGGTCGGCCCGTGAGGCACTCGAAGGCCACGCAGCCGAGCGCGTAGACATCGCACCGGCCGTCGATCGCACCGCCCTGGATCTGCTCCGGCGCGACGTAGGCGATCGTGCCCGAGAACGGCGACTCCCTGCTCAGGCTCTGGACGGTCGTCGCGTGCTTGGCGAGGCCGAAATCGGCGAGATACGCCCGGTCGCCCGCCCCGACGAGCACGTTGCCGGGCTTGACGTCGCGATGGATCAGCCCCTCCCCGTGCGCCGCGTCCAGCGCCTCGGCGACCTGGCGGACGATGCGAAGCATGCGGGACGGCTCGAGCCGCCCCTCACGCTCGATCGCGTCGCGCAGGTCGCCGTCGTCGACGTAGCGCATGGCGAGGTAGAGCCGCCCGTCCACCTCCCCGGCGGCGTACACCGGCACCACCCCCGGATGGTCAAGATGGGCGACGATGCGCGACTCGCGCAGAAACCGCTCCCGGAACCGCTCGTCGGCCGCGAGCTCGGGCGCCAGCAGCTTGAGCGCCACCGGCCGGTCGAGATGCTCGTCGCGTGCGAGGAAGACGGCACCCGAGGCACCGCGTCCGAGCTCGCGCTCGACCCGGTAGCCGGCCACGATTGTTCCAACCGTCACGTCGAGAGGCATGGGCATTTCTTCCATTTGACGGAGCGGGAGTCAAGCCGCTTCCCTCGGCGCGGCGGTGCGGCGAGCGAGCTTCGGCGCTACGCGCCGGCGGGCGCCTCGGTCGGCAGCCGCAGGAGGTCGCGGATCGAGACGATCCCGACCAGCTTGCCGCCGTCCACCACCGGCACGTGCCGATATCCGCCGTGAACCATCATCGCCGCCGCCATCCCGATCGTGGCGTCGGGCGGGACGGTGTCCGGATCGGCGGTCATCCACTGCGCGACCGAGCCTTCGACGCTCCCGCGCCCCGCCGCTCGCAGCACGTCGCGCTCGGTCAGGATCCCGGCCAGCCGGTCGCCGTCGACGACGAGGATCGCGCCCACCCGGCGGTGGGCCATCCGGTGGGCGGCATCGGCCAGCGTGTCGGCCGGGCTCGCCACCAGAAGGCTGCCGGACATGACCGCCGACACGAGCTCGTTCTCGGAGCGGCTGTAGGGCATGGCCGGTCGATCTTACCGACTAACCATCTACCATGAGGGGCATGCCCGCTCAGGCCTACCGGGGGAAGCCGTGCGTCTGCCAGCACCGGCTCGAGCTGTGCGATCAGCGCTGCGTCGCGGACATGGTCGAGACGACGTTCTACATCGCCTGCCTCAAGCTCACCGGCCGGCGGTGCCTGGTGGTGGGCGCGGGCGACGTCGGGCTCGAGAAGATCGAGGGCCTGCTCGCGTGCGACGCCGGGGTGCACGTCGTCGCGCCCGACGCGTGCGAGGCCGTCCGCGCGCTCGCGGCCGCCGGCGACGTGGAATGGAGCGAGCGTGCCTTCGAGCCCGGCGACCTCGAGGGTCACTTCCTGGCGATCGCCGCCACGTCGGACACAGACGTCAACATCGCCGTCTTCAACGAGGCGGAGCGGCGCTCGATGCTCTGCAACGTCGTCGACGTGCCGCCGCTCTGCAGCTTCATCCTGCCCGCGATCGTCCGCACCGGCCCGATCGCCATCGCGATCTCGACGGCCGGCGCCAGCCCGGCGCTCGCCAAGCGCATGAAGCGCGAGATGGCCGAGCTCTACGGCCCCGAGCATGCCGAGCTGGCGGCCATCCTGAACGACGCCCGTGGCTGGGCGAAGGCGACGCTCCCGACGTTCGCTGACCGGCGCGACTTCTTCGAGGCGATCGTGAACGGCGATCCTGACCCCATCGAGCTCCTGCGCGCGGGCGACCGGTCGGGCGTCGAGCGGCTGGTGGCCGAGCGCCAGGCCGCGGCCGAGCAGCTGCACGCCGCGTAGGCCCGTCGGCCGTCCAGCTCCGTTCTTCACAGGGGAAGGTGAAACGCGACCCGTGTCCCCCCGGTGCGGCGCGAATCGATATGGATCGACCCTCCGGCGCCGCGGACGCGTTCGATCATGGAATGCAGACCCATGTGCAGGACCTCGTTCGACGGGTCGGTCGCCGCGGCGACGTCGAACCCGCGGCCGTCATCTGCGACGACCGCCGCCAGGCGGTCGGCGAGGCGCTCGACGCACACGGTGATGTGATTGGCCTGTGAGTGCTTGCGGATGTTCGCCACGGCCTCCCGGACTGTCCTGTAGACCAGCTCCTCGACGGACCAGTCGAACCGCTCCTCCGGTGCTGTCACCGAGACCTCCGCGCCGATCTCCCGGCCGGTCTGCTCGACCATCGCCAAGAGCGCGGGCGCGATTCCGCACTCGTGAAGCATGGCGGGCCGAAGCTCGAATGTCAGCCGGCGAGTCCGCTCCGTGGCCTCTGTAACGACGCTCTGCGCCTCGGCCACCAGCGACTGGGCCTCGGCGTCTCCGCACCGGCGGACGGCGTTCGCGACCCGGTCCAACGTCACGAGCGCCGCCGTCATGGCCTGCACGGTGTCGTCATGCAGCTCTCCGGCGATGCGAGAGCGCTCGGCCCGCTCCGCGGAGAGCGTCGCCGCGACCATTTCCCGTCGGCGGAGGTCATCCTGGATGCCCGTCTGGGTGTGCCGCCGGTCCGTGATGTCGCGAATGGCGGCCATCGTGAGAAACCTCGTGCCGACGTCGATGGTCGAGAGGCTGATCTCGGCAGGGAATTCGGTCAGGTCCTTGCGAAGGCCGAAGAGCGAAAGGCCGGCGCCCATCGGTCGCGTCTGGGGGTCGTTGGCGTACTCCTGTCGGTGATGCCGATGCGCCGCACGGAACCGCACCGGCATGAGGTCCTCGACGGTACGGGCGAGCAACTCTGTCCGGGAGAGCCCGAACATCACCTCGGCCTGCCGGTTTGCCGCCACGATGTGGCCCGATGGGGCCACTCCGAGCATCGCGTCGGGAGCGGAGTCGAGGAACTGCTGGAACATGCGGTCGGCGCCGGCCCGGCGGACGTCACTCATGATCTGCCCCAGCGGACTATGTGCCAGGCAGCGCCCGGGCGTCCAATACCGAATAGGCACATCACTGCAACTCCTCCGGTCATGATTCACTCGTAGTGCGATACAGATCGCCGGCGAGCTCGCGCACCGGCTCGAACGCGTCGTGCAGCCTGCGCGGAGGGTGCGGCCGCCATGCGAGGACCGAGTCCGGCATCGTGATGGGCGGCTGGAGCGGACGCTGGTCGACGATCGGCTCCGCTGCAGGGGGAACCGTGGCCGGCACGAGCGCGATGCCCAGTCCGCCGGCCACCGCCAGAGCGGCGTCTCGCGGGTCCGCGCCGTACCCTTCGATCATGCTCGACAGCCGGTATCCCGCGGCGGCGGCCATCCTCCGGATCCACCCGTCCAGGGTCGCGCTCGCCTCGCCCGGGAACGCAAAGAGCGGTTCGCCGGCGAGGTCGTTCGGCGACACGGCGGGCAACGCCGCCGCCCGATGGCCCGCCGGTAGGAGGGCCACAAGCGGCTCGCCGGCGAAGACGCGCGCGGTCACGACGTCCTCGGTCGCCGCGGTGTCGTGGACGATCGCCAGGTCGATCTCGCCCGAGTTGAGCTTCTGCACCTGGTCGTCCGAGGCGGCGTGCTCCACGACCGTATGGGCCCCCGGCACAATCGCCCGCAGCCCCGTCAGGAATCGGTGCAGGCGGTCGATGGGCGCGTGGGGCACGCACCCCAAGCGAATCGTGGCGCCCTCGGCGGCCGCCGTGGACCGCGCCTCGCGGATCGCGAAGTCCACGCTGGAGAGGATCTCACGAGCCTCCTCGGCGAACACGCGCCCCGCGGCCGTCAGCGACACCGACCGGCTCGTGCGCTCGAACAGCCGGACGCCCAGCTCGCTCTCGAGCCGGCGGATGGCGCGAGAGAGCGGCGGCTGGGCCATGTGGAGGCGCTTGGCGGCGCGCCCGTAGTGCAGCTCCTCGGCGACCACCAGGAAGTACCGCACGTGACGAAGCTCGATGTTGGCATTCTGCAAAGGCATATCCGACGAATGGTACAGACCGGTCTGTATCGAATATCCTAGCGGACAAATGCAGGCTCAATCTCACGCTGCCGGCGGTGACGCGCGCTCGACCCGGGCGCCGAAGCCCGACGAGATCGAGGAGGCAACCGACGACGCGCGCGGGCGCATACTCAGCACCGCCTACGACCTCTTCTGCCGGCACGGCGTGCAGTCGATCGGCATCGACCGGATCGTGGCCGAGGCCGGCGTGGCCAAGATGACCCTGTATCGCCATTTCCGATCCAAGGAGGACCTCGTCGTCGCGGTTCTCGATCTGCGCGAGGAGCTTTGGATCAATCGGTGGGTCATCGCGGAATCGCGCCGCCGTGCGGAGACCCCTCGCGGACGGCTGCTCGTCATCTTCGAGATGCTCGACGACTGGTTCCGGCGGGCCGACTACGAGGGCTGTCTCTTCAACAACACGCTCCTCGAAGACCACGATCCAGCGAGCCACGCCCGGCTTGTCAGCATCGTGAAGCGGTCGCACATCAAGGCGTTCCTGCGGTCACTCGCCGAGGAGGCCGGCGCCCGCGACCCCGAGACCCTCGCCAGGCAGTGGCAGATGCTCATGTCCGGTGCGATGATGGCGGGGGTCGAGGGAGACGTCGACGCTGCGCTCCGCGCACGGGACGTCGGGGCGCTTCTTCTCGAGCGCGATCTGCCGGCTGAATAGCTCGATCGCGGGCATCCGCCGCGCGAACGTCTAGGACCCCGCGTGCGCGGCGGCCGCTTGGTCGGCGACCGTGGCGGCCTCGGCGGCCTGCACAGCGGCGCCGCCCCGGCGTCCGCGCTTGCCGCGGCTGCGGCGGCGGCGGTCGCGCCGGTCGGGCGAGGCGCCCACGGGCTCGCCGCGGGCGATCTTGCGCACGGCGCCGGGACGCGAGTCGCGCACGAGCTCGCCCTCCGGCCCCCTCAGCTCGAACTCCACCCGCACGCGGCCGCGGACGCCGGCCGTCTTGAGCTGGGCGAGCACCCGGCGGGCAGCATCGTCTGCGAGGACCGCGGCCTCGTCGGGCTCGAGCGCCAGGACGAGCCCGGCGCCGTCGACCCGCACGGGCGCCGTGCGCTCGTTCTCGATGGGCTCGTTCAGGAGCTTCGCGACCGCCACCGCGAGCGGGGCGATACCGGCGCCGGCGGCGCGCACCTCGATCGCCGTCGGGAACACGCGCGCCTCCTCGTCGCCCGCGAGCCGCCAGCGCAGCTGCGGGCCGACCTGGCCGGCCAGCACCTCGTCGGCGTCGTCGCGCAGGCGCACAGCCACAGCCGCCGGGATCTCGACCTCGACCGCACCGTCGACCCGCTTGATCGGCGTCGCCGGCGGCGTCGAGCCGACCACGGCGCCGTTGAACGACACCGTCTCGACTGCCTTTTCCGCCTTGCGCTTGGTCTTGCGCGCCTGCTTGGAGCGCTGGGCCGGCGCCGGGATGTTGGCGCCGAGCGCCGCGGCGAGCCGGACCGGATCCTCCGACAGGCTGCGCCGGGCCGACTCGATCAGTCGCTCGCCGGCGGTGCCGCGCCGCGGCGCGGCCACCGCCAGGAGCGCGGCTCCCGCCTCGAGCGGCGCATCGCGGGCGATCGCCGCGAGCCGCAGGCAGGCCTCGCTGTGCTCGGCGTCGGATTTCGCACCCGCCAGCGCGCCCAGCAGGCTGCGGCCGTCGGGGATGTGGCTTCCGGCGTAGCGGTACTCGTGATCGCGGGCGGCGCGGGCCAGCTGCCACGTCCAGGCGACGATCCGGTCGGCCGGGGCCTCGATCTTGCCGTCGCCCATCGCCAGAAGCAGCACACGGGCGCCCTGGCCGCGATCCTGCTGCCACGTCGGGGCGGCCTCGACCAGCCGGCACGCCATCGCGAACGTGGTCTGGCTCGGGCCTGCGGCGGCCAGGTCGCCGAGGCTCGAGAGGCGCAGCTTGCGGTGCTTGTTCTCGGCCGCGCAGGTGAAGAAGAAGAGCTCGCGCGCCTCCGGTTGCAGGCCCACGATGCGCTCGGTCAGCGTGTGCACGTCGCCCGGCGCGAGCGACCGGGCCGCGACAACCGCCCACGCCCGCTGCTCGTCGATCGGGAGCTTCGAGGCGTCGACGTGCTTCCACTGGCTGGCGATGACGGCGACCCGCCGCTCCGGGTCGTCCGACACCGGCACGATCCAGTTGGCCTCTTTCACGATCGGCCGCGCCGGCTTGCGCCGCCCGCGGCGGCGGCGCGGCGGCGGCGGGGTGACGAGCCCGCCCGGCCGGAAGGCGTCGACATCGAGCAGGGAGTGCAGCGTGATGACCCGCTCGGAGTGCGGCGCCCCGACCTCGGCGAAATCGACCACCACGCCGGCCTCCTTGCGCCGGTGCAGGCGCATGATCCGCCCGACGCGCTGCTGGTAGACGCGGCGGCTGGCGGTCGGCGCGAGGTGCATGCACACCGTCGCCCGGGGAGCGTTCCAGCCCTCGGCGAGGATCTGGGCGTTCACGAGCACATTGATCTCGCCGCGCTCGTACGCCGCCAGGGTCTCGGCCAGCTCACGCGGCGGCGTGCGGCCCGACACGGCGGCCGCGGCCAGCCCGATGGCGCGCATCGCCGCCGCCACCCGCTCGGCATGGTCGACGCCCGCGGCGTAGACGATGCCCGGCGTGTCGCCGAACCGGCTCTGGTAGAGGTCGGCGGCCGCAAGGTTCAGGGGGTCGACATCGAGGGCGGCGGCCAGCTGGCCCTGGTCGAAGTCGCCGCCGACGATCTCGACCTGGCGCAGCGACGCGATCGGCTTCACCCGCACGCAGCGGAGCGGTGCGACCACCCCGCGGCGCACCGCCTCGGCCAGCGGGAAGTCGGCCACCTCGGCCGGGAACACGTCGCCGACGTGCTTCTGGAGGAGCTGATCGGTGGCCGTCATGCCGATGTAGACCGGCTCCGAGAAGCGCCTGATCGCAGCGGCGGTCTTCTCGCCGAGCGCCGTGTGGGCCTCGTCGCAGACGATGACGCCGTAGACGTCGCGCTTGATCTGGTCGGCGTGCTTGATGAACCACGCGTACGTGTTGATCGTGAGCGGCGGGGTGCGCGGGGTCGTCTGGCCGATCAGCACCGGCTCGTGCATGCGGCCGCCGTAGCCCTCCTCGGTGAGGTCGCGCGTGAACTGGTTCACGAGCAGCCGGCGGTGGGTGAGGATCAGGACCCCGGTCGTGCGGGCGGCCTCGACGAAGCCGGCGGCGGCGATCGTCTTACCCGAGGCGGTCGGGTGCTTGAACCGGTAGCGGCGGACGGCGCCGGGGTCGGGGCCGATCTCGTCGACCACGGCCTCGTCCTCGTCGTCGACCTCGACGGCGGCGACGGCCGGATCGTGGAAGGGCGGCTCCGGCTCGGCCCCTGCGTCGTCCTCGTCCTCGTCGTCAAGCTCGTCATCCGCATCGAGGTCGTCGTCCTCGTCCTCGTCGTCCAGATCCTCGTCGTCCTCGTCCTCGTCGTCGTCCTTCCCCGCCCCCTCCTCGACGCCGAACTCGCCGGCCTCCTCCTCGTCCTCCGCCTCGTCGGCATCGCCGTTCCCGTTGCCGTTCTCGTCGTCCTCGTGAAGCGCGCGCCGCTCGAGGTCGCCGATCAGCGCCGCGAGCTGCCCCGCCAGCGCGTCGACCTGGTGGCGGCGCAGCGTGGTGCCGGACGCCAGCTTCGGCTGGGGGTCGTTCAGCACCCGCTCGAGCCCGAGGACGAGGGCATAGTCGCGCCGCCACTCGTAGCTCGGCTCGGGCAGGCCGCGACCCATCTCGGCCAGGGCGGCGTCGAGCGCGGCGCGCCGGACCGTGCCCTCGGCGAGCGCGACCGCGGGGTCCTCGCCTTCATGCAGTAGCGGCTCCCCGCACCACGTTTCCACGTGATGGGCGGCCGCTTCGGGGTCGGCCTCGAAGCGAACTGTCATAGGTCCTGCCGTCGGGTGTGCGGGCGCCGAGGGGCGACACCGACGGCTGAAGGTCAGTGTAGCCGATCGGCACCGGCGCCTGCCGCCGAGAGAGCCGATCTCACCAGGGCGCACAACGGATCGTACAGACCCGCGCCGGCGGCGACGACACAGTCGGCGCCGTCGAGCCCGGGATCGAGGATGCCGGTCTCACCGCCGGCCTCGCCGACCAGGAGCAGCCCGGCGGCGCGGTCCCAGTCGCGGATGCCGGCCTCATAGAACCCGTCCAGCCGCCCGCAGGCGACCCACGCCAGGTCGAGGGCGGCTGAGCCCGCCCGGCGCACGTCGCGCACGCGCGGCAGCACGTGCGCGAGGGCTGCAGCCTGGAGCGTCCGCCGGCGCGGCGTGTAGCCGAAGCCCGTGCCGATGAGCGACCGCGGCAGGTCCGCCAGCTGCGTCGTGCGGATCGGGTCGCCGTTCAGGCGCGCGCCCCCGCCGCGCACGGCGGTGAAGGTCTCGGCCGCCGAGGGGTCGTGCACGACCGCGGCCAGCCCGCCTTCCGCATCGCGGCACGCCACCGACACCGACCACGCCGGGATCCCGTAGAGGTAGTTGGTCGTGCCGTCCAGCGGGTCGACGACCCACACCACCCCCGTCGTCCCCGGACGGTGACCGCTCTCCTCGGCGATGAGCCCGTCGTCCGGCCGGGCGGCCCGGATCGCGTCGAGCAGCACGCGCTCGGAGTCGCGATCGGCGTCCGACACCATGTCGGTCGCGCTGCTCTTCGCATCGACGCCGCTCTGCGGCCCGCCGAAGCGCTCGAGCAGGAGCGCCCCCGCCGCGCGGGCGGCGTCCACCGCCAGGTCGAGGAGGGCGTCCGCCGGCATCCCGGCGAGTCTAGACGCGCCGCCGAGGGCGGCCACATTTTTACCTGCAAATGCTGGACTTCCTCCAGAAGCTGATGCATCCTCCAGTGCATGGGCCGACTGCTGAGACGGCTGAAGGACCGGCGCCGCGAGCGCGAGCTCGCCCGCCAGCTCGAGCGTCGCTTCCGCGGACAGGTCGACGCCGCCGCCGCGGCCGCGGCCCGCCTGGCGGACGACGTCGACGGCTGACCCAGGCGCTACGCTGGCCGCATGGGCCGGCTCGAGTACACGCGCCTTCACGACAGGCTGCTCGCGGGGCGGATGCCCGTCTCGGATCGGCACGTCGAGACGCTCAGGGCCGAGGGCGTGACGACCGTCATCAACCTGTGCGAGGACCACGAGTACTGGGACGGCGAGCGCCAGGCCGTGGCGGCGGCGTGCGCCCGCGCCGGCATCACCGAGCTCCGGCTCCCGGTGATCGACGGCTCGACGGTGTCCGCCGCGGTGCTCGAGGAGGCGGCCGCGGCGGCCGCCGGAGACGGCGTCGTCTACGTCCACTGCCGGGGCGGGCGGGAGCGCTCGGCGGCTGTCACGATCGCACTCCTCGCAGCCGCGTCGGGCACATCGGTCGACGAGGCGCACGAGCGCGCGCTCGGCCTGCGACCGGGCTTCAAGCCGCTCCCGTGGCAGGTGGAAGGTGTCCGCTCCTGGTTGCGCGACCGCGGCGGGCGCCGTATCCTCGATCCATGAGTCCGATTGCGCTCCTGAGCGCTCAGCCGGCGGCCGCGTTGCCGGTCACGGGAGCCGATCTCGTCCTCTACGTCGTGGTGGCCGGGATCGTCGGGATCACAGGTCTCCTGGTGCGGCGGGCAAGCACGCGGGAAGAATTTTCGGCGACTGGCCTGACCACGGGCAAGAAATTGCAGTAAACTCGGCGTCCGATTTCATACGGAGTGCTCCGGCGCGATGCCTTCGGGCTGTCGCGCAACGCCGGCCGACCCGCCGGCGGGGGCACGTTGTCCGGCGGCCCACCGGACAGCCCAACAGACGAGGCCGTCTCTGCCCAGGCGGCCTCGTCGCTTTTCCGGGACGCGCGATCAGCGCGTCGGTGAGGCGACGAGGGCCGGCACGGACGCCAGCACGCCCTCCGGGTCATCGACCCGGCATGACCGGCACAGGTGCGATCCCTCGGACGCGGGCGCGGACTCGCACCAGATGCAGCGTCCGGACTCGAGCAGGCGCATGGCCTCCTGGAAGGGAGTGGTGCCGTTCACGGCCGCGATGTTCGCGCCGCCCGCGGGCGGGTCGCATCGACGCTTTGCGGTATCCGATCCCCGTTTTGGGGTAGGGCAATCGTTCCACCTCAAGATCCAGACGCACATGAACGATGTAGTACGAAGAGACTTCGTATGACGCCCGCCGAGTTCATCCACGCCCTCTCCATCGTGAACGAGCGCCTGAAGACGGCGCGCACGGTGGCGATCTCGCTCCTCGCATTTGCCGCGCTGGCGCTGGCCGGTACCTACGGCGTGAAGGCCGTCCAGCCCGGGATGGCCAAGACGATGGCGGCGATCGCCGTGATCGGCGGGCTCGGCGCGATCGTCGTGGGACGCGTCCTGCGCCTGCATCGCACCGAGCTCCTCGACGACATCCTGCTCTCGGGCTTCCGCCATGTGGGCGGTCCCGACGTCGGCCGCCGTGCCGCGGAGCTCGTCACGCTCCACCGCCGGCGCCAGCTCGCTGAGACGCTTGAGCGCTTCGTCGAGGTCGCCGCGACGAACGATCCGTGCTCGGTGCCGCTGCACCGCCCCGCCCTGCGCGAGATGGCACCGAAGGTGCTCGAGCTGACGCACCGCCTGCGCGAGCCCGATACCCGGGTGCAGCCGAGCGGCATGGTGCTCGTCCGCCGGCTTGTCACCGACGGGTGCCAGAGCCCGATCTTCGCCCCCGTCGGGCCGCCGCGCGACCTCGAACGGGCGCTCGACCGCATCCACGCCGAGCTCGGATACGAGCGCCTCGAGCGGGTGCTCCGCGACGACGGCGAGGACACGGGCACCGACCTTCGCCTGGCCGCGTAGCGGCCTTGCGTCTCTAGCCCAGCCGAAGCAGCGTCTCCGGCCCGCGCCGCTCGAGCCCGCGGGCGACGATGAGGCGCTGGATCTCGGACGTCCCCTCCCAGATCCGGTCGACGCGCAGCTCCCGCCACAGCCGCTCGGCCGGGTTCTCGCGCATGTAGCCCCGGCCGCCGAAGATCTGGACGACGCGGTCGGCGACGCGCCCGGCGGTCTCCGACGCGACGAGCTTCGCCATCGCGGCCTTGTGGTGGACGAGCTTGCGGTCGGCACCGGTGTCGGCCAGCCAGCCGACGTAGTAGGTGAGCAGGCGCGCGGCCGTGACCTCGGCCGCGCAGTCCGCAAGGGCGAACGAGACGGCCTGGTGGTCGAAGATGCGCCCGCCGAACTGCTCGCGATGAAGCGCCCACTCGGTGCCGATCTCGATGAGGCGGTCGCAGGCGCCGATGCACCGGGCGGCGATGTGGACGCGTTCCTCGACGAACCACTCGCCGGTGAGATCGAAGCCGCGCCCGCGCTCGCCGAGGATGTTCTCGCGCGGCACCGGCGTCTTCGTGAACGTGAACTCGGGATGCCGGTAGGGGAAGTTGTGGGTGAAGTCCGGGTCGGCGGTCATCTCGACCCCCGGCGCGTCCTTGTCGACGAGGAAGAGCGCCGGCAGCCGCTCGTTCCCGTCGACCGCCCATGCGAGCACGATGAAGTACGAGGCGATGTCGCCGTCGGTCACGAACCACTTCGTCCCCGAGAGCTCGTAGTGCTCCCCATTCCAGACGGCCTCCGCCCGGATGGCCCGCGGATCCGAGCCGGCGTCGTCCTCGGTGATCGCATAGGCGTGGCGATGCTCGCCGCGGACGTCCGGGAGCAGGTAGCGCTCGATCTGCGCGGGCGTGCCGTGGACGAGCACGTTCGAGGGCGACCAGACGAGCACCCACAGGCAGTTCGTGAGCCGGCCGAGCTGCTCGTGCGTGACGATCTGCTCGGTCAGGTTGAACCCGCCGCCCCCGAACTCCTTGGGGATGTTGTTGGCGGCCAGGCCGGACTCGAGCACCGCCTGGTGGATGCGGGCGTGCGTCTCGGGCGAGAGGCGGCCGTGGTTTCGCTCCGCCTCGTTCTCGACCGGCTGCAGCACGTCGTCGACGAGCGCCCGCACGCGGGCGCGAAGCTCGATGAGCTCGGGCGAGAGCGAGAAATCCATCATGCCTCCGGGCTGGGTGTCACGGTGGTGGGTCGAAAGTGGAACGCGGTCCGATGCCAAACCTGGTTACGCCGAAGACCAGCGCGGCGGCGAGGTGCTCGGGCGCCACGCCGGCCAGCTCGGGCTCGGCGTCGGAGATCTCGATCTCGGGAAGCGAGTCGGGGTCGAGGCCGAGCGCCCGCGCGCCGTTCTCGGAGCCGGCGGCCAGCAGATAGGGCGTCGGCCCGGTCTAGCCCGGCCGCACGAGCACATTCCGGCGCTCGGCGGTGCGGCGGGCGATGGCCTCGATCTCGCGGATCTCCTGGATCGGGTCGATCACCGTGTTCGAGTCGGAGCCGATGCAGACCGGGATGCCGCGCTCGAAGATGCGCGCCGCGGGGAGGTAGCCGTCGCCGAGGTTGGCCTCGGTCGTCGGACAGGCGCAGATCGTGGCGCCGGCCGCAGCCATCAGGTCGAGCTCATCGTCGGACACGTGGGTGGCGTGGACGACCGTCGTCCGCTCGCCGAGGATCCCGGTGTCGGCGAGGAGCTCGATCGGCCGGCGGCCGTGCTCCGCCTCGCACTGCTCGATCTCGCGCCGCTGCTCGCACGCGTGGATGTGCACGACCATCCCGCTCGCCGCCGAGTGGCGGGCGATCTCCTCGAGCCAGCCGCGGGAGCAGGCCCGCACGCTGTGGGGCGCCAGCCCGACCCGGCCCGGATGGGCGGCGGCGAGATCGTCGACCCGGCGCAGGTAGGCCGCCACGTCGGGATCGCAGAAGCGGCGCTGGCCCGCGGTCGGCGGCAGCCCTGCGCCGGCGCGCTCGTACGCCGTCATGAGGAGCACGATCTCGATGCCGGCCTCACCCGCAGCAGCGATCGTCGCCTCCGCCATCGCGTTGGGCGCGTCGTAGGGCGTGCCGTCGGGCCGGTGGTGGGGATAGTGGAACTCGCCGACGGCCACGTAGCCGGCGGCCCGCATCTCGCGGTAGGCGAGGAGCGCCACCTCGTGGGCCGAGTCGGGGTCGAGCCGGCCGGCCTCGGCGTACATCGCCTCGCGCCACGTCCAGAAGTCGTCGTGCGGGTGCGCGGGGTCGACGTGCTCGACCGCGCCGCGCAGGCGGCGCTGGAAGGCGTGGCTGTGAGCGTTCACGAAGCCGGGAAGGCGCATGCCGCGTATCCTTCCATGCCCGATGGCCGAGGTCTCCCGGCAACGGTTCCTGACGTGGTTCGCCGAGCTCGCGGACATCGGCCGCACCGACACCGGCTGGAACCGGGTTGCGTGGACGCCGCTCGAGGTCGAGGCTCAGCGCTGGTTCACGGCGGCGGCCGACTCGGTGGGGCTCGAGGTGCGCCGCGACGGCGCCGGAAGCGTGTGGGCCGTCACGTCCGACGCCGATGACGGGCCGTGGACGTGCGCCGGCTCACACCTCGACACGCAGCCCGACGGCGGCGCCTACGACGGCGCTCTCGGCGTCGTGTGCGCCCTCGAGGCCGCGGCTGCGATCCTCGAGTCGGGCGTCGAGCGGCGCCGGCCGCTCGCGGTCGTGTCGTTCGTGGACGAGGAGGGCGCGCGGTTTCGCACCGCCTGCTTCGCGAGCCTCGCCATCACCGGGCGGCTCGACATCGACCAGGCGCTCTCCGCGATGGCCGGCGCCGAGGCGATCCACGGCGTGACCCGCGAGTCGCTCCTCGAGAGCCGCGCCCAGCTGGCGAACGTCGAGTCCTACATGGAGGTGCACGTCGAGCAGGGGAAGGCGCTCGTGGACAGAGGTCTGGCGCTGGGCGTGGCCGACGTCCTGACCCCGCGCCAGCGCTGGCGGGCCGTCTTCTCGGGCGAGTCCGACCACGCCGGCACGCGGCCGATGGCGGGACGGCGCGACGCGCTCGTGGCCGCCGCGCCGTTCATCGTGGCCGTGTCGGAGGAGGCGGGCGCGCGCCCCGGAGCAGTCGGCACCGTCGGCAGGCTCGAGATCGCTCCGGGCTCGACGAACTCGATCCCCGGCCGGGTGGCCGTCCTGCTCGACGTCCGTGCGCGCGAGGCCGAGACGATCGACGACCTCATCGCGGCGCTCCGCTCCCGCTTCCCCGAGGCCGAGCTCACACGCGAGTCGCGAAACGAGGGCGCCGTGTTCGACGCCGGCCTGCGCGAGGCGCTCCACGCCGGCGCCGAACGGCGCGGCATCCCGGCGGGCGACCTGCCGTCCTACGCGGGTCACGACGCCGGCATCCTCGCCCCGCACGTCCCGGCCGCGATGCTGTTCGTCCGCAACCCCACGGGGTTCAGCCACACGCCGGCCGAGTCGGCATCGGATGACGACTGCGTCGCCGCCGCGCAGGTGCTGGCCGACGCGCTCGAGGCCCGGGTCACCGCCGCCTGAGCGGCCTGTGGAGATCCGTGTGGAAATCACGCAGGGCCTGTGGACGGCCGCCGGTCGCGCGCAGGAACTTGGCGCACGTTGCGACATCCGGCCTGTGGGAAATGCGGGTGGCACTTGACGGCCCCGTGTGGAAAGGGTGACGGTAGGCCCGCCCAACACCCCCCAACCCTCCGGCGCCAGGCCCCAACGCATTCCGTCCTCTCGGGCCTGGCGTCGGATCGGGATGTCCCGCACCGCCACCGCCGAAGCGCCCCCCTCC
>DATAEI010000035.1:0-4943 GCA_036258075.1 Gaiellales bacterium
GGGATCTGGCGCTCGTCGAGCAGGAGCCGGGTCGGCACCGGCACCTCGATCTCGACCCCCGACCGCGACCCGCCCGGCAGGCGCAGGTAGGGGTGGTAGCCGAAGGCGATCGGCACCGGGCGGCGGCCGAGCGCAAGCAGCGTCGTTCGGATCTCGAGCTCGTCGTCGGTGAGCGAGACCTGCACGCGCAGGCGGTGGGGGTACGGGAACACGTCGAGCACGCCGGGGTGGTCGTCGGTCGCGAAGACGGCGTCGATGCTCGACGCGGTCTCGTGCTCGATCGCGAACGGGAGCGCCGAGGGCAGGACGCCGTGGATCGGTATGCCGTTGGGGTCGGTGTGAAGGAGCGGCGAGGCGCCGACCGGGCCGGCCAGCCGGTTCGCCCAGGGGTGCAGGAGCGGGATGCCCATCGTCGAGCCCCGCTCGGCGTAGGCGTCGAGCCCGCCGCGGAGCTCGAGCAGCTCCTCGCCGTCGTGCACGAGCGAGCAGCACACCATCCCGAGCGACGGCGCGAAGTTGGCCGCCATGCCGGGGGCGGTCAGCGTGCGGATGCCGATCTCGGCGGCGGTCATGCGCTTGGAAGCTGCACGAGCTCGACCGTCACGCCGTCCGGATCGACGGTGTAGACGACCCGGCTCCCGTCCCAGCGCGGCCCCGAGTCGGCCAGCGTGATGGGCTGCGACCGCATCGTGACGCCGGCCCGTTCGAGGCGCTCGTAGGTCGCGTCGATGTCGTCGACCGAGATGGCGAGGTGACAGGTGCCGGGGTCGCTCGTCCGCTGGGTGAGCGGCCGCCCCGCGCCGGCGGTGTACTGGATCAGCTCGAGGACGCGGCCGTCGGGCAGGTCGAGGTCGGCAATCGAGCAGCGGGCGCCGGGGATGCCCGTCACCTCCTCGGCGGGCACGTCGACGGCCCGCGCCTCGATGTGCAGGCCGAGCAGGCCGCGGTAGAACTCGAGTGAGCGGTCGAGGTCGGCGACGGTGATACCGACGTGGTGCAGCCCGCCGATCACGCGAGCCGGTCCGGGATCACGTCGCGGGCGAACACGTCCTCGACGGTCTCGGGCCGCTTGATCCACTCGGCGCTCGCGCCGGACACCAGCACGGTGCCGGGCCGCGGGAGGCCGTTGAAGTTGGACGCGCACGCGTCCTGGTATGCCCCGTTGTCGAGGAAGGCAAGCACGTCGCCGGGCGCGAGCGCGGGGAGGCGGGCGTCGGGCGCGAGCAGGTCGAATCCGCATGACATGCCGACGACGTCGGCGGTCTGGGCCTCGGGCGCATCCGCCCGCGAGGCGGCGACGATCTGGAAGTGCGCATGCTCGATCAGGAGGTCGGCCATGAACATCTCGGTCGTGTCGGTCTCGACCCAGCGCATCGGCACCGGCGCGGTCTGCTCCTTCACGTGGCGGACGGTCGCGAGCTGGATGCCGGTGTCGGCGTAGAGCGAGCGGCCAGGCTCGGCCTCGAGGCGGATCCCGGCCGGGTCGATGCCGGCGGCCGCGAGGCCCTCGCGAAGGCCGGAGGTGAGCGCGGCGGCGATGTCCTCGATCGGCGGCGCGGGCTCGGCGCGGATCGGGTCGCGCGGCGCGGGGTAGCCGCCGCCGACGTCGAGCTCCGACGGCCGCCAGCCGTCGAGCTTCGCGCACACGCGGGCGACCGCGGCGGCGAAGCTCCCGGCCATCGCGTTCCAGGTCTCGGGGTCGGCGCGGTGGCGGCCGAGGTGGGCCATGAGCCCGACCAGCTCGACGCCGGGAGTCGCGAGTGCGCGCCTGGCGACCTCGCCCGCCTGCTCGAGCGGGATGCCCGGCTTGTAGCGGTGGGCGCCGGCGCGGACGGTGACCGACGGGTCGAAGTCCGAGGGCATGTCGAGGCCGTCGTAATCCGGCCGGAGCCTGAGGCGGATGCGGGCCGTGCGGCCGGTCGCCTCGGCGGCGGCCGCGACCAGGTCGAGCTCGGCCGCGCTGTCGAGCGTGACCCGCGCGCCGGCCTCGACCGCCTTCGTCACGAGCACGGCGTCCTTCACCGAGCCGTTCACCGAGATGCGGGCCGGGTCGATCCCCGACGCGAGCGCCGCGTGCAGCTCGCCCGGCCCGAAGGTGTCGCAGCCCAGGCCCTCGGAGTTCAGGACGCGCCGCAGCGCGAGCGAGAGGTTGGCCTTGAGCGACGGCAGAAGTGAGACCTCGCCGTCGGGCCAATTGGCGGCGAACGCCGCGGCGATCCGGCGCGCATTCCGGCGCAGCTGATCCTCCGAGACGGCGTAGACCGGCGTCCCGAACCGCCGCGCCAGCTCGACGGCGTCGCACTCCTCGATCCAGAGGCGGCCGTCGCGGACGGACAGGCAGTCGTCGATGCGGGTCGCGGTGGCGGGCATCGCGGCCAGTGTACGGGCTTCGATCGCGCGGCTGTCAAGGCGGGCGCTTCGCCGTACGATGGGTTCAGGGTGAGCGTCCAGCGGATCCGGCTCGGGTTTCTCGTCGCGGGGTTGCTGGTCGGCGTCGCGTCGATTGCCCAGTCGGCGTTCGAGATCGAGCAAGGGCGGTGGAGTCTCTCCCTTACCGTCGCGCTGTACGTGCTCGGCGTCGCAATCGGCGGGCTGAATCTGATCTACCCGTCGTCGCCTGAGATCGCGTTCAGGGTGTCGACGGCCGTTTGGCCGATCGGAACGGCGCTGGTGGTGCTCTTCGCGATCCGTGAGGTGATCGCCGTCGACATCGACAAGCTGGTCACGCCCATGGTAGGCGGGCTGTGTCTCTTGCTCGCAGCGATCCTCGCCGTCGACCGCGCCAAGCACAACCGGCGGGCGCGGTGGGATGACGAGCGCGGTGCATGACGCTCTCGAACCTGCTGACGGGCGACGCCTGTCGTCACGAGCGAGCACTCGAATGGCGCGAGGCTCCCCACGCACCCACGTGCTGGCATGCTGCAGCGGCTGATCGGGCGCCTCGCTCGAGGAGGCGTTGCGGGGAGACGCCCTCGAGCATCGCCGCGATCACACCGGCGATCAATGCGTCTCCCGCGCCGAGCGTGTCGACGACGTTCGCTGGAACCGCGGGCTGCTCGACGACCCGATCTCCGGTGAGCATCAGGCTCCCGTCCTTCCCGCGGCTGACGACGGCCGCCCGGGCGCCGCGGCCGACCGCGTCCCGTGCCAGGCCGATCGCGGCGGCGGCGTCGCCCGCCGGCGCGGACAGGAAGGCGACCGCGAGCAGCGGCGCGAGCTCCTGCAGCCGCTCGGTGCGCGGCGGGTGGTAGACGTCGTAGGAGATCGGCACGCCCGCCGCCGCGACCGCCTTAAGCGCGTCGACGATGTCGGCCGGCCCGGTCGCGTGCACCCATGACCGCGTCTTCAGAAGCTCGACCGCCGCATCGGACGGCCGGAATGACGCGCTCACTCCCAGCTCCTCCGACTCGAAGACACGGTCGCCGTCCGGAGTTACGGTGATCGTGGTCAGCCCCGTCCGGCCGCCCGGCACGACGGCCAGGTGCGTCGTGTCGATGCCGCGCTCGGCGGCCCGGGCGAGGACGAACCGGCCCTCGTCGTCGTCGCCGACCGCGCCGACGTGCGCGACCGTGAGCCCGGCAGCGGCGAGCCCGGCCGCCACGTTCAGGGCGTTCCCGCCCGGTGCGTCGAGCCCGATCGGCGGCAGGTAGCGGTCGACGCAGCTCTCGCCGATGGTCGCCGGGCCCGACATCGGGGCGATTCTGCCGGAATCAGGCGCCGCGGTGACCGGGTTCATTGACGCAGAGGCTCGTGGCGACTATTGCTACCTCGTTTCGTCCACCGCGTACAGAGGGGGCAGGGTAATGCGGAGGTTTCTCACGGCCGGCGCCGCGCCGATGCGGCGGTCAGGCCGGTTTCTCGTGCTCGCCGCGGTCATCGCGGCGGCGCTCGGCGTCGCGCCTGCGGCGTCGGCGAGCGGCGGCGTCAGCCCGAACGGCGTCGGGCTGCTCGACTGCAACGGCCTCAGCCCGATGCAGCAGGCGGCCCGGGTCTCGCTCGCGTGCAGCGACCCGCGCTCGATCTACGAGGGCAAGGCGACGCACTTCTACGACAACGGCCGCTACATCGGCCACGACGAGCCGATCATCCGCTTCCTCTCGAAGCGGCCGGGCTCGGGCAACGACATCACCTGGATCGAGACGCTGCCGCGCGACCCGAAGCAGCTGCCGACGGTGGCGAACCCGGGGAGCGACGTGACCCACTGGTTCGAGCTCTCGATCGCGCCGTGGTTCTCGATGGCGCTCTGCAACGCCAAGTCCTATCCGCTGAACCCGTGCACGCCGCGGAGCGACTCGAACGCGCCGAAGCACCCGCCGACGTTCGACCGCGGCGGGGGCGGCAGCTCGTTCCTCGAGATGCAGTTCTACGCTCCGGGGTTCGCACCGTTCGTCGACAACATCTCGTGCGACAACACGCACTGGTGCGCGTCGCTTCACATCAACGACCTCGAGTGCGAGATCGGCTTCCAGAACTGCAACAACAACTGCATCGAGCCGACGAACTTCGCGTTCATCCAGACGGATGGTGTCCCGACCGGGCCGCCGAGCCCGCAGCTCGCGAACGTCGCGACCTCGACGCCCAACGCGCACACGCTCCTCATGAATCCGGGCGACCGGCTCAAGATCCACATCTGGGACGCCGCGCTGCCGGGAGGTGGTCACGCGCTCGAAACGTCAATCCACGACCTCACGACCGGCCAGAGCGGGTTCATGATCGCGTCGGCCAAGAACGGCTTCAAGGCGACGTCGATCAAGGACTGCTCGGGCACGCCGTTCAACTACCAGCCCGAGTACTCGACAGCGAAGAAGCAGAACATCATCCCGTGGGCCGCGCTCGAGACCAACATCTCGACGCAGTTCGAGATCGGGCACTTCATCCCGTGCACGAGCGTGCTCTTCCCGACAACGCTCAGCTTCCCGGGCTTCACTGACACCTACTGGCAG
>DATAEI010000036.1:0-17192 GCA_036258075.1 Gaiellales bacterium
ATCCGGCTCTCCGGCGAGCCGAAGCGGCTCGTCGACCGGCACGAGCTGATCGCCCGTATCGCCGACTAGCGCCGGGGCGGGGTCAGACCCCGAACGGGTGCGGTGACGTTGCCGTGACACGGTCGTGACGCCGGAACGGCCATGCGCGGCCCGCCCGGGCCGGATTCCTCACGCCGCCGTCACGCCGGTGTCACGCCAGAAGTTCAGGGTCTGACCCCACCCCGCGCGCCGGAGCTCGAGCGACCGTCGGGTCAGCCGGCGGCGTCGACGCTCTCGGCCGAGCGGTGCGCCGCAGCAACGCCCTCCTCGGCGGCCGAGCGCAGGTCGTCCGGGATCGACTCGAGGTCCTGCCACAGCCGGCGCGGCAGATCCGACAGGACGTCCGAGAGGGGCCGGCCCTCCTCGTCGGCGATCTCCTGGGCACGCCGGTAGAGCGCGACGGCGGCCGAGGCCACCGCGCCGATCAGGAGCAGGCGCCTCACACGACGCCGCCGCGGCGGTCGCGCTTGGCGCGGAAGGTCTCGAAGGCGTGCGACACGCCGTCGGTGAACCCGGCGGCCGCCCGGGCCGGCTTCTGGACGGCATCGGAGACGGCGCGGACGGCCGAGTCCACCTTGTCGGTGGCGTCGACCGCGCTGTCGGTGATGTGGCCGACCTTCTCGAGCTCGTCGTTCACGTGGTCGAGTGACGTCGACACCTTGCCGAGCATCGGGACGACCTCGGCGAACACGCCGTCGAGGGCCGTATTGACCCGTTGGAGCGTGCCCGACAGGCGCACCAGGACGAGCACGAGGCCGATCGCCGTCAGGATCAGGAACGCCGCGAGCGCGTAGCGCCAGGCATCAGACGATGTCGCGAGCAGGCTCAGGTGGGCGGCCACGCGCGCATCCTATTCGATCGTCCCGGCCCCTACGACCGCATCGCCGTCGTACAGCACCGCCGCCTGCCCCGGCGCGACCCCGTCGACCGGCTCGTCAAGGTCGAGGTCAAAGCCGCCGCCGTCCCGCGGGGTCACCGTGGCCCACACCGCCTCCTGGCGGTAGCGCAGCTTGGCCTGGACGCGCCCGGCAGCGGTATAGAGCCGTCCGGGCGCGACCCCGATGGATGTCCGGCCGAGCTCACTGCGCCCGCCCACGACGACCCGCCCGGTGGCGGCCTCGGTGCGAACGACGTAGGCCGGCGCCCCTCCGCCCAGGCCGAGCCCGCGGCGCTGGCCCGGCGTGAAGCGGTGGACGCCTGAATGGCGCCCGAGCACGCGCCCTGCCGTGTCGACGATGTCGCCGGCCGGCCCCGCGCCGCCGAGCCGCTCGACCAGCGACCGATGGTCGCCGCCGCCCACGAAGCACACCTCCTGGCTCTCCGGCGCACCGGCCGCGGCCAGCCCCGCCGCCGCCGCCTCGGCACGGGTGCGGACCTTCGTCTGGCCGCCCAGCGGGAACCAGCAGCGGTCGAGGATCGCGGCGGGCACCGACGCCAGCATGTACGACTGATCCTTGGCCGGATCGGCGCCGCGGGCGACGAGCGCCGTCCCGGTGCGGCGCTCGATCCGGGCGTAGTGACCCGTGACGATCCGGCCGGCGCCGAGCCGGTCGGCAATCTCCGCGATCGCCGCGAAGCGGAAGGCGCCGTTGCAGCGCACGCATGGGTTGGGCGTCCGGCCGCGCGCGTGCCCCGCCACGAACTCCTCGACCACCGTCCGCCGGAACTCCTCGCGGAGGTCGACGGCAAGGTGCGGGACGCCGAGGGAATGGCACGTCCGCCGGGCCGCCCGGACGGCGTCCGGCGAGCAGCAGGCGCGCTCGGCGTGCGGGGCGCCGGGATCGACCCAGAGCCGGAGGGTCACGCCGACCGGCTCCATCCCCGCCTCGAGCACCTTCGTGAGCGCCACCGCCGAGTCCACGCCGCCGCTCATCGCCACCACGACGCGCGCCGGCTCGGGGTCGAGCTGCGACGTGGCCGCGGCGGTCGCAAGGGCGGCGTGCAGGGCGTCGACGGCGAGCGCGGTGCAGCGGCGCGCGGCGGGGGGCGTCTCGATGTGCGCGTCGAGCTCGGCGGCGCCGATCCGGGCCGCGTCGAGCAGCGTCCGGCCCTCGGCGAGCCGGCACGCCAGCTCCGCCGCCGCCGTCGCGTGCGGGCAGGCGAACGCCAGCCGGCGGGCGGCGGCGATGCTGCCGCCGCCGAGCCGAAGGCCGATCCGCACGACATCACCGCATGTCGCGTTCCCGGCCTCTCCCCAGAGGGCATTCGCGCCGGCGTCGCCGGCCATGTCAGGCGAGAGCGCGAGCTCGGTGCACGCAGGCGAGTACACGCTCGAACGCTAGATCACTGCAGCGTCGCGATGTACGCGATCAGCTGGTTCACCTCGGTGTCCGTGAGGATGCTGCCCCAGTGCGGCATGCTCACGATCGGCTGCTTGCCGATGACGCTGCCCGAGATGATGATGTCGCGGATCTTCGCGGGCGTGTTGAACTCCGACTGGAAGTCCTTCCCAGAGAGCGGCGGGATCACCGTGTCCTCGGACTGCGGATTGGGCACGCCGCCGAGCCCGTTGGGGCCGTGGCAGTTCACGCAGCCGAGGTTCGTGTACAGGATCGACCCGGCGACCACGTCGCCCTGGTCGGTTGGGACCACCGCCGGCTCGGCGCCCGGCACGGCCGGGAGGCCGGCGTTCAGGTACGCCACGATGTCGGAGATCTGCTGCTTCGAGATGATGCCGTGCCACACCGGCATGTACGGCTTCGTCGGGTTGGTGGACGCGCCCAGCCCGTGCTCGATGATGTTCGTCATCTGGCCGATCGTGAGCTGCTTGGCGACGGTCGTGAGCGCCGGCACGTCCGCCGACACGCCGCCCGCTCCCTGCTCACCGTGGCACTGGACGCAGGCGAAGCGGACGAAGTCGTGGGCGCCCGCCGCGACGGCCGGGTCGACCGCACCGCCGGTCGAGGTCGTCGGGGTCGACGCGCCGCCGGCCACCGTGACCGTGCTCGTCCCGGCGTGGTTCTCGCCGCCGAACCACGCGGCGAGCGCGACGCCGACGATCGTCACCATGAGCGCGGCAACAACCAGCAGCACTGTGCCGATCCCGGAGTCTCCTCCTGGACGGCGCGGACCAGGTCCGTCAGCCATTGCGCGAGAGACTACGCGTTCGGGCATCTTCGCGCCAGCGGGTTTTTCGCTCGAAGCGGTTGCGGGTTCCCCGCAGTCAGGCGGCGGGCAGGATGCCCTGCCGGAGCGTGCCGATCGAGCGTGCGAGCGCGGCGGTGAGCCCGTCGACCTCGGCTGCGGTCGTGCCCGCGCCCATCGAGATCCGGATCACGCTGCGGGCGTCGTCGGGCGCCATCCCCTGCGCGATCAGGACGTGGCTCGGCTCGTCGTGGCCGGCCGAGCAGGCCGACCCGGCGGCGACCGCATAGCCCTCCCGGTCGAGCGCCAGGACGAGGAGCTCCGCCCGCACGCCCCGGACGAGGAGCAGGCTATGCCCGGGCAGGCGCTCGGACTCGGCGCACACCACCTGCACGCCGTCGGGGAGGGCGGCCTCCATCCGCTCCCGCATCGCCAGCCGGTGGTCGGCCGTCGTGCGCGCCGCCGCGAGGGCCGCGGCGAAGCCGACGCAGCCGGGGATGTTCTCGGTGCCGGACCGGTGGCCGCGCTCCTGGCCGCCGCCGAGGACGAGCGGGCGCAGCCGGGAGGGCTCGCGGGCGACGAGGCAGCCGACGCCCTTGGGGCCGTGCAGCTTGTGCGCGGACACCGCGATCGCGTCGGCCCCGGAGCCGGCGAAGCTGAGCGGGAGCGACGCAGCCGCCTGCACCGCGTCGCAGTGGAACGGGACGCCGCGGTCGCGGGCGATCGCGGCCAGCTCCTCGACCGGCTGCAGCACTCCCGTCACGTTGTTGGCCCACATCACCGCGGCCACCCGGTCGCCCGGGCGCACCGCATCCGCGAACGCGGCGACGTCGACCACGCCGTCGCCGCCGGCCGGCACCCAGGCCACCTCGAAGCCCTGCCGCTCGAGCTCGCGGGCCGGCTCGCGCACCGCCGGATGCTCGATCGCGCTCACCACCAGGCGGCCGAGCGGCCGGCCGCAGAACCCGAACACCGCCTGGTTGTCGGCCTCCGACCCGCCGGACGTGAAGACCACCTGGGCCGGCTCGCAGTCGAGCAGCTCGGCGACCGTGCGCCGGGCTGACTCCAGCGCGGCGCGTGCCTCACGGCCGTAGGCGTGCGGCTCCGAGGCGTTCCCGAACCGCTCGGAGAGGTACGGCTCCATCGCCTCGCGGGCCTCGGGGCCGAGCGCGGTGGTCGCCGCGTGGTCGAGGTAGACCGGAGCCGTGCCCACTAGCTCGGACCAGGCCGGCGCCTGAGGCGGGACGGACGGCCACTTTCAGGATGCTTCGACCGCTCTGATCTCCACCTCGGCGCTGGAAGTGTTCGCACGACGGTAGTGAGGTGCGCGGTTCTCAATGGCGCCGGCTTGGTCACACCTTAGCGTGTCATTCCGGTTCTGCAACCACGCGAATGCCGTACTGGCGAAGCTCGGCCGGGGAAGCCGGCGAGGGCGCGCCGGTGAGCGGGTCGCCGCCGCCCTGCCCCTTGGGGAACGCGGTCACGTCGCGGATCGACCGGGCGTCGGCGAGGAGCATCGCCAGCCGGTCGATGCCGAACGCGATGCCGCCGTGCGGCGGCGCACCCATCCTGAGTGCGCGGAGCAGGAACGAGAACTTCGCCTCGGCCTCGGCCTCGCTCAGACCGAGCATCGCGAAGATGCGGCCCTGCACCTCCGGGCGGTGGTTTCGGATCGAGCCGCCGCCGACCTCGTTGCCGTTCAGCACGAGGTCGTACTGGCGGGCGCGCGCCTCCCTCGGCCGCTCCTCGAAGTCGGCCTCATCCTCGGGCTCCGGCGCGGAGAACGGGTTGTGGCTGGCCTTCCACCGGTTCTCGTCGGGAAGCCACTCGAACATCGGAAAGCCCGTCACCCAGAGGAAGTTCCAGCCGTCCTGGATCAGGCCGAGCCGCTCGCCCAGATGCAGCCGCAGCGGCCCCAGCACGCGCACGGCGGCCTCCTCGGAGTCGGCGACCAGGAGGACGGTGTCGCCCTCCCCCGCGCCCACGCCGGCCACGATCGCATCGAGCTCGGCCGGCGCCAGGAACTTGGCGATCGGCGAGCGGATCTCGCCGCCCTGGAGCTGGAGCCACGCCACGCCCTTGCCGCCCCACGTCTTCGCGAACTCGACGAGGTCGTCGAAGTCCTTGCGCGAGAACTCGAGCGCGCCCGGCACGGCCAGCCCGCGCACCACCCCGCCCGCGTCGACGACCCCGCGGAACGCCTTGAACTCCGTCTCGCGAAGCTCATCGGTGACGTCGGCGATCTCGCACCCGAAGCGGGTGTCGGGCTTGTCCGACGCGTACCGCAGCATCGCCTCGGCGTGGGTGAGGCGCGGGAACGGCGTCTGGAGCTCGATGCCGGCCACCTCCCGCCACACCGTCTGGAAGAGGCCCTCCATGAGCTCGTGCAGCTCGTCGGGCTCGACGAACCCCATCTCGAGATCGAGTTGCGTGAACTCGGCGGTGCGGTCGGCACGGGTGGCCTCGTCGCGGAAGCAGCGGGCGATCTGGTAGTAGCGCTCGAAGCCGGAGATGACGTAGAGCTGCTTGTAGGTCTGGGGCGACTGCGGCAGGGCGTAGAAGCGGCCGGGGTGGGTCGAGGTCGGCACGAGAAACTCGCGCGCGCCCTCGGGCGTCGACTTATAGAGGATCGGCGTCTCGAGCTCCCAGAATCCCCTGTCCTCGAGGTAGCGGCGGATGGTGCGGGTGAGCTCGAAGCGAACGCGGATGTTGCGGCGCATCGAGTCGCGCCGCAGGTCGAGGTAGCGGTGGTGCAGGCGCAGCGTCTCGTCGACCCCGTCGTCGTCGAGCTGGAACGGCAGGACGGGCGCCGTGTTCAGGACCTCCAGCCGCTCGACGTGGATCTCGATCTCGCCGGTCGCAAGCCGCGGGTTCACGGTCTCCGGCGCGCGGCGGCGGACGACGCCCTCGGCCTGCACGACGAACTCGGCCCGCAGGCCGTGCGCGGCCGCGTGCGCCTCGGGCTGGTCCTCGGGGTTGAAGACGAGCTGGACGAGGCCGGCCTGGTCGCGCACGTCGACGAACACCAGCCCGCCGTGGTCGCGCCGGCGGGCCACCCAGCCCGCGACGGTCACGCGCTCGCCCTCATGCGCCGCGCGCAGGTCGCCGCCCATGTGCGTCCGGTAGCTCATCGTCGCAGCTCCTCCGCCAGCCGTTCGAGCGCCACGCGGCGCTGGTCGCCGGTAGTCATATCGCGCACGGACGCCTCGCCGGCAGCCCACTCGTCGTCGCCGACGATCACGACGGCGCTCACCCCGCGCCGGTCGGCCAGCTCCAGGGCCCGCTTCAGGCGGCGTCCGCCGAACGCTGCGTCGCATGCGATCCCCGCCTCGCGCACCTCGTCCATGAGGGCGTGCACCCGCGGCCGGGCCTCGTCGGCCAGGACGGCGAAGAGGACGTCGACCGGCCGGCCGATCGCCGGGCCGGCACCGGTCTCCTCGAGCGTGAGCACCAGCCGCTCGATGCCCGCACCGAAACCGACGCCGGGCACCGGCCGCCCCCCGAGCTGCTCCGCCAGGCCGTCGTAGCGGCCGCCGCCCGAGATCGCAGACTGTGCCCCGAGGGCCGTCCACTGCCACTCCCACGCCGTGCGGGTGTAGTAGTCGAGCCCCCGCACGAGGCCTGGATCAACGATGTACTCCACGCCGCGCGCGTCGAGATGGGCGCGGACGTCGGCGAAGTGGGCGGCGCACTCGTCGCACAGGTGGTCGGTGATCTTGGGCGCTCCTGCCATCACCGCCTGGCAGCCCTTCTCCTTGCAGTCGAAGGTGCGCAGCGGGTTCACGTCGCGGCGCTCGCGGCACTCGTCGCACAGCTCGGCAGCGTGCTCGTCGAGGTAGGTCACGAGGAGCTGCAGGTACGCCGGCCGGCACTTGCCGTCGCCGATCGAGTTCACGAGGAGCTGGAGGCCGTCGACGCCGACCCGCCGGTACCAGCGCCGCTGGAGCCCGATCTGCTCGGCGTCGATCGCCGGATCGTCCGACCCGATCGCCTCGACTCCGAACTGGTAGTGCTCGCGGTAGCGGCCCTTCTGCACCGCGTTGTAGCGGAACATCGGCGCCTCGTACCAGACCTTCACGGGCTGCGGCAGGCGGGTCATGTGCTCGAGGTAGGCCCGCATGACCCCGGCCGTCCCCTCGGGCCGCAGCGTGAGCGGCCGGCCGCTTCGGTCGGTGAAGCTGTACATCTCCTTGCGCACGACGTCCGAGCCCTCGCCGGACGTGCGCGCGAAGACGCCGGTGTCCTCGAAGGTCGGCGTCACGATTTGGCCGTAGCCGGCCGACTCGAAGACCTCGCGGGCGATGTCGAGCACGGCCCGCCGGAGCGCGGCGCGCGCCCCGTACCAGTCAAGCGTCCCGCGCGGAGCCTGGAACTCCTGGCTCATGCCCGCAGCGGCCCGAGGAAGGGGTTCGTGTCGCGCTCGTCGCCGAGCGTGGTCACGGGGCCGTGGCCGGGCAGGACGATGGTCTCGGGCGGGTAGGCGCGCAGCAGCGTCGCGATGCTCTCGAGGAGCGTCTGCATGTCGCCGCCGGCGAGGTCGGTGCGGCCCACCGAGCCGGCGAAGAGCACGTCGCCGACGAAGAGGTGCCCGTCGGTGCCGAAGGCGACCGATGCGGGCGAGTGGCCGGGCACCAGGGTGACGGCGAACTCGATCCCGGCCAGGCTCACCCGTTCCCCGCCCTCGAGCAGGTGCTTCGGTGCGTGCGGAGCCGCGGGATGCTCGCGCAGGAGGTCGGCCTCGCCGGCCGGCATCCAGACATCGACGCCGGCCGCGCGCGCGACTGTCGCGACGCCGCCGATGTGGTCGATGTGGCCGTGGGTGACGAGCACCCCGGCCGCCGTCCAGCCGCGGCGGGCGAGCTCCGCCTGGACGGCGTCCGGCTCGTCGCCGGGGTCGATGACGACGGCGCCGGATCCGCCCTCCCGCGCCACGAGGTAGCAGTTCGCCTGGTAGGCGCCGACGGGGAGCTGGACGATCTCGAGGCCGGACGGCCCGGTCACGCCGCGGGGCCGCCCTGTTTCTTCTGATGCCGGCGCCAGACGAAGTTCTCGACCATCCAGCCCATCGACCAGAACAGCACGAACATCACCACGGTGTTGGCGATCTTGATCGTCGGGCTCACGTTGCCTGACGTGAAGGTGATCACGAGATAGAAGAACGTGGCGAAGAGGAGCGCCCGCTTGGCGGTGCGCTTGGCCGACGGGGCGAGCGGCGTCCCGCGGGCGGGCCGAGCCTGCTGCTTTCTGTCGGGCTTGCCCCTGCGCTCCTCGCCGCCCTCGGCGATCTCCACGTCGTGAGCCCGGGCATGGGCGACCGCGCGCTGGTACTTCCGCCGCTGCTGCTTGCGCGTCGCCATGGCGTCAGTCTACCGACGGGGCTGGCGCCGGAGCCGCGCCCGCTCACCGGCCGGCCACGCGCCTGCCGCGCGCGTAGACCGCCGCGATGTCGCGGCCCGCGAGGTGGTAGGCGACGTGGCGCCAGTCGGGCGCGTCGAGCAGCACGATGTCGGCGTCGAAGCCCGGGGCGAGGCGGCCGACCCGCTCCGCCCGTCCGAGCACCCACGCCGCGTTCACGGTGCACGCCGCGAGCGCCTCCCCGGGCGTCATCCCAAGCGCCGTGCACGCCAGCGTCATCACCACCGGCAGCGAGTCGCAGAAAGCGCTCCCCGGGTTGAAGTCGGTGGCGAGCGCCACGATCGCGCCGTGATCCACCAGCGCGCGCGCCGGCGGCTGCGAGCGGCGCAGGTAGAGCGCGGCAACCGGAAGGAGCACCGCCGCCACCTCGCTGGCGGCGATGGCTGCGACGCCTCCGGGGCCGGTCGCCTCCAGGTGGTCGACCGACCGGGCGCCGAGCTCGACGGCGAGCGGGATCGCGCCAGACTCGGTGAACTGGTCGCCGTGCAGGCGCGCGACGAGGCCGTGCTCCATCGCGGCGCGCAGGTAGCGCTCGGCCTGCTCGGCCGAGAAGGCGCCGCGCTCGAGGAAGACGTCGGCGTGCTCGGCGACCCGGGCCGCCTCCGGCAGCACCTCGGCGAGGGCGAAGTCGAGGTACTCGTCGGCGGAGCCGAACTCCGGCGGGACGGAGTGGGCGCCGAGGTACGTCGGGACCGTCGCGATCGGATGCGGGCCGGCCACCGCGGCGAGGCTCGCAAGCTCGGTGTCGTGGTCGAGGCCGTAGCCCGACTTGCCCTCGGCGGTCGTCGTGCCGTTGGCAGCCATCCAGGCCAGGTGCCGGGCCGTCTCCTCCGCGAGCCCGGCGGCGCCCAGCGCCCTCGTCGCCGCGACGGTCGAGCGGATCCCGCCGCCGGACGCGTGGATGCGCTCGTAGTCGGCCCCCTGGGCCCGCAGGTCGAACTCGCCCGCCCGGTCGCCGCCGAAGGCGGGATGCGTGTGGCAGTCGACCAGGCCCGGGATGGCGACGGCGCCCCGGCAGTCGACCTGCTCCAGCCCGGCGTGCTCGCCGAGCACGTCGCCGGGCGCGCCGATCGCGGCGATCCGGCCGTCCATGACCGCGATCGCTGCCGGCTCCTGCACGTCGATCCGGCCGAGATCGGAGCCCCGAAGCGGCGCGCCGGTCCCGGCGGGCGACGCGGCCGCCCTGAGCCCTGTCAGGACGAGGCTGGGGCCGGGCTCAGGCGCGCCCATACGCCGGGATGAGCCCTCCCGAGAGCGGCGCCGACGCATCGGTGCAGAGCCACTCGACCACCTTGCCCAGCTCCTCCCCGGTCGTCCAGCGCGAGAAGTCGGCGTCGGGGTTGTCCGCCCGGTTCCGCGGCGTGTCGACGATCTTCACGACGACCGTGTTGCAGCGGACGCCGTCCGTCCGCGCCTCGACGTCCACGCACCGCATGAGCCCGCCCAGCGCCACCTTCGAGACGATGTAGCCCGACGCTCCCGGGAACGGCGTCAGCATGGCCGACGTGCCGATGTAGACGATCGATCCGCGGCCGGCCTTCCGCATCGGGCCGAGCACGGCGCGGGTCATGTAGTAGGCGGTGTCGAGGTTGATCGTCATCTGGCTTCGCCACACATCGAGCGGCTGCTCGTCGATCGTCCCCGCCGCGGCGAACCCGCCCGCCACGTGCGCCAGCGCATCGACCACGCCGAACTCCGCGGCGGCCGCCTCGACCGCCGCGGCCGCCGCCTCGGGGTCGGACAGCTCGGCGCGCACCGCCAGCACTCCCTCGGGCAGGTCGGCGGGCGGCTGCTCCTCGCGGTAGGTGGCCGCCACGTTCCAGCCCTCGGCGCAGAAACGATCGAGGACCGCCCGGCCCCAGCCGCCGGTGACCCCTGTCAGGAGCGCGCTGCGCGCCGCCATGCTCATCCCTCCATCGGCAGCCGAACGCCGCCGGCGTGCGCGGCGGCCAGCGCCTCGGGGTAGCCGGCGTCGGCGTGGCGGGCGACGCCGATCCCCGGATCGTTCGTCAGCACGCGCTCGAGCCGCTCGTCCATCTCGTCGCTCCCGTCGGCGACCACCACCAGCCCGGCGTGGATCGAGTTCCCGATCCCGACCCCGCCGCCGTGGTGCACCGACACCCAGGAGGCGCCCGAGGCGGTCGAGAGGAGCGCGTTCAGGATCGGCCAGTCGGCGATTGCGTCGGAGCCGTCGCGCATCGATTCGGTCTCGCGGAACGGCGAGGCGACCGAGCCGGTGTCGAGATGGTCGCGGCCGATCGCCACCGGCGCCGACACCTCGCCGCGGCGGACCAGGTCGTTGAACAGCCTGCCGGCCTTCGCGCGGTCGCCGTAGCCGAGCCAGCAGATGCGCGACGGCAGGCCCTGGAACGCGATCCGCTCCGGCGCGACCGAGAGCCAGCGCTGAAGCAGCACGTCGTCCGGGAACGCCTCGAGCAGAGCCGCGTCGATGCGGTGGATGTCCGCCGGGTCGCCCGAGAGCGCAGCCCACCGGAACGGGCCGGCGCCGCGGCAGAAGAGCGGCCGCACGTAGGCGGGAACGAAGCCCGGGAAGTCGAACGCATTCTCGAGGCCGGCGTCCTTCGCCTCGGTGCGCAGGTTGTTGCCGTAGTCGAAGACGTGGCTTCCGGCCGTCTGGAGGTCGAGCATCGCCTGCACATGGCGGACCGCCGTCTCGCGCGCCCGGCGCACGTACTCGTCGGGGTCGGACTCACGCAGCGCCAGCGCCTCGGCCAGCTCGATGCCGGCCGGCACGTAGCCGTTCAGCATGTCGTGGGCGGAGGTCTGATCGGTGACGAGGTCGAAGTGCACGCCGCGGCCGGCGATCTCGGCGAACACGTCGGCGGCGTTTCCGAGGAGGCCGATCGAGACGCCGGCGCCCTCGGAGGCGTAGCGGCGCACGCGGTCGAGCGCGTCGTCGAGCGTGTCGGCCACCTCGTCGAGGTAGCGGGTCTCGAGCCGCCGCTCGATCCGGTGCGGGTCGACCTCGACGTTCAGGCTCACGGCTCCGGCGAGCGACGCGGCCAGCGGCTGGGCGCCGCCCATCCCGCCCAGGCCGGCGGTCAGCACGGTGCGGCCGGCCAGGTCGGGCGAGCCCCAGTGGGTCTCCCCCGCCGCCGCGAAGGTCTGATAGGTGCCCTGGAGGATGCCCTGGGTGCCGATGTAGATCCACGACCCGGCGGTCATCTGCCCGAACATCGTGAGCCCCTCCGCCTCGAGCCGGCGGAACTCGTCCCAGTTGGCGAACCGCGGGACGAGGAGCGAGTTTGCGATGAGCACCCGCGGCGCGCCCGGATGGGTGCGGAAGACCGCGACGGGCTTGCCGCTCTGCACGAGCAGCGTCTCGTCGTCTCCGAGCTCGAGGAGCGTCGCGACGATCGCCTTCAGGGCCTCGTGGCTGCGGGCTGCCCGGCCCGATCCGCCGTAGACGACGAGCTTCGTCGGGTCTTCGGCCACCTCGGGGTCGAGGTTGTTGCAGAGCATCCGCAGGGCGGCCTCCTGGTGCCAGCCCCGGCACGAGCGCTCCGTGCCACGGGGCGCCCGCACGGCGCTCAGGTCGCCGACCAGCGACTCGACGCGCGACGCGGTGGCGGTGGCTGCCATGACCGAAACCGTATCAAGGAGCGGGTAGCATCACGCTCCGTGGCGAGACGGGCGGGGATCCTGGCGGCACTGGTCGCCGTGCTCGCGGCCGCCGCGCCGGCGGCGCAGGCCGCCCGCCTCCACGCCGTCGTCTCCGGGCTCGACCAGCCCACGTACGTGACGGGCCACAACGGCAACCTCTTCATCGTGCTTCGCGGCGGCAAGATCCGGATCAGGCACAAGGGCCGGATGCTCGCCCGGCCGTTCCTCGACATCTCCGCGAACGTCACCACGTCCGGCGGCGAGCAGGGCCTGCTCTCGATGGCGCTCGCGCCGCGCTTCGATCGAAACCACCGCGTCTACGTCGACTTCACGAACCGAAACGGCGACACGCGCGTCGTCCAGTACCGCACCTTCCCCGGGAACCGCCACCGCGTCAACCCCGCGACGAAGCGGGTGCTGCTGAAGGTCGACCAGCCGTTCTCGAACCACAACGGCGGCCAGCTCCAGTTCGGGCCCGACGGCCTGCTCTACATCTCGCTCGGCGACGGCGGCTCCGAGGGCGATCCCGACCTGCACGGCCAGAGCAAGGGGCCGCTCTCGACCATCCTGCGGCTCGACCCGCGCAAGCGCCATCCGGCGGCCGCGATGTACGCCTACGGCCTGCGAAACCCATGGCGCTTCTCGTTCGACCGCTCGACCGGAGCGATGTGGATCGGCGACGTCGGCCAGGACACGTTCGAGGAGGTCGACCACCTGAAGAGCGGTGCCGCGGCCGGCGCGAACTTCGGCTGGAGCTTCTATGAGGGCCGGAGCGTGTTCAAGCACCAGCCGATCGACCGCTCGCAGCTGCGCTTCCCGGTGGCGACCTACCGCCACAGCGTGGCGGGCGCCTCCAACTGCTCGATCACCGGCGGCTACGTCTACCGCGGCGGCGCCATCCCGCGCCTGCGCGGCCGGTACCTCTACGCCGACTTCTGCTCGGGCCGGATCTGGAAGCTGCCCGCGACGGGCGGGCGCCCGCGGCTCACGAACATGAGCTTCAAGGCGAGCAGCATCTCGTCGTTCGGGCAGGGATCGAAGGGCGAGCTCTACGTCGTCTCGCTCGGCGGCACGGTCTACAAGATCGTGCCGTAGCGGTCAGCGCAGCTCGCCGGCCGCGCCCTCGACCTGGGCGAGGAGCGACCCGTCCCGCACGCCGGCGGCGACCAGGTCGATCTCGTCGGCCAGCGAGCGGTCCCGATCGAGCCGCGGCGAGCGCTCGCGGACGGCGTCGTGCAGCACCGAGACGGCCGGGCCGGGCCGAAGCGGGGCCAGGAAGTCGAGGCCCTGCGCGCCGCACAGGAGCTCGACGGCAAGGACGCGCTCGACGTTCGCGCACACCTGCCAGAGGTGCACGGCCGCGGTGGCGCCCATCGAGACGTGGTCCTCCTGGCCGGCGCTGGTCGGGATCGAGTCGACGCTCGCCGGATGGGCGAGGACGCGGTTCTCGGCCACGAGGCTGGCCGCCACGTACTGGGTGATCATGAAGCCGGAGTTGAGGCCGCTCTCGTGGGCCAGGAACGGCGGCAGGCCGTTCGACATCGTCGGGTTCAGCATCCGCTCGACCCGCCGCTCCGAGATGGATGCCAGCTCGGCGAGCCCGATCTTGAGGGTGTCGAGCGGAATTGCCACGGGCTCGCCGTGGAAGTTGCCGTTCGAGACGACCTCCTCGCGGTCGGCCAGGACGAGCGGGTTGTCCGTGGCGGCGTTCAGCTCGATCGCGATCGCCCGCTCGGCGTAGGCCACTGCGTCACGCACGGCGCCGTGCACCTGCGGGGAGCAGCGCAGCGAGTAGGCGTCCTGCACCCGGCCGCACCAGCGGTGCGACGCCACGATCTGGGAGTCGTCGAGAAGCGCATACAGGTTGGCCGCCGACGCCTCCTGGCCCGGGTGCGGCCGGAGCGCCTGGAGCTCGGGCGAGAACGGCGTGCGCGACCCGCGCACCGCCTCGATCGTCTGGGCGGCCGCCAGATCGGCGAGCTTCACGAGCCGGCGCGCCCGCATGAGGACGAGCGCCCCGATCGCCGCCATGAACTGGGTGCCGTTGATGAGCGCGAGCCCCTCCTTGGCCGCGAGCTCGACCGGCGCGAGGCCCGCACGAGCCAGCGCGTCGGCGCCGGGCAGCACCTCGTCGCCGACGCGGGCCGAGCCCTCGCCGACCAGGACGAGCGCGAGGTGGGCCAGCGGCGCCAGGTCGCCGCTCGCGCCCAGCGACCCGCGCGACGGCACGATCGGAAGGACGCCGCCCCCGAGCAGCTGGAGCAGCAGCTCGACCAGCTCGCGCCGCACGCCGGACGTGCCCTTGGCGAGGGCGTTCGCGCGCAGCAGGATCGCCGCCCGGACGACCTCGTCGGCAAACGGCGAGCCGACGCCGCATGCGTGGCTGCGCACCAGGTTGAGCTGAAGCTCCGCCGCCTGGTCGGCGCCGATGTGGACGTCCACCAGCTTGCCGAAGCCCGTGTTCACGCCGTAGGTGGGCCGCTGCTCGCGCACGACCCGCTCGATGAGGGCGCGCGACGCGTCGATCTGGCGCACGGCCTCGGGCGCGAGCTCGGCGGGCACGCCGCGCAGCGCGGCCGCCTCGACGTCGTCGACGGTCAGGTCGTGCCCGGTGAGCTGGATCGCCGCCACGCGCCGTCGTACGCTACCGATCCCGGCGCCCGAACTCTCCGCCCGCCGCGATCTCGAGGACGCGGTCGGGCGCGAGCTCGGCCAGGTGGAACGCCGCCGCGGCCGCCGGGACGGCGACAGACGCAGGCATGAGGCCCACGAGCTCCCCGCAGGCGACGCCGGCGCCGTGCTCGGCCGCGAGCCGCTCCACCTCGTGCACGACCCGGTGAAGCGGGGTGGCCGAGACGTCGATCAGGTTCATCGAGACCTGCGCCCGGCCCGTACGCGCGAGCCTGAGACCGAGCGCCTGGACGCCGGGCAGCCCGCCGTCGCGCGCCCGCACACCGGCGGCGACGGCGCGCGCGATCTCCACGTCGCCCGTGTCGAGCTCGACGTTGAACGCTACGAGCGGCGGGCGCACGCCGAGGAGGACGGCCCCCGCGGTCGGGTGAAGCTGCGCGGGGCCGTACAGCGGCTCCACCTCGCCCGCCTCGAGCCTCGCGGCCAGCGCCTCGGGCCCGCCGGCGCGGAAGAACGCCGGCCGGCGACCGCCGCCGAGGTCGCCGTAGCCGAGCACCGGGATCCCCAGCGCGCCCACCCGTTCGCCGAGCATGCGGGCGGCGTGCTCCGGCTGGCCGTCGCCGGCCTCGAAGCGGACGAACGGCACGACGTCGGCGGCGCCGACCCGGGGGTGGACGCCCTCGTGGCGGCCGAGATCGATCCGCTCGGCGGCGACCGCGATCGCGGCGGCGAGCCCCTCCACGAGCCCCGCGGCCGGCCCGACGCACGTGAACACCGAGCGGTTGTGGTCGGCGTCCGCGTGGACGTCGAGGACGCGGGCATGCTGGGCGATCGCCCGCCGGATGGCGTCGAGCACCGCGCCGTCGCGGCCCTCGGAGAAGTTCGGCACGGACTCGAGCAGACCCGGCATCGCGCGACAGTATGCGCCATGCAGCGCCTCGAGCGGGCCTCTGTGGGAGGCCCGCCGGAGGGGACATAACGGCGTTCAGGGGGAGGAACGCGGTTACAAGGTCTGGCGGGGTGATGAACGTGCCGGAGAGGAAGCCGGAACTGCCAGACGCATACAGTCTCGGCGATCCGGTCGCGCGGTGCATGCCCCTTCGGAGTGATTCGCGCTGGCAGCGCCTCCCAGCGCATACCCCAATATGGTGATCCAACTGCGCCCGAACGAGCGACGACAGCGACGCCCGCTGCGACGATCATTCGTGTACGGATCGATAAAGGCAAACTCGCCGCGAGGCGAGCACGCAAAGCTAGAGGTCTCACTACCTGAGACAGCTCGGCTGCCGAACCGGGCCCCCTCGAAAATGCGACGTCCGAACCCGCGCAGAACGCGGGGACGAACCTCGCGAGGTGGCTCCCAGCGACGACATTCGTCGCGACAGCGCACGCGGGAACTAGGCACCCCACTGCGCACCTCGATCCGAAACGACACGGAGCGGACGGTGAGCGCTGCGGGGGGCAGTGCCACAAGGTGGCAGTGAGGCTCACCGTCCGCCCCGTCACCTTGCCCGCCGGTAGCATCGGCCGCGTGGCTCTTGACCGCCTCTTCTCCCCGCTTCGACTCGGCCCGGTCGAGCTCCGAAACCGGGTCGTCTCGACGTCGCACCAGACGTCGCTCGTCCACGACCACCTCCCGACGGACGACCTGATCGCCTACCACCGCGCCCGGGCCGCGGGCGGTGCCGGGCTGATCGTGGTCGAGGCGACGGCGGTGCATCCCACCGGCCTTCTCACGGCCCACACGGTCGGCGGCTACCTCCCCGAGATCGTGCCGGTGTGGCGCGCGATGAGCGACGCGGTGCACGAGCACGGCGCGAAGCTCATGTGCCAGCTCTTCCACGGCGGCCGCGAGATCATCGCCTCGGGGACACGGCCGCCCGCGGTCGCGCCGAGCTCGATCCCGTCGGCCCGGTTCAAGACCGAGCCGCGCGCGCTCACTCGCACCGAGATCCGCGAGATGCTCGCTGGCTACCGGCAGGCGGCGGCGTATGCGGCCGAGGGCGGCCTGGACGGCGTCGAGGTCTGCGCGGGGTTCGGCTACCTGCCGACGCAGTTCCTCTCGCGCCACGCGAACACGCGGACGGACGAGTACGGCGGCTCCTTCGAGAACCGCTTCCGGTTCCTGCGCGAGGTCATGGAGGCGATGCGCGAGGGCTTCGGGCCGGACGGCGCGATCGGCTGCCGGCTGACCGATGAGAGCACGTCGGACGTCGGCAGTGACCCGGAGGACGTGCTCGCGGCCGCCGAGGCGACCGGCGACGGGCTCGCCGACTACGTCTCGGTGACCCTCGGCTCCTCGCCGACCTACCGCGGCTCGACCTGGATCGTGCCGCCGGCGGCGACGGCGGAGAACGCGGTCGAGGAGTTCGCGCGGGCGGTGAGGGCGCGCGTCTCGG
>DATAEI010000037.1:0-3751 GCA_036258075.1 Gaiellales bacterium
CGGCCTGCGATGCGTTCGGCGTCACGGGGCAGATCATGGGCAAGGTGCTCCCGATCGGCATCTACACGATCCCCGAGATCAGCTTCGTCGGCCGCACCGAGGAGGAGCTGACCGAGGCGGCGGTGCCGTACGAGATCGGGATCGCCCGCTACCGCGAGCTCGCCCGCGGCCAGATCCTGGGCGACGCGCACGGGATGTTGAAGCTGCTCGTCTCGGCGACCGACCACACGCTGCTCGGCGTCCATGCGTTCGGCACCGGGGCGACCGAGCTCGTGCATATCGGCCAGCTCCTGATGACGACCGGCGGAACCGTCGAGGTGCTCGTCGACACGATCTTCAACTACCCGACGCTGGCCGAGTCGTACAAGGTCGCCGCGCTCGACGCGATGAACCGCCTGCGGGCGGTCGAGCGCCTGGCCGCCTGAGCCTCTACCCTGCGCGCATGCCCGACGAGCACCTGGGCGGATGCCTGTGCGGCGCCGTCCGCTACCGCGTCACCGGCCCGCTGCGGGACGTGATCGTCTGCCACTGCGGCGTCTGCCGGCGGACGCACGGCGCGCCGGCCGCCTACACCGCCTGCGCGCGTGAGCGACTCGAGCTCCTGGCCGACGCCGACCTGCGCTGGCACGAGCACGACGGCGCCCGCCGCGGCTTCTGCGCGGTCTGCGGCTCGCGGCTCTTCTGGGACCGCGGCCGGGCGACGATCTCGGTCGCCGCGGGGAGCGTCGACGAGCCGACCGGCCTCGCGACGAGCCACCACATCTACACGGCCTCCGCCGGCGACTGGTACGAGGCCCCGCCGGGGCACCCGGCCGAGACGCCCGCCTGACTCAGGCGGCAGCGGAGAGCGTCGTGCGGCTCGGCGCCGGGGCGGCGGCGGGGCGCAGGATCTTCTGAAGCGCCGCGACGCAGTCCGGGTCGAACTGGGTGCCGAGATGCCGGTTGAGCTCGGCCAGGGCCTCCTCGACGGGCCGCCGCGGCCGGTACGGCCGGTCCGACGTCATGGCCTCGAAGGCGTCGGCGACCATGATGATGCGCGACTCGAGCGGCACGTCGTCGCCGGCCAGGCCGTCGGGATAGCCGTGGCCGTCGAGGCGCTCGTGGTGGTGCAGGATCCACTCCGCCTCCTCGTAGAGCTCGGCGGCCGAGACGATGTGCGCGCCGAGGTCGGGATGCGTGCGCATCACCGCCGCCTCGTCGGGCGTGAGCGGGGCCGGCTTCTGGAGGATCGCGTCGGAGATGCCGATCTTGCCGACGTCGTGCAGGAGGCCGGCGAGCCGGATCCGCGCCATGCGGTCGGCGTCGAGGCCGAGCTCGCCCGCCATGAGGACGCACAGCTCGGCGACCGTCTCGCAGTGGCTGCGGGTGTAGGAGTCCTTGGCGTCGACCGCGCGGGCGAGGGCCGTCGCGAGCGTGCTCAGATGACGCTCATCCGGGGGAACGTCCGTCCCGGCGATGAGCTCCATGTCGGCCGAGTAGACGAGCACCTCGCGGTGCGTGCGCTTGGCGGCCAGGAGCGCCAGGTCGGCGCGGCGGATGAGCGCGTGCTTGGCCTCGCCTGCCTCGCGCTCGGCGATGCCCGTCGTCGCAGCGGCGATGAGGCGGCGCAGATCCTGGGCGAGCGCGAAGGCGTCGACGGCGGTGCCCTCCTCGACGACGACGGCGAACTCGTCGCCGCCGATCCGGTAGGCGTCGCCGTTCGGCGTCACGGCGGCCATGGCCGCCGCAAGCGCTCCGAGCAGCTCGTCGCCGGCCTGGTGGCCGAACGTGTCGTTCGTCCGCTTGAGCCCGTCGAGGTCGACGATCGCAAGGGCGAACCGGGCGTCGCAGGCGACGAGGCCGTCGAGCCGCTCATGGAAGGCCCGGTGGTTAGCGAGGCCGGTCAGGCTGTCGCGCGTGGCCGCGTCGCGAAGCCGCTCGATCTCGGCTTTGCGAACCTCGTCGAGGTGCCGCTTGAATCGCAGGACGGCCACGACCGCGCCCGTCAGCAGGAGGCCGAGCAGAAACATGACGAGCGTCGCGCCGAGCGCAACGCTCTGCGAGCGGCGGGCGCTCGACAGGCCGGCGGTGAACCCGGCGTGGTGTGCGGCGGCGGCGGCGTCGACGGTCTTCTCGATCTGGGCCAGGTGCGGCGCGACCTGCACCCGGTTCAGCCGCCCGGCCCTGACGAGGTCGAACGACTTCGACGCGAGCATCATCTGATCCAGCCCGACGGCCGTGGCGTCGATCTGCCGGCGGAGATCGGCCACAAGTGCCCGGTCGCGGGCGGCGCCGTTGGCCGCGATGGCGGGGAGCGTGCCGCGCAGCGCGACCACGGCCGCGTCCACGTGCCCGCGGTTCGCCGGGGTCGGTACGAGCTGAGCCTCGCGCACGGCCAGCTCGAGCTTCGCGACGGAGTAGCGGGCCTTGCCGTAGGCCTCGCTCAGCTGGCTCTCGCGGGCCGCCGCGGACGTGGAGGCGTCGGTCGAGAGCGCGGCCCACGCGCCGAACCCGCACAGGGCGGCCAGCGCCAGCATCGTCGTCCCCACGATCGCGAACCGCACAAGCCGCCCGGCGGGTTGCATCCTCGGGGACGTGAGCTCCACCCGCGACTCCTCAGCCGGAGTAGTAGTACTCGATCATCACCGACTCGACGTCGGCCCGGCCCTGCACACCCTGCGTCACGGTGACGCGGAACTGCGTGTCGGAGACACGCTTCGTGGCGACCTTGGCGCCCGGGTGGGTGCCGTAGAAGTTGACCTGTGCGGTGACGCTCCCGGCCTTCGCGGGAAGCGTGAACAGGTACTTCGCCTGCGCGCTTCCCTTGCCGTCGCAGCGGAGGACGAGGTCTGTCCCCGCCTCGGAGATCGAGCACGCGCCCGTGGCAGAGCGCGATGCGGTCGCTCCACCGAGCCTGATCTGGCCGCCGTACACCTTGGGCACGACGCCGGCGGTCGCCGGAGCGGCCGCGAGCAGGGCGATGACGAGAGCGATCGGAGCGAGGAAACGAGCCAAGAGGAGCCGCCAGGCGTTGGAAATCGGACGGGGAGTCCCATCATTGCTCTTTGCGAACTCCTGCGGCGTCCCCCGAACGGGGCAAAACACGCGCCTAGCTGCGCAAGAGCGGCTTGTACTTGAGCCGATGTGGCTGATCGGCCTCCGCGCCCAGCCGGGAGCGCCGATTCTGCTCGTACTCGTCGTAGGTGCCCTCGAACCAGACGACCTCCGAGTCGCCCTCGAACGCGAGCATATGCGTGGCGATCCGGTCGAGGAACCAGCGGTCGTGCGAGATCACGACGGCGCATCCGGCGAAGTCGAGAAGCGCGTCCTCGAGGGCGCGCAGCGTGTCGACGTCGAGATCGTTCGTCGGCTCGTCGAGCAGCAGCACGTTGCCGCCGGCGCGCAGCAGCTTCGCGAGGTGGAGGCGGTTCCGCTCGCCGCCGGAGAGGTCGCCGACCCGCTTCTGCTGGTCGCCGCCGCGGAAGTTGAACGACGCCGCATACGCGCGCGAGCTCACCTCGCGCGGCCCCAGCGAGATCGTGTCCTTGCCGCCCGAGATCGCCTTCCACACGGTGGTCGCCGGGTCGAGGTCCGCCCTGGCCTGGTCGACGTAGGCGAGCTCGACGGACGGGCCGATCGTGAGCTCGCCGCCGTCGGGCGACTCCTCGCCGGCGATCATCCGAAAGAGGGTCGTCTTCCCGGCGCCGTTCGCGCCGATGACGCCGACGATGCCGCCCGGCGGGAGCGAGAACGAGAGGCCCTCGAACAGCAG
>DATAEI010000038.1:0-11878 GCA_036258075.1 Gaiellales bacterium
CACCGGGTGGGCCTCGGCCATGTTCGACCCCATGAGGAGGATGCAGTCCGAGTGCTTGAGGTCACCCGGGAACGTCGTGGCGCCGCCTCGTCCGAAGGACGTCCCCAGACCGGGGACGGTGGAGGAGTGTCATATGCGGGCCTGGTTCTCGACCTGCACGAAGCCGAGGCTCGTCATCAGCTTCTTGATGCAGTAGTTCTCCTCGTTGTCGAGCGTGGCCCCGCCGAGGTTGGCCACGCCGAGCGATCGCCGGAGCGTGCGATCCTGGTCGTCCTTCTCCTCCCACGTCTCGGCCCGGGTCGCGATGATGCGATCGGCGATCATGTCCATCGCCTCGTCGAGCCCCAGCTCCTCCCACTCGGTGCCGTGCGGCCGCCGGTACTTGACGCGGTACTCGCGCAGCGGCCCGCTGACGAGGCTCTTCGACGCCGCACCCTTCGGGCACAGTCGGCCCCGCGACACGGGGCTGTCGGGATCGCCCTCGATCTGGGTCACCTCGCCGCCCCGCACGTAGACGCGCTGGCCACATCCGACGGCGCAGTACGGGCAGACCGAGCGGACGACGTGCTCGGCTTCGGAGACGCGCGGGCGCAGCGCGGCGGAGCGGGGCGAGCGGGCGGTGCGACCGAGCGCGGCGGGATCGCGGCCCCGGATCTGGCGGGCCAGCGGCCAGCGGGCCAGGAGCCCCGCCGCGCGGTCGCGCGTGCTCACGCCGTCCGCCTGAGAGCCTCGATCAGCTCCCACTTCCCCATCTTGGAGCGGCCGCGGATGTTGCGCTTCTGTGCCACCTCGTAGAGCTGCTGGCGGGTGCGGTCCTCGTAGCCGTGCCCGGCCTGGCCGCCGCGCCGGCGCGCCATCGCGGCCTGGTGGCCGAGGTCGCGCCGCGTCGAGGCCGGCAGGTTCGAGATCGTCCGCTTCCGCCGGGCCGCGTCCTTCGCCTTCACGACGTTGCGTCGGGCGGCCTGGGTCTGCTTCTGCGTGGCCATGAGCATCCTCCTTTTGCTCGCGTCCGGGACGGCGATACCCGCCGCCGCCTGGCCGGAAACGGTGAGGGCGCAGCACCGGCGCGGCGGTTCGTCCAGAATCCCTGCGGTGAGGGTCAGGGACGGTCTCCGAGGTGCCGCGGCGCGCCCGATTTCTGAGCACCGCGTGGCGGTGTTCGTCACCGCGGCGATCCTCGAGCTCGCCGTCGCGGCGCCGTTCCTCGACATCGACCCGTCGCGCCTGCGAGGCGTGCCCGGACCGCTCCTCATCGTCATCTGCATCGCCGGGGCCTTCCTCGTCGGGCCGGTGCCCGGCGCCATGCTTGCGGTCCTCGGTGTCTCGCTCGGCGTGGGCATCCTGGACGAGCACCCGATCGGAGAGCCGATCGTCTGGATCCCGGCCGCAGTCGCCGCCGGCCTCATCGGGAACCAGGTGCGGCGGGGCGACCTCCTGCGCCGCGAGCTCCTCGACGAGCTCCGCGCCGCGCTCGTCGCGCTGCCCGGCATGCCGGCGGCCGCGAGCGTCCGCATCGCCACCAGGTACGTGCCCGCCGAGGGCGCGCAGGTGCTGGCGGCCGACTTCTACGGCATTCTCGACGTCGCCGGGGGCGCGATCGAGGTGCTCGTCGGCGACGTCGCCGGGCACGGCCCCGCGTCGGCCGCGGCCGCCACCCGTCTGCGCGCCGCGTGGCGCGGGCTCGCGCTGGCCGGCGTCGGCCTCACCGAGACGATGCGTTCCTTGAACGCGATCCTGGCGGCCGAGCGGGTCGCGTTCGAGCAGGTGCAGTTTGCGACGGTGTGTCTGGCGCTGATCTCGCCCGACATGTCGAGTCTCTCCATCATCGCGGGCGGCCACCCGCCTCCGATCCTGCAGTCCGGCGGGACGGCGGTCGAGCTCGATGTGCCGCCCGGGCCGCCCATCGGCATCGACACCGCGTCGCGGTGGAACGAGCTGCGGGTCGAGCTTCCCGAGCGGCCCTGGTCGCTCCTGGTCTACACCGACGGGCTCATCGAGGGCCGGAGCAGCCCCGCGGGACCGCGACCCTTCGGCCACCATCGCCTGCTCGACCTCCTCGAGGGCCGCGAGCCGCCGCTCGGAGACGCCGACCTCGACGCGATCCTCGCCGCTGTCAGAACCGCCAACGGCGGCCCGATGCCCGACGACGTCGTCATGCTGGCCGTCTCGCCCGCGTGACGGCGCCGCCGGGCGTTGCGCCGGGTGGCGATCCGGGGTCAGCTACTGCCCCTTCCGGATCCCGGGCTCGCCTTCGTGGAACTCGACCGGCACGATCGGCCGTGCCCCGATCTGGTTACGGGCTTTCTCCATGCTGAAGAGCGGCAGGATGGTCCGCCCGGCGGTGCCCGCCAGCATCATCGCGCTCGCCGTGTACCAGGCCAGGACGGACGAGACGACGAGCACCCATCCGCCCCACGTGAGCAGGGTCGACGAGCCGATGAGGTACGAGAGCGCCAACAGGATCGAGCCTGCGGTCAGCGTGCCGAGCACCGAGACCAGCGCCCCGCTTTCGAACATGGCCGCCAGCGTCCCGGTCAAGGTGATCGCCGAGAGGACGATGAACCAGTAGCCGAGCGGCACGAACGTCGAGCCCGCCGGAGGCGTGATGGTGTGGTTCGCCGCCAGGAACCACAGGATCCCGTAGGCGATCCAGAATGAGCCCCAGGTGCCGTGCATGGCGGTGGCCAGCACGTCGCGCGCGCGGAACGAGAACATCCCGGCGGCGAACTGCGCGATACCGCCGAACACCGCCGCAAACGGGAACAGGAACGTCCCGGTCGTGTGCGGATCTCCGTACCAGCCTGCGAGGTTCGTCGCCACCATGAACGTGGCGCCGGCGAAGCCGAAGAGGCCCAGAACGGAGGGTGCCGCGATCGGCTGCAGGAAGATGCGAGCAGGGATGCCGCCCCACTCGTACCCGTGGCCGTTTCGCGTGGCCTCGGCAGCTCGTTCGTGAGCCATGCTGCTCATTGCTCCTCCTTTCGGTCGTTGGCACGACGGAGGTGCCCGATGAATCGTAGTACGAAACATCTTCCGGAGCGCGCCGCTGGGTGCGGCTCAGGCGCCGCGCGGAGCAAGCCCGGCGACCGCCGGGTAGAGGCGCCCAAAGGCCGCATACCCGCGCGCGTACGCTCCACTCCATGCCGGCTCGGGCTCGACCGTTCCGGCGACGGCAACGCACGCGTCGACCGCCGCGGGCACGTCGGAATGGACTCCGGCGGCGACGCCGGCGAGGAGCGCCGCGCCGAAGGCCGCGCCCTCGCCCCCGGCCGTCATCTCGAGCGGCAGGTCGAGCACCGACGCGACGATCCGCCGCCACAACTCGCTGCGGCTGCCGCCGCCCCCCAACCGTCCGGACGAGGGCCGCAGGCCCAGGCCGCGGAGCAGCTCGAGTGAGTCGCGCAGGCCGTAGGCCACACCTTCGAGCACGGCCCGCGTCAGCGCCCCGGCATCGTGGCGCAGGCTGAGGCCGACGAACGCTCCCCGCACGTCAGGGTCGGCATGCGGCGTGCGCTCGCCGGAGAGGTAGGGAGCGAACCGGAGCCCTTCGCAGCCGGGCTCCCACGCCGCCGCCGCATCGAGCAGCGCCTCGATCGGCGTGCCCGCGCCCATCGCGTGCTGGAGCCAGTCGAGCGCGCCGGCTGCCGACAGCATGACGCCCATCGCGTGCCAGGTGCCCGGGACCGCATGGCAGAACGTGTGGGCGGTGCCGCCGGGATCCGCGGCCAGCGCGGGAAGGACGCCGAAGACGACGCCCGACGTGCCGAGCACGACCGAGACCGATCCTGGACGGACGACCCCGGCGCCGACGGCCCCGGCTGCCTGGTCTCCGCCTCCCGCCGCGACCGGCACCCCCGCGGCCGTGAGGCCCGAGACGGCCGCCGACTCGAGCGCATGCGGAAACCACTCCCGCGGCAGTCCGAGCAGCTCGAGCACGGGCTCGCTCCACCCGCGCGCGCCGACGTCGAAGAGCAACGTGCCCGACGCGTCCGAGACGTCGGTCGCAAGCTCGCCGGTGAGCCGCAGGCGGACGTAGTCCTTCGGCAGGAGCACATGCGCGATGCGCGCATACACCTCCGGCTCGTGGCGGCGCACCCAGAGGAGCTTGGGCGCCGTGAACCCGGGGAGTGCCCGGTTGCCGGTGAGCTCGATCAGCCGCTCCAGGCCGACGAGCCGCTCGATCTCGGCGCACTCGGCCGCCGTGCGCTGGTCGTTCCAAAGGATGGCCGGCCGGAGCGGCCGCAGCCGCTCGTCGAGAAGGACGAGCCCGTGCATCTGCCCCGTGAGCCCGATTCCGGCGACGTCCGCCACCCCGACCGCGGCCAGCGCCGACTCGGCGGCCCGCCACCACAGGTCGGGGTCCTGCTCCGCGAAGCCCGGCGCCGGCATGCTGACCCGGTAGGGCTCCTCGGCCCTTCCCAGAACGGCGCCGTCCGGGCCGATCGCGACCGCCTTGGTCGAACTCGTGCCGACGTCGAGCCCGACGAGCGCGGTCATCCCCACATCGTAGAACGGGCGGGCTCAGGGACGGCGGGACGTGGCCAAACCGCTAGGAGTGGCCGAACCGCACGGCCGGGAGCATCCGCCCCGCCCACCGCGGCAGCCACCACGCCCACCGGCCCAGCAGGCGCAGCGCCACGGGCACGATCACGAGCCGGACGAGGAGCGCATCGAGGAGGACGGCGATGCCGAGGATCACGCCCATCTCCTTCGGGGGAAGCGGCCCCGAGAGGGCGAACGTGAAGAACACGGCGACCATCACCGCCGCGGCGGCGAGGATCACGCGGCCCGAGTGCGCCATGCCTCCGACCATCGCCTCGCGGGGGTCGCCGGAGCGGTCGTGATGCTCCTTGGCGGATGCGAGCAGGAAGACGGTGTAGTCCATGGCGATCGCGAAGATCATGGCGAAGAAGAAGACGGGCCCCCAGGCATCGAGGAAGCCCTGGGACTGGAAGCCCAGCACCGACGCGCCGTGCCCGTCCTGGAAGATCAGGCGCGCGACCCCGAAGGCCGCCGCCGTGGCGAGCAGGTTCGTGACGACGCCGACCAGCGCCAGGATGGGCGCCTGGAGCGCGACCAGGAGGAGCGCGAAGCCGAGCAGGAGGACGACCCCGATCACGCGCGGCGTCGCGCGCGAGAGCGCGGACTCGAGGTCGTGGTTCTCGGCCGCCGCGCCACCGACGAGCGTTCCCGCCGGGAGGGTCGCGCGCAGCCGGTCGATGGTCGACCCGGTGGCGGGCGCCGAGGGGTCGCTGCCCGGCACGGCCCGGATCAGCATGAGATCGCCCGAGCTGCCCCGCACCGGCGGCAACACCTGGGCGATGCCCGGATCCGCGGCGGCCAGGGCGGCGGCGTGCTCCGCCTGGGCGGAGGGCGCGAGGATCTGGAGCGTCCCGGGCGCACCCGGCCCGAAGGCGCGCGCAACCTGGGCGTAGCCGACCCGCGAGGCGTCGCCCTGCGGCACGACCTTGATCGACGGCATGCCGGTGCGAAGGCCGGCGATCGGGGCGGCCAGCGCGAGGAGGAGCGCGAGCGCGATCCCGCCGAAGAGCAGCGGGCGCCGCCACAGCCGCTCCGCCCAGGCGGCGAACCGCGGCGAGCGGTGCTCGCCGGAGTGCACCCACGAGAGGGCGAGCCGGTCGACGCGCGGCCCGAGCCACGCCAGGACGGCGGGCAGCAGGCTGAGCGCCGCGGCGAGCACGAAGAGGACGGCGACCATGATGCCGAGCGCCATCGACCGGAAGGCCGGGCTCGGCACGAGCAGCACCGCCGAGAGCGACACGACGACCGTGAGGCCCGAGAACAGCACCGCCTTCCCGGCGGTATCCATCGTGACCGCGACCGCGTCGGTGACCGGCATTCGCGAGCCGAGGAGCGCGGCCCGGAACCGGGCGACGACGAAGAGCGCGTAGTCGATCCCCAGGGCGAGCGCGAACATGAGCGCGAAGTTCATCGCCCAGATCGAGATGTCGGCGAGCTGCGTCCCGAGGAAGAGCACCCCGGCGCTCGCGACCAGGCCGGTGATGGTGAGCATCAGCGGCAGCCCGGCGGCGACGAGCGACCCGAAGGCCAGCACGAGGATGGCGAGCGTGACGGGCCAGCTCAGGAGCTCGGAGCGCATCATCGCGCTGCGGTTGGCCTGGTTGAAGTCCGACCACATCGCCGACGCGCCGGTCGTCGTCACCTGCACCCGGCTCGTCGAGAGCGCGGCCAGCCTGCCCTTGAGCCGGTCGGCGGCCGCGACCATAAGGGTCGGATCGCGGCGCGCGCCGCCGACGACGATCGCCGTGCGGCCGTCGGCCGAGATCGACGCCCCGGCGCTCGGCGGCGTCACCGACGCGATCGCCGAGTCGGTCTGCAGCACCTGCTCGACCCGGTGGATCGTCCCGGCGAACGCGGGATCGGTCGTACGAAGCGCCGGCGAGTGAAGGACGACGAGGAGCGCCGACGAGCTCGTGCCGGCGAACCGCTTCTCGACGATGGAGCGCACGGCCACGGACTGGGAGCCGTTCGCCTGCCAGCCGGCACCCGAGAGCGCCGTCTCGACTCGGGGCGCGAACGCGCCCAGGACGACGGCGATGCCGACCCAGGCCAGGACGACGGCGCGCACGTGGGTGGCGGCGTGCCGTCCCAGGCGCCCGAGCGGGCCGATCTCGGGCGTCACTGAGGACACCTCGACTCGATGCCGAGCAGCCGGCGAAGAACGACCGACGCTGGGCAGTCGCCGGCCAGGACGAAGGCCCACTGGTTCACGCCGACGAACGCGACCAGGAGGAGAAACCACGGGCTCACGAGTGCCGACAGCACGGCTCCGAGGAGCACGATCGTGCCGGCGAGCGCGAACAGGGTGCGTTCGAGCGTCGGGCGCCTGCGTGCCCCGCGGCCGCTCACGATGCCGCTCGCTCGGCGAGGCCAGTGCCGAAGACCCTGGCGAGCTCGGCGGCCGACTGCTCGAGCGCGCCGCACACGGTGTCGCACAACGCGAACACGGTCGGGTCGGCGATCGAGTAGAGCGTCTTCGTGCCGAGCTTGCGGCGGCCGACGATGCCCGCCCCGTGTAGCACGGCCAGGTGGCGCGAGACGTTCTGCTGGTTCGCGCCGAGGACGGCGGTCAGCTCGCCGACCGACGCCTCGCCCTGGCGGAGGTGGTCGAGGAGTTTGATGCGAAGCGGCTCGCCCATCGCGCGGAAGCGCGCGGCGACGAGCTCGACGACCGGGTCGGTGAGGGGGCGCGATGCCATGGTCGAATACTATTTCACAACTGTTCAGTTGTCAAACTGTGATGCGGAAAATTACGGCGGCCGGATTCCGTGCCCGGTCCGATGCCCGCACCGGCGCCCCGGGCGATACTCGACCCATGGAAGCGCGCGGCCGTCGCGAGCTCGGACTCGTCGCCGCCGGATTCCTCGTCTACTTCGGAGTCCGCGCGGTCATGCAGGGCAGCCACGTCGACGCCGTCGAGAACGCCCGGAGGTTGGTCAGCCTCGAGCGGTCGCTCAGCATCCACTGGGAGCCCTCCATCCAGGCCGCGGTCACCGGGCACCACTGGCTCGTCACGCTCGTGAACTGGGTCTACATCTGGGGCCACTGGCCGCTGATCGCAGCCGTGGCGGTCTGGCTCTTCACGCGCCATCCCGAGGCGTTCCGGCGAACGCGCACGGCCTTCTTCGTGTCGGGCGCGATCGGGATGGTGTTTTTCATCCTCTTCCCCGCGGCACCGCCCCGGCTCATGGACGCGGGCTTCACGGACACGGTTGCGCGCTACTCGCACGCCTACCGCGCGCTGCAGCCCCCCTCGCTCGTGAACCGCTACGCCGCCTTCCCGAGCCTGCACTTCGGATGGGATCTGCTCGTCGGGCTGGCGCTGGTCACGAAGGCCCGCTCGCTCCCCGGACGTGCGTTGGGAGTGGCGATGCCCATCGCGATGGCGATCGCCGTCGTCCTGACCGCCAACCACTGGATCATCGACGTCGTCGCCGGTGCCGTGGTCGCCCTCCTGGGGCTCGTGATCGCCACCCGGTTCACGCCCGAGGCGGCGGCCGGGTCCGATTCGCGTCCAACGAACCCCCCCTACACTGCGATTCGTGGTCCCGCCGGCCGCTCTCTCCGCCCGTCCGGCCCCGCACCGGGCCGGCCCGCTCGTCCTCGCGCATCGCGCGGGTAACGACCTAGCGGCGCTCCGGGCTGCCGAGGAGCTCGGCGTCGACGTGATCGAGGCCGACGTGCGCCTCTTCCGTGGGCGCCTGGAGGTGCGCCACCTGAAGACGGTCGGCCCGGTGCGGATCTACTGGGACAGGTGGCGGCTGTGTGGGCCGCGCGCCGCGATCCTCGAACTCGAGACGCTGCTGGCGACGGCCGCACCGACCACGCGGCTCATGCTCGACCTGAAGGGATTCGATCCGCGCCTCGGCCGGGCCGTGCGGGCGGCGCTCGATCGCCAGCCGGACGCCCGCGTGACTCTGTGCGCACGCCACTGGACCCACCTCGCCGCGTTCGAGGGCCGACCAGGTGTGGAGCTCGTGCGCTCGGTGGGAAACCGGACGCAGCTTCGCGCGGTGCGCCGGCTCCTTGCCACGCGGCCCCTGGACGGCATCTCGATCCACCGCCGCCTGCTTACACCGGCAGTCGTCGCCGAGCTCCGTGAGCGCGTCCCGCTCGTCCTGTCGTGGCCGGTCAACACCGCCGAGATCGGCGACCTGCTCGTCGGCTGGGGCGTGAACGGCCTGATCAGCGACCGCCCGCAGCTCCTGGCCGCGCGATCCGCCTCGTGACCGACGACATCCGCCTCCTCAACGCCCTGACCGGGTCGGCCCAGCGCCTCTCCCACATGCACGTGGGCTGGCTCGTCCTTGGCCTCGCGCTCCAGGCGTCGAGCCTCGGGCTCAGGGGCTTCGCCTGGCGCAACATCGTCCGCGGCGCGTACCCCGGCCGCCGGGTGCCCGTGGTCGGGATCGGCGCGGCGTACATCGCAGGCGTCGCGGCCAACTGCGTGCTCCCGGCCAAGGCCGGCGAGCTCGTGAAGATCGGCGGCGCCCGCCTCCAGGTGGAGCGGTCGGACGCAGCGACCCTGGCGGGCTCGCTCGGCGTGCTCAGCCTGCTCGACCTCTGCATCGGCGCCGCGATCACGGTCACGGTGCTCCTCACGGGAGCCGTACCGGGCCTCGACCCGACACGGGCCCTGTCAGCGCCGGGCTGGGCGGTTCCCGTCGTGCTCGCCACCCTCGCCGCGACAGTCGTCGCATCCCGGCTGCCTCCGGCGCGGAGGCTCGGGGCGCGGCTCCGCAGCGCCGCCGCGGCCGCGACGGCGGTCGTTCGCCGCCCGCGCGAGTACGCGCTTCGGGTCGCGCTGCCGCAGGCCGCCGCCTGGGCGTGCCGCCTGGGCGTCGCCGCGTCGCTCCTGGCCGCGTTCGGGCTGCGGCCGACACCCGGATCGGCGGCGGTCGTGGTCGTCGCCGGCGGGCTCGCCGGGCTCGTGCCGGGAAGCCCGGGCGGCCTCGGCGCGCAGCAGCTGCTCCTGGTCTACGCGCTGGGGGCGACGGCAGCGGCCGGGAGCATCGTGACGTTCTCCGTCGGGATGCAGCTCGCGCTCACGCTGCTCCAGGTCGTGCTCGGCATCGGCGCGGCGATGGTCGCCGTCCGCGTTGCGAATCCGCTCCGCGCCGTCCGCGCCCTGCGGGCGCAGGCGGCCGACTGAGCGCGTCAGCTGCGCTGAAAGCCCTCGGGCGTCCGCAGGCCGTAGCCGATCGCGCGGTCGAGGGAGACGTGCACCGCCCAGGCGAGCGCCGCGGCCAGCCAGCCCTCAGGCAGGACGAACGAGGCGAGCGCCAGCGCCGCCGGCCCCCAGTAGCGGTGAAGCGCGTTGTAGACGGGGACGGCGCGGGGATGGAGCCGGCCCTTCTCGAGATTCCGGCCGATCCCGAGGAAGAGCGCCACGTCGGGGCCGAGCAGGAAGACGACCACCAGCCACCACGGCGTGTCGGTGACGGCCATGTCGAGCGCGAGGGCGACGACGAGGATCGCTGTCAGGGCGGCGTATGCGATGCGAGAGCTCACGGGACATCCGGGAGCGTACGGTTGACGGAGGCCGGCAGCGTGCGCTCGAAGGCGACCGCGGCCGGTGCCGCGAGCGCGCAGGCCGCCGCCAGCCCCAGGAAGAGCGCCGTGCCATGGCCGGCGCCGAGCATCGCTCCCGAGATGAGCGGGCCGATCATCGGCCCCGCCTGCCAGGACAGGCTGTAGAACGCGACGTACCTGCCCCGGGTCTCTTCGCCCGTGAGGCGGTTCACGATTCCCGGCAGGCTGGGCGAGAGGAACGTCTCGCCGGCCCCGAAGATCGCCAGGCCGGCGATCAGCCCAGCGGCCGCAAGGGTGCCGCTCGACGTCTCGCCGGCGGCGAGGACGACCAGCCACGACGCGCCGAAGACGAGCCCGGTCACCGCGACGGCGCGCGTCCGGCGCCAGTCGCGCAGGAGCCGCAGCGCCGGGAGCTGCAGCGCCGCGATCGCCCAGGTGTTGGCGGCGAAGGCGAAGCCGACGATGCTGCGGCTCACGCCGGCCGGCCCCGTCGCCCAGGCCGGGAAGGCCGAGGTGATCTGGCTGTAGCCGGCGATGACGAGGAGAAGGCTGATGGCCGTGGCCGCGAGCAGGCGCCGGTCGCGGACGATCGGGCCGTAGGCCGAGATCCCGGCCGACACGGCCGCCTCGCGCGGCTCGTCGCGGAGCTCGCCGAGGCCGATGAGGAGCACTGCGAAGAGCGCATACGTGGCCGCGTCGCTGACGAACAGGATCCCGAACGCGTCGGGGCTCACGGCGAGGATCGTGCCCGCGGCCAGGCTCCCGATCCCTAGGCCGAGGTTGATCGCGCCGTAGTTCACGCCCAGGATGTCCTCGCGGCGGCGATCCTCGACCGCCCGGATGAGGAGCGGGAACATCCCGACCCAGGTGATCCCGAAGCCGGAGCCCTGGAGGCTCGCCGCGAGCACCGCGGCGCCGAGCGAGTGGACGGCCAGGAACCCGAGCGTGCCCGCGCACGCGAGAGCGAGGCCGGCGATGCAGGTGTGGCCGGCGCCGAACCGGTCGGCGGCGACGCCGGCGGCGACCGTGCCGAGGAGCCCGGCCGCGCCCGCCGCCCCGAGCGCGAAGCCCGCCGCCGCCAGGCTGAGCCCGCGACCGTCGTGCAGGAAGACGATCTCGATCGGCAGCGTCATCCCGGTGCCGATCTCGAAGAGCAGCACGCACCCCAGCAGGCGCCAGGCCCGCCGGCCGAGCGGCGGCACCGCGCTCCCGAGCCGCCGGCTCAGGGCGCGTAGCGGCGGTGGAGGAGGATCTGGTTGCCGTCGGGATCGCACATGAGCGCCATGTGGCACACGCCGGTGTCGAACGTGTCCATGTCGAACTTGATGCCGTGCTCCTCGAGCTCGCGCTGGGCCTCGGCGACGTCGGGCACGCGCAGCGCGAACCCGGCCGGGTTTCGGGCGAACTCCATGCCCTGGCTCTCCGGCGACCAGATCGCGAGCGTCACCTGCCCGGCACGGTACTCGGCGCCGGCGGGGGTGTCTCGCTCGTGCTCGAGCCCGAGCAGCTCCCCGTAGAAGTGCTTGGCCCGGGGGACGTCCCGGGTCGGGACGGAGATGAAGTCGACTCGCTCGACGGTGATCATGCGCCCTCCTGGTCGTTTCCCACACCGTACCGGCGAACCGGAGTCGCCCGGCCAAGACACCGGGTCAGACCCGTCCCGGCAGCTGTGACGAAGTCGGCGCAGAGCCGTGAGGGGGAGGGGTCAGACCCCGGCCCCCCAGATCGGGCCGGCGGCACGGTTTCGCAGCGCTTCCGGCACCGGTCTGTGACGCATTGGCCGAAGATGCACAGAACCGGGGCC
>DATAEI010000039.1:0-6662 GCA_036258075.1 Gaiellales bacterium
CCACGAACGGCGGTGCGACCTGGTCGGCCACCCCGGCGGCGGGCGCGTCGGTCACGGTCAGCGCCGAGGGTGAGACGCTCGTCCGCTTCCGCGCGGTGGACGGCGTCGGCCGGACGTCTGGCTGGGTGCAGGGCACGGCCCGCGTCGACCGCACGGCCCCGTCCACCCCCGCGGTCAGTGGCGGCTCGCTCAGCTGGCAGAACGTCGCCTCGGTGACCGTGACCGGCTCCGGCTCTTCCGACGTCCCGGCGAGCGACGGGGTGAACCATTACGAGTACCGCACCTCGACGAACGCCGGCACGACCTGGTCGGCGCCGGCCACGGGCGCCTCGGTCGTGATCTCGGCGGAGGGCTCGACGCTCGTCCAGCTCCGGGCCGTCGACGGCGCCGGCAATGCCTCGGCGTGGGTGCCGTCCGTCGCGGGCGCCGGGAACACCGTGATGCTCGACCGCGGCGCGCCCACCAACCCGACCGTGTCCGGTGCGACCGGCGCCTGGAGCAACGCGGCGTCCGCCGTCGTCACGGCGTCGGGATCGACCGACGGCGGGAGCGCGGTCTCCGGCTACGAGTACCAGACCTCGTTCAACGGCGGCGCCTTCTCGCAGTCGACCCCGGGCAGCTCCGTGACGGTGAGCGCCGAGGGCACGACGGTCGTCCAGTTCCGCTCGATCGATGGGGCGGGCAACCGGTCCGGCTGGGTGCAGGGCACCGTGAAGCTCGACCGCACCGTGCCGACGAGCCCCGCCGTGGCGGGCGGGTCGACGAGCTGGTCGGCGGCCGCCTCGCGCACGATCTCCGCGAGCGGCGCGACCGATGCCCTGTCGGGCCTCGCGCGCTACGAGTACCGCACCTCGACGACCAACGGCGCCACGTGGAACGCCACCGTCGCCGGCGCGTCGGCGGTGATCACGGCCGAGGGCACGACCATCGTCCAGTTCCGTTCGGTGGACAACGCCGGCAACACCTCGGCGTGGCTGCCCACGACCGCCGGATCGAGCAACACCGTGAAGCTCGACCGCACGGCGCCGAGCCTGCCGACCGTGACCGGCGGGTCGCTCACCTGCACGAACAGCCGTATCACGATCCGCGCGTCCGGCTCGACCGACGCGCTGTCGGGCCTGTCGACCTACGAGTACCGCTACTCGACCAACGCCGGCAGCACGTGGAGCGCGACGGTCACCAGCTCGAGCATCACCATCCGGACCGCCGGCACCTACATCGTGCAGTTCCGGGCGGTCGACCGGGTGAACAACATCTCAGCCTGGGCCCCCGCCACCGCCGGCGCGGCCAATACCGCCTGCCACACGTAGCACGGGGTACCCTCCGGGCGCGAGAGTCGAGCGACCGGGGAGGACGAGGATGGTGCCGGAAGCGCCCATGGAGGACGGGCCGGGCGGGAAGAAGGCGGCCGGTGAGGGCTGGTTCGTCGTGAACGCGCGCGAGGCCGAGTGGATCCACAACGAGAAGTTCGGCGCGGGCGTCACGTTCGAGGGGACGCCGGGCTTCGAGCACTACGGGATCAACATCCAGGTGATGTGGCCCGGGCAGCCCAACTGCTACTACCACGCCGAGGAGGGCCAGGAGGACTTCCTGGTGCTGAGCGGCGAGTGCATCCTCCTCGTGGAGGGTCAGGAGCGACCCCTCAAGGCCTGGGACTTCGTCCACTGCCCGCCGTGGACGGAGCACGTCTTCGTCGGCTCGGGCGACGGCCCGTGCGCGATCGTCGGCGTCGGCGCCCGCAACGCCGGCGAGGGCCTGCGCTATCCGGTCTCCGACGTGGCGCTTCGCCACTCCGCGGGCGTCAAGGAGGAGGCGACGAGCGGGAAGGTCGCATACGCCGACGTGCCGGAGTCGACGCACGGGCCGTACGGCGAAGGCCTGCCGGACTACTAGGCCACAGCGGGCGCCCAGATGAGCGTGCTTCCGATCGTCGTTCACGGGCCCGCGCCGGGCGCGGCCGAGCGCGCCCGCCTCCAGCGGCGCGCCCGCCGGCTGGCGTGGGGCGGGAACGCCTGGCACGTCGCCGAGTTCGCGATCGCGGTCGGCGCCGGGATCTCCGCCTCGTCGATCGCCCTCGTCGGGTTCGGCATCGACAGCCTGATCGAGGTGCTCGCAGGGTCGGTGGTGGTGTGGCTCTTCACCGGCCGGCGCCTGCACTCGGAGACCGCCGAGCGCCATGCCCAGCAGGTGATCGCGGTCTCGTTCTTCCTGCTGGCCGCGTATGTGAGCGTCGAATCGCTCCGCACGCTCGCCGGCTCCGGCCACCCCGAGACGAGCTGGGCCGGCATCGGCCTCGCGGCCGTCACCGCGCCGACGATGCCCCTGCTCGCGCGCGCCAAGCGCCGGGCCGGCCGCCGGCTCGGTTCCGCGGCGACGGTCGCCGAGGGCAACCAGAACCTGCTCTGCGCCTACCTGTCGGTCGCGCTGCTGATCGGCCTCGGCGCGAACGCGCTCCTGGGCTGGTGGTGGGCCGACCCGCTCGCGGGCCTGGTGATCGCCGCGGTTGCGGCGCGCGAGGGCGTCCAGTCGTGGCGCGGCCGCGGCTGCGCCGACGGCTGCTGCTGAACGACGGTCCTAGTTGACGAGCGCGCCGGCGACGGCGGCGGCGAGGCAGAGGAGCGCGCCGAGCGCCAGGAGCCGGTTCACGATGGCCAGCGACTCGTCCTGGGCGACGGTGCGGACGCGGGTGCGGGGGAGGGTCATGCCCCGGTAGATCGTTCGGCAGGTGCCGCCGCGCCATCCCCACGTTGGGGGATCGTGGCGGGCGGTCCGGGGAGGCCGGGCTCCGGATCGACTGCCTCGATCTGCGTATGCGGCCTCACCGCCTTGACCCCGTGGCGCGCGAACCGCACCGCGAGGACGCCGGCGCCGCCCAGCGCGGTGAGCGTCCCGACCGCGTAGAACGCGAGCCCCAGGGCGACCGCCTGGGGCCGCGCCGCGTACCCGTGCAGGAAGTAGACGAAGACGCCCTCGCGCACTCCGATCCCGTTCAGCGACACCGGGAGCGCCAGCGAGGCGAAGACCACCGGCCCGGTGAGCAGGATGACGGAGTCGGGCACGTCGAGGCCGAGCGCCCGGGTGAGGAGGGCGATGACGCCGACGCGGGCGAGCTGCACGACGAGGGCGAGGGCGCCGACGAGGGCGAGCGTGCCGGAGTGGCCGCGATAGGTGTGCAGGGCGTCGTAGAAGCGGCCGCCGGCCGCGAGCCTGTGGCCGTCCGACCGCGGCTCGAGCACCCTGGCGACCACGCCCCGCAGGCGGCTCGAGAAGAGCAGTGCCAGCGCGCCGGCCGCCGCGACGCCGAAGGCCGCCTCGGCGGCGATCACCCCGGGCCGCCGAGCCGAGCCGCCGCCCACCGCCACCGCAGCGACCGCCAGGACGACCAGCGAGACGAGGCCCACCAGGCGGTCGATCAGGACCGACGCGACCGCCTCGGGGGCGTCACGCGTCCGGCGCCCGAGCTCGACCGCCCGCACGGCGTCCCCGCCGATCGCCGCAGGCAGGAACTGCCCGGCGAAGAGGGCGACGAAGTACGTGCGCGTGAGCCACGCGATCGGAGCATTGATCCCCTTCGCCGAGAGCAGAAGGCGCCAGCGCAGCGCCATGAGCGGCACCGTGGCGACGCTGACGGCGACCGCCGGGATGAACCACTTGAGCTGGGTCTTGCTCAGCTCGTGAAAGACGCGGTGGATGCCGGCCCAGTGCAGGATCGCCACGATCAGGACGGCCGAGACGACCGCCTCGATCGTCACGCGCGTCCGCCTGCTCACCGGCCCACGTCCGCGTAGGCGGCGTGCACCTTGCGCACCGCGGCGATCGCGTCCTCGACGTCGTCCTCGGTATGGGCCGCCGCGAGCGGCAGCGAGAGCACCTCCGCGCCGGCCCGCTCGGTCTCCGGGAGCGGTACCGGGTCGAGGTGCTCGCGGTACCAGGTGAGCCCGTGCACCGGCAGGAAGTGCAGGCCCGTGGCGATGTTCTCGGCCATGAGCGCCGCCGCGTAGGCGTCGCGGTCGGCGCCGGCGAGGGCCGGGTCGATGCGCACGACGTACAGGTGGTGGGCGTGGACGCCGAAGCCCGGCCGTCCGATCGGCTCGATTCCGGCCAGCGGCGCCAGCCCGGCGTCGTAGTGCTCGACCAGGTCGGCCCGGTGGGCGCGCAGCTCGTCGATCCGCCCGATCTTGGGAAGGGCCGCCGCCGCCTGGAGGTCGGCGAGGTTCGCCTTCCAGCCGGGCTCGACGACGTCGTAGTGGCCGAGCGTGCGCGTCTGCGCCCGCCGCCACGGGTCTCGGGTGATCCCATGCGCTCGCAGCAGCCGCAGCCGCTTCGCCATCGCCGCCGACCCGGTCGTGACGATGCCGCCCTCGCCGCCGGCGAGGCTCTTCGTGGCGTAGAGCGAGAAGCACGTGAGATCTCCGATCGCGCCGACCTTGCGCCCGCGCACCGTCGCCTCGACGGCGTGGGCGGCGTCCTCGACGATTGCGATCTCGCGGCCCCGAACGACGGCCTCGATCGCGTCCATGTCGCACGGCCCGCCCGCGAAATGCACGGGCACGACCGCCCGCGTCCGGGGTGTGATCGCCGCCTCCACGAGCTCCGGATCGACGTTCAGGGTGGCGGGGTCGACGTCGGCGAAGCGCGGTGTTGCGCCCGTGTGCAGGATCGCGTTCACGGTCGCCGGCCACGTGAAGGAGCTTGTGATCACCTCGTCGCCCGGGCCGACGCCCGCGACCCGCAGGGCCAGGTGCAGGGCATCGGTGCACGACGACGTGGCGACGGCATGCTCGGCGCCCGCGTACTCGGCGAAGCGCTCCTCGAGCTCGACGACGCGCGGGCCGGACGTGAGCCAGCCCGACTCGAGCGTCGCCACGACCGCGTCGATCTCGGCGCGGCCGATGATCGGCGGCGAGAACTCGAGCAGGGTCTCGCGGACGGGCGTGCCGCCGTCGATGGCCAGGTCTCGGGATGTGCGGGCGCGGCTCATGTGATCTCGAAGCGGACGGCCGCGGCTGCGGCGGCCGCGCCGGAGAGTGCGTCATCTCGCGTCGCGCCTCCGGCGAGCACGTACCCGGCCCGGTCGGTGGCGATGCGGATGGGGCCGTACACGTGTCCCGGTGCATCGTAGAAGCAGGCGTCCGCCGGGCCCGCCGCCCGCACGAGCGTTCCCGGCGGGGCCTCGAGGAACTGGATCACCCCGGCGCCGTGCGGGTTGGGCGTCACCTCGGCGGCCGTCACCGGCTTTCCGAGGGCCGCGAGCACCGCCGCGCGGGCGAGGTCGACGCCGGTCACGAGCTCGACCAGCTCGGAGTCATGGCCGCCTCCGAGCCTGGCGGCGACCTCGACGATCCGGGGCCCGTCCGGCCCCAGGATGAGCTGGACATACCACGGCCCGGCGCCGATCCCGAGCGCTGCGACGGCTCTGGTCGCGACCTCCGCCGCGGGGGCCGGATCGCGCTCGGTCGGATAGACATGCCGGCGGGCGACGCCGGGCGCGCCCTCGAAGTGGATCCGGTCCGTGACAGCCGCGACGATCGCCCGGCCTTCGGCGGTGAAGCCGTTCACCGTCACCTCCGGTCCAGGCACGAACGCCTCGAAGAGCACCCGCCCGCTGCGCGACCCCGCCGCGGCCAGGGCGGCCGCCTCGGCGAGCGCGGATCCGTCCGGGAGGATCGACATCGCCCGCTGGCCCTGCCGGTCGGGCGCCTTGACGACGCAGGGGTAGGCGGGCGGCGCATCGACCGACCAGTCCGGCTGCGGGACGCCCGCGGCGTCGAGCGCCGTCCGCTGGGCGATCTTGTCGGTCGCCAGCACGGCGACCTCCGGCGGGATCGGGTGGGGCAGGCCGAGGTCGTGCGCCACGGCCGCCGCGATGCGCACCGGCCAGTCGGTGCCGGGCGCGATCAGGCCCGCAGCCCCCCGGGCCGCCGCGCGCACCCCGTCCTCGTCCTCGCTCGAGACGAGGACGTCGCCGAGGCCGGGCTCGGAGTCGCAGACGACGGTGCGGACGCCGAGCGCGTGCGCGGCGTCGACGGCATGCCGCTGCGCGGGCCCGCCGCCGAGCACGACGAGCGTCGGAGCCTCGCTCACACGACGGTCTGGGCCGTCTCCTCGGTGGCCAGGACCGAGTGCCACCAGTCGGGATTGTCCCGGTACCAGCGGACGGTGCGCTCGAGGCCGTCGGCGAACGGGATGCTCGATCGCCATCCGAGCAGCCGAAGCGCCCTGTCGGTCGAGCCGATGTGCCGGTCGACCTGGCCGGGCCGGTCGGTGATGTGCTGCTTCAGCGACGCGGGCTTGCCGAGGATGCTGAGGATCGCGTCGGCGATCTCCTCGACCGACTCGTCGACGCCCGTGGCGACGTTGATGGTCTCGCCGACGATGGCGTCGAGCGGCGCCTCGCAGGCGGCGGTGATCGCCTCGGCCGTGTCGAACACGTGCAGCCAGTCGCGGCTTGCGATGCCGTTTCCGTGGATCGTGAGCGGCTGGTCGGTCAGCGCCTGGATGATGAACCGCGGGATGACCTTCTCGGGGTGCTGGAACGGCCCGTAGTTGTTGAACGGGCGGATGATCGTGATCGGCAGGCCGTACGTGCACCAGTAGGAGTAGGCCAGCCGGTCGCCGCCCGCCTTGGTGCCGGCGTACGGCGAGCGCGGGTTGAGCGGGTG
>DATAEI010000040.1:0-6240 GCA_036258075.1 Gaiellales bacterium
TGCCGCACGGCCTGGCCGTGGGCCTCGTCCTGGCCGAGACGCTCGACGTCTCGCGGGCGTCGTGCGCCCCGGGCCTCGAGCGGGTTGCCGACGCGCTCGGCGAGCCCGAGGACGGCTCCGGCGACGGGTCGCGGGCCGTTCGAGCGGTGCGGCGCCTCCTGGCCGACGCCGGATTCCCGACCTGCGCCGAGGCCGGCGTCGGGCCGCGCGAGGTCGAGGCGCTCGTCCCGGCGGCGGTCGACGACTACTGCCTGGCCGTCGACGGCCACGACTGGACCGAGGCCGAGGTGCGGGGCGCGTTCGCGGCTGCGGTCGCGCTCAGCGCGCGATGAGCACCTGGATGCGGCCGTCCTCGACGCGCACCCTGTGGGTCTTCACCGACGCGAGCGCCGGCCCGGTCAGCGCCTCGCCGGTGCGGAGGTTGAAGATCGAGCCGTGGCAGGGGCACTCGACCTCGCCGTCGGTCAGGAGGCCGTCGGAGAGCGGGCACTCCTCGTGGGTGCAGGTGTCGTCGAAGGCGTAGAGCCGCCCGCCGGCGCGGGCGACGGCAACCGGGTCTGCCGGGTCGCCGACCACGACCATCGTGCCCTCCGCGAGCTCGGCGTCCGCCCCGGCGTCCGTCCACTCCTCCATCAGTCCCACCTCACGTGGAGCGCCGTCGGCGCGCGGAACTCCCAGCCGGCGAGCTCGACCTCGTGGCCGGGGTCGAGTCGCAGGTCCGGGAAGCGGTCGAGCAGCATCTCGAGCGGCAGCCGCACCTCGTGGCGCGCGAGCGGCGCGCCGGCGCAATGGTGCGCGCCGAGGCCGAAGGCCGCGTGGGCGCCGCGGCGGTCGATGTCGTAGCGGTCGGGGTGGGCCCAGTGGCGCTCGTCGCGGTTGGCCGACGCGAGGACGGCCGCCAGCGCGTCGCCCGGCTTGAGCTCGACGCCCGCGAGCGTGACCGGCCGGGTCACCTGCCGCGTCTGGGTGCCGACGGGCGAGTGCCAGCGCAGCGCCTCCTCGACCGCCGGCCGCATCAGGCCGCGGTCGGCCCGGACGCGCGCGAGCGTCTCGGGGTGGGTGAGGAGCGCCCAGACGCAGATGCCGAGCGCGTGGCCCGGCTCCTGCATGCCGCCGAGCAGGATCAGCTTCAGGTTCGAGAGCACCTCGGCCCGGGTCGCGTCGCCGGCCAGCATGTGCGAGAGGACGCTCTCGTCCGGCTCGCGCTCGAGCCGGTCGAGGAGCGGCCCGATGCGGGCGTCGATCTCGGCACTCGTCGCGTCGGCGACGGCCTGCTTCTCGGGGTCCTGCTCGAAGTTGGCACCGCCGGTGGCGAGGTCGCCGAACCAGCGCCGCAGCGTGCCGGCGTCGAGGTCGCCGAGCCCCATGACCGCTCCCAGCGCGAGCACCGAGACCGGCTCGCAGTATGCGGCCATCAGCTCGGCGCCCGTCCCGCCGGCCATCGCGTCGAGGTGGCGGCGGGCGAGGGGCTCGATCACCCCGGGCGCGTAGCCCTCGACGGCCCGCGGCCGCATCGGCGCGTCCATCCCGGCCCGCATCCGGGCGTGGTCGGCGCCGTCCACCGTGAGGACGTTCACGCCGAGGGTGCGAACGAGCGGCGAGGCGTCGACCTCGGCCGTGAAGATCTCGGGGTGGGTGGCGACGAACTGGACATCGTCCCAGCGCGTCACCAGGTGCAGGCCCACCGCGGGGACGAAGCAGACCGGGGCCTCGTCGCGCAGGCGCGCGTAGATCGGGAAGGGGTCGGCCTCGAGGGCCTCGACCGTGATCTCAGAGATGGTGGGTGTACTCACGGAACTCCCAGTCCGTCACGGCCCGGCGGGCGCGATCGAGCTCGGAGCCCTTGATCGTGCGGAACGTCCGAAGGAGCTCCTCGCCCATCGCGTCGGCGATCAGCGGATCGGCGTCGAGGGCCTCGAGCGCGGCGTCGAACGTGCGCGGAAGCGGCGTGCAGTCCTCGGCCTCGGGCTGCTCGTAGATGAGGCCCGCGATCGGCGCCGGCGGCTCGAGCTCGCGGTCGATCCCGTCGAGCCCGGCGAAGAGCGCCGCCGCGGCGGTCAGGTAGGGGTTCGAGGAGCCGTCGCCGAGCCGCAGCTCGACCCGGGTCGCGCCGCCGCGCTCGCGCGGCACCCGCGCCAGGCAGAGGCGGTTGTCGTGGCCCCAGCTCACGAGCGTCGGCACCAGCGCCTCCTCGTGGATGCGGCGGTAGGCGTTCGTGGTCGGGTTGAAGAACGGCATGAGCGCGGGGCCGTGCTCGAGGATCCCCGCCAGGAAGTGGTGGCAGAGCTTCGAGAGCCCCTCGGGCCCGTCGGGATCGTTCAGGAGGTTTGACCCGTCGTCGCCGCCGAGCGACATGTGCAGGTGAAAGCCGGAGCCCTCGTCGTCGTTCCAGGGCTTCCCGATGAACGTGGCGAGGAGCCCGTGGCGGGCGGACATCTCCTTGACCGTCGTCTTGAAGAGGAACGCCCGGTCGCAGGCCGAGAGCGCGTCGGAGTGGCGCAGGTTGATCTCGTACTGGGAGCGGCCGAACTCGTGGTTCGCGGCGTAGGCGCCGAGGCCGAGGTCGGCGCATGCGTGCAGCATCTCGCGCAGGATGCCGCGCGGGTCGGCGACCGAGCCGACCGTGTAGACGTGGCTCGGGTTGTCGACGTAGCGGCGATACCCCCACTCCGCCGCCGGGTCGGGCTCGCACAGGTAGAACTCGAGCTCCGGGCCGAGCACGGGGATGAGGCCGCGCTTCACGTACTCCGCGATGGCGCGCTTCAGCACCGCCCGCGAGTCGCACCCGAACGGCCGGCCGTCCATCCGCTCGAGGTCGGCGATGCACCACGCGACGTCGGGATCCCACGGGATGCGCGCCAGGGTGGCAGCGTCGGGGCGGGCGAGGATGTCCTGGAACCCGTGCTCGAACCCCGAGACGACGTTGTGGTTCAGGTCCACCGTCATGATCGCCTCGCAGTGGGCGGCGCCGTCCTCCGACAGGTGGTCGAAGAAGCTCGCCGGGTACTCCTTGCCGCGGGCGATGCCGTGCAGGTCGGGATAGCTGAGGCGAACGGTGGTCACGCCGTCCTCCATCAGCCGGGCCAGGTTCGCGTCCGTCATGCGGTGTTCCCTCCGGGTCGGGCGGAAGCGGATGGTCTCATGCCTGTGCGACGCGCACCGGCATCGTGCGGAGCGCGTTCGTGAAGTTCGACTGGATGCGGCGCGCCGGCCCGGTCCCCTCGATCGAGCCGAGCCGCGGCAGGAGCTCCTCGAACATGACCTTCACCTCGAGCTTCGCCAGGTGGGCACCGAGGCAGAAGTGCGGGCCGCCGCGGCCGAAGGCGACATGCGGGTTCGGCCGCCGCTCGAGGTTGAAGCGGTGCGGGTCCTCGAACTGGAGCTCGTCGTAGTTCCCGGACGTCAGCCAGACCACCACCTTGTCGCCGGCGGCGATCGGGACGCCGCGCACCTCGGTGTCGACGGTGGCGGTGCGGCGAAAGTGGATGACGGGCGATGACCAGCGCAGGATCTCGTCTGCGGCGGTGCGCATGAGGCCGGGATCGTCGCGCAGCCGCGCCATCTCGCCGGGGTGCTCCATCAGGGCGAGCATGCCGTGGGCGATCGCCTGCCGGGTCGTCTCGTTCCCGGCGACGACGAGCAGCAGGAACATCGTGTCGAACTCGCGCTCGGTGAGGCGGCGGCCGTCCTCGTCCTCCCAGGTGACGAGCTTCGAGACGAGATCGTCCTGGGGATGCTCGCGCCGCTCGGCCGCGATCCGGTGGCCGTACTCGAAGAGCTCGAGCGCGGTGGGGCTTCGGAAGGGGAGCAGGCGGTACTCGGCGCTCTCGGGGCTGCCGGGGTGCAGGCCGCCCATGTCGGGGTCGGTGTTGGCGATCATCTTGTCGCCCCACTCGATCAGGCGGCCGTTGTCCTCCTGGGGAACGCCGAGGATCTCGCAGAGGACGCGGATGGGGAGCATCTTCGCGATCTCCTCGATGAAGTCGAACTCGCCCTGGGGCAGCGCGCGGTCGAGGATGATGCGGGTCAGGTCGCGGAGGAGATCCTCGTAGGCGGCGACGGCGCGCGGGGTGAAGCCCTTGTTCACGATGGCGCGAAGGCGCGTGTGCTCGGGCGGGTCGGTGTCGAGCATCGACCGGCGCGCCTCGAGCTGGTCGGGGTCGAGGTCCTCGAGCGCGGTCGCCCCGGTCTCCGACGAGAACGTGCGCCAGTCCTTCAGGACGGCGACGATGTCGTCCCAGCGCGTGACGCACCAGAACCCCTTGCCCCACTCCCAGTCGTACCAGTGGACGGGGGCCTCCCGGCGCATGAGCGCGAAGGTCTCGTGCGGGACGCGCTCGGCGAACGCGTCGTTGTCGAGCTTGACGTCGGCCAGCGTGAGCGTCACTCCGTCGTTCTCTCCTGGATCTGGAGCATCTTGAGGTCGCTCATGAAGTCGAGCGCGTAGTCACCGCCCTCGCGGCCGACGCCCGAGATGCCCATCCCGCCGAACGGGGCGGTCAGGTCGCGCACGAGGAACGTGTTCACCCAGACCGTGCCGGCCCGGACCGCCCGGCCGACGCGCTCGGCCCGCTCGCGCGCGCCCGTGTAGACGATCGCCGAGAGGCCGTAGCTCGTCGAGTTCGCGAGCGCGATCGCTTCGTCCTCGGACGCGAACGTCTGGAAGGTGAGCACCGGGCCGAAGACCTCGCGCTGCACGATCTCGGAGTCGTTCGACCGGGGCTCGATGAGGGTCGGCTCGTAGTAGAGGCCGCCGATCTCGGGCTGGGCGCCCCCGCGGACGATGCGGTCGCCGTTCTCGCGCGCGCGCTCGACGAAGCCCTCGACGCGGGCCAGGTGGTCGCGGTGGATGAGCGGCGAGACGGTGGTGCGGTCGTCGCGCGGATCGCCGAGCACGTGGGCGTCGGTGTGGTGGTGGAAGCGCTCGAGAAAGACGTCGCGGATCGACTCCTCGACCAGGAGGCGGGTGCCGGCGAGGCAGACCTGGCCGGCGTCGTCGTACTGGCCGGCCGCCTTGGCCGCCGCGGCCTCGATGTCGGCGTCTGCGAAGACGACGAGCGGGCCCTTGCCTCCCAGTTCGGCGGTGAAGGGCACGATGTTCCGGGCCGCGGCGCCGCCGATGAGGCGGCCGGTCTCGGGCGAGCCGGTGAAGCTGACACGGCGGATCCGTGGATGCGAGACGAGCGCCGCGCCGGCCTCCTCGCCGATGCCCTGCACGACGTTGAAGACGCCCGGCGGGAAGCCGGCCTCGGCGGTCAGGTCGGCGAGGATCGAGCACGAGAGCGGCGACCACTCGGCCGGCTTCAGGATCACCGTGCAGCCGGCGGCGAGCGCGGGCGCCGTCTTCCACGTCGAGAGCATGAACGGCGCGTTCCACGGCGTGATGACCGCGGCCGGGCCGGCCGGCATGCGGATGACGCGGTTGTCGGTCGTGTTCGAGTGCCACGCGCGTTCCTCGTAGGCCTCTGCCAGATCGGCGTAGCTTCGGTAGTTCCGCGCCCCGCGGCTGATGACCCGGGCCTTGAGGGAGCGCTCGAGCATCGCCATGTCGAGGCACTCGACCGTGGCGAGGCGGTCGATGTTCGCGTCGATCAGGTCGGCCAGCCGGCGCAGGTACGGCCCGCGCCCGGCCGGCCCGAGCGCCGCCCATGCGGGGAACGCCTCGGCCGCTGCGGCGACGGCCATGTCGACCTCCGCCTCCCCGGCCCGTGCCACCTCGGCGAGCACTGACTCGTCGATGGGCGAGCGATCCTCGAAGCGCTCCTCGCTCGCAACCCTCCGCCCGCCGATCCAGTGATCGGGCGAGACCGCGATGCCGGCGACGGTGCTCACACGAACGCCTCCAAACCAGGTTTGGCACCCGCGGGCGTTTCACAGCCGTCACAGGGACGTCGCAAACGGACGCCCCGAACGGCCTGCAGGCAGAGAGGAGTGTGTCGAGGGTCCGGCGAAACCGCAACGGCGCCGGGTGCCAAACCTGGTTTCACCCCTCCACCTCCGCCACAGTCTCGAGGTCGTCCACCGTGTAGGCGAACGTGAAGCGGAAGCCCTTGCCGAGGCGCGCCGGGGCGAGCGCGACGTGCTCCTCGCCCGGCGCGACGAAGAGCTCGAGCGTCGCCGGGCCCTCCTCGATCGCCGAGATCGAGCGGTTGCTGCTCTTCGCGCGGACGAGCTCGTGGACGGCCGGGTCGTCGTGGCGGCCGGCGGCGAGCCGCGGGAAGTGGCGGCGGTTCACGAGCG
>DATAEI010000041.1:0-22663 GCA_036258075.1 Gaiellales bacterium
AGGCCCTTCGCGCGGGCCGTGGTGATGTAGTCGGACTCGAGCACGCTGAGCAGGCTGGCACGCAGGCTCCGGATCAGGATCGGCGAGATCGCGATCGCAACGGTGAGCGCCGGCAGGAACATCGATCTGATGTGGCCCGAGACGCCGGTGCCGTAGCCGCCGACCGGGAAGAAGCGGCCGGCGTTCAGACCGAACGCGAGGAGCAGCATGATCCCGACCCAGAACGACGGGAAGCCGAGCCCGATCAGCGGGACCACGCGTACCACCTGGTCGCGGGCCGCGTCGCGGCGGCTGGCCGCGATCGCCGCCAGCGGCAGCGCGATCAGGATCGAGAGCCCCGTCCCGTACCCGATGAGCCAGAGCGTGACCGGCAGGCGGTCGACGATGAGCTCACGGGCCGGGACGCGGTAGAAGAGCGAGTCGCCGAGGTCGCCGTGGGCGAGCCGCTGCATGAACTTCACGTACTGCTTCGGCAGCGACTCGTCGAGCCCCCACTCCTTGTGCAGGGCGGCGACCTTGTCGGGGGTCGCGTGCACACCAAGCATCGTGCGCGCCGGATCGCCCGGCACGAGGTGGATCATGAAGAACACCAGGATGGTGACGCCCAACGCGACGGGCACCATCTGCAGGAGCCGGCGCGCGACGTAGGCGGTCAGGTCCATCGGTATGTCAGGAGTTCAGGCCGCTACTTGGCGAGCCAGACGTCTTCCATGTGGTAGTTGCCGGTCGGATACACATAGAACCCGCGCAGCTTGTCCGTGTACGCGTAGCGGTACGGCGAGTAGAAGAGGAACGCCATGAACGCGTCGGCGGCAGCCTGCTTCTGGATGTCTGTGTAGAGCTGCTGGCGCTTGGTCTTGTCGAACTCATGCTCGGCCTGGTGCGTCCACTTCACCACGTCGGGGTTGTTGTAGTCGGTGTAGAACGACTTCGCTCCCGAGCCCGGGTCGACCGCGAAGGTCACGAGCTCGTCCGGGTCGGCGATGTCCATCGTCCAGTAGCTGAAGCCGAGCTGGTACTTGAACTCTTGCTCGTCGGAGAACTCCGTCGACGGGTCGGTCTGGCGGAAGTTGACGTTGATGCCGAGCTGCTTGAGCGACTGCTGGATGATCTCGCCGTACGAGTGCTCGTCGGCCGTCCCCTTGCCGAGCAGCATCTCGACGTCGAAGCCGTTCGGGTATTTGGACTGGGCCATCTCCTGCTTGGCCTGGGCCATGTTGTACTGAAGGCCGGGGGTCGTCTTGTCGTAGTACGGGACCTGCGGCGGCATGAACGAGTTGGCCGGCTGGCCGTTGCCGAACAGCACCGACTTGATGATCGACTGGCGGTCGATCGCCAGTGAGATCGCACGGCGCACATGCACGTCGGCCAGCGGGGCGTAGCGCTCGTTCATCATGAGGTAGTCCGTCCGCGTGGACGGGAAGAGCGTCATGGTGACGCCGGGCGTGCTCTTGAGCTTGTCGACGGTCTGGAACGGCGGGAACTCGTCGACCTGCGCCTGGCCGCCCTCGAGCTGGAGCTCGCGGGTGTTGTCGTCGCCGACGTAGCGCCACGTCACGCTGTCGAGGTAGGGCTTGCCCTTCTGCCAGTAGAACGGATTCCGCTTCAGGACGAGCTCGTTGCCCTTGTCCCAGTGGTCCCACATGAACGGGCCCGTGCCGACGGGGTGCTCGTAGAACTGCTTCTTCGTCTCTCCGCCGTAGTCCTTCGGGATGACGGCGTTGGCGAAGAGGGCGATGTCGGCCAGGAACGGCGACCACGGGTACTTCGTGTGGATGACGACCGTGTCCGGCGTCGGCGCCTCGATGTCCTTGATGGCGACGTCGAGGAAGCCCCAGCCCTGATCCTCGACCCGGGCGGCGTCGATCGAGAACTTGACGTCGGCCGAGGTCATCGGCTGGCCGTTCGAGAACTTCACGCCCGGGCGCAGCTTGAAGGTGTAGGTCTTCTTGTCGGGCGAGAGCGTGTACGAGGTCGCGAGCCACGGCTCGACGCTCTTGCCGTCCCTGGTGACGGTGTAGAGCGGCTCCATGATCTGCTCGAAGACCCAGATCGACTCGTTGTCGAAGACGGTTGTCTTGTCCATCGACTCGGAGTCGGCGACGCGGTCGATGACGAGGTTGCCGCCGCGCTGCGGCGTATCGCCGCTGCCGCTCCCGCCGCTGCCTCCACTGCTGGAGCCGCCGCAGCCCGCGGCCGCGATGGCGAGCGCGGTCACGGCCGCGAGGACGGCTCCGGTGCCGGTCGTGCGAATCCTCATAGATGCTCCCTCCACGGTGCCACGGGCGACTTTCGGATCCCAACCATACCAAGCTCGCCCACGGAAGGGGGGGATTTGGATAACCTGGATCCGAGATGGGCGAAATTCGGTCGATCGAGGATGCCGAGACCACAAAGGCCGACGAGATCGGCGCTGCGCTGGAGAGGGCGATCCTGTTCGGCGAGCTGCCGCCCGGGACGATGCTGCGCCAGGAGCAGCTGGCCGACCAGTACGGGGTGAGCCGCACCCCGATCCGCGAGGCGCTGCGGCGGCTCGACGCGCTCGGACTGGTGGTGTTCAGGCCGAACCGGGGCGTGCTCGTCCGCGCGGCCTCGCGCGACGAGCTGCGCCAGTCGATCGTGGCGCGCGCCGCGCTCGAGGGCGCGGCCGCCGAGCAGGCCGCGACCCGGATCACCGCGGAGCAGCTCGACCGGCTGGAGCAGGCCGACGAGCGCTACGTCGAGCTGACGCGCCGCCTCCAGACCCCCGGCCTCGACGACGCCTCGCGCCAGGACATCACCTTCGAGTGGCTGCGGGTGAACGACACGTTCCACGACGTCGTCCTCGAGGCCGCCGGCATGCCGCTCCTTCGCACGATGGCGCGCAGCGTGCGCCGGGCGCTGCGCACGCCGCCGCTCCTCCTGTCCGACGACGTCCAGCGCCTCCACGGCGAGAACCTGCGCCAGCACCGCGCGCTGCTCGAGGCGCTGCGGGCCGGGAACGCGCGCGCCGCCCGCGAGCTCATGGCCGACCACATCCTCGCGACCGGCCGGCTGATCGACGTGATCCTCGACCGCACGGCCGGGAACGGGCACGCCGCCGGCTCGGCGCGGACGGCCTCGTGACCTATGTCGTCGTGGGGGCGGGGGCGATCGGCGGCACGGTCGCGGCCGGCCTCGTGCGCGACGGGCACGACGTGCTCGTGTGCGACGCCGACCCCGAGCACGTCGCGGCGATCAACCGCGACGGCCTCGCGATCGAGGGCCCGGTCGAGGAGCTCACCGTGCAGGTGCGCGCCGTCGCCCCGGACGACCTGCCCGACGGTCTGCACGACGTCCTCCTGGCCGTGAAGGCCCACCACACCGCCGAGGCGATGCGGGCGGTCGCGCCGCGCCTGGCGCCCGACGGCTACGTCCTCTCGCTCCAGAACGGCATGAACGAGCCGGTGATCGCCGCAGCGGTCGGTGAAGCGCGTGTCGTGGGGGCGTTCGTGAACTTCGGCGCCGACGTCGTCGGCCCGGGCCGGATCCTGCGGGGGAACCGCGCGACGTTCAAGATCGGCGAGCTCGACGGCAGTGACTCGGAGCGCGTGCGCCGGCTGGCAGCCGACATCGCCGACGCCGAGGCGACCTCGAACATCGCCGGCTACCTGTGGGCGAAGGAGGCCTACGGCGCGATGCTCTTCGCGACCGCCGTCTCCGACCTCTCGATCGCGGACGCCCTGGCCGACCCCGCCTACCGACCGCTGCACCTGGCGCTGGCCCGGGAGGTGCTCGCGCAGGCGACGGCGCCGCCGGAGCCGTTCGACGGCTTCGACCCGGCCGACCTGGAGGGGTCGATCGACCGCCTGATCGAGTTCAACCGCGGCTCCGCCAAGAGCCACTCCGGGATCTACCGCGACCTCGCGGTGCGCCACCGAAAGACCGAGGTCGACGCGATGCTGGGATCGCTGGAGGGGCCGCTCGTCCACCGCACCGGCGAGCTCATCCACGCCATCGAGGACGGCCGCCGCGTGTGCGAGCGGGCGAACCTCGACCTGCTGGCCGCCTACGAGCGCCTCGAGCGGCTGGGCCGGCCGCTGAACGCGGTGATCGACGTCGTCGATGCGCCTGACAGGGCCGCGTCCGGCCCGCTCCACGGCGTGCCCGTGGCGGTGAAGGACAACATGGACATGGCCGGCCTCGTGACCACGAACGCCTCGACGGTGGGCGTGCCGCCGCCGGCCGAGGCCGACGCCGAGGTCGTGGCGCGGCTGCGGGCGGCGGGCGCCGACCTCTTCTGCAAGACCAACCTGCTCGAGTACGCCGCCGGAAGCGTGAGCCCGACCTACGGGATGACGTTCAACCCGCTCGACAGGGGGCGGACGTCGGGCGGGTCGTCTTCGGGATCGGCTGCGCTCGTCGCCGCGGGCGTGTGCGACCACGCGCTCGGCACCGACACCGGCGGGTCGATCCGGATCCCCGCGGCCTACTGCGGCATCGTCGGCCTGAAGCCGACGTACGGGCTCGTGCCGGTGGCCGGCGTCTACGAGCTCTCGCCGGCGCTCGACCACGTCGGGCCGCTGGCCCGCACGGTGCGCGGCGCCGCTGATCTCCTCGCCGTCATCTCCGCGGCGCCGTGCCCGGTCGAGCCGGTGAGCGGCGTACGGGTGGGCGTGCTCGCCCGCCAGCTCGCCGAGCCGCAGCTTCGCCCAACCGTCCGCGACCGGGTGCGCGAGGCGGTCGAGCGGCTGGCCGGCCTCGGGTTCGACGTGCGCGAGGTCGACCTCGACGAGCTCGGCTCTGCGGACGCGACGCTCGGCACGATCGTCCTCTACGAGGCGTGGGAGGCGCACCGCTCCAGGTACGAGGCGGAGGCCGGCCTGTACGGGCCCGGCACGCGCCACCTGCTCGAGCTCGGCAGGGAGATCTCGGACGACGACTACCGCGCCGCGCTCGCCGACGCCGACCGCATCGCCGCGGGCTTCGACCGGCTGCTCGCCGAGGTGGACGTGCTCGCCGGCCCGACGGTGGCCTACGTGGCGCCGCCGGAGGATCCGCCGTTCGGGACGCCCGACGGCGATGTCGAGGCCCGGTTCACGGGCCCGTACAACCTGACCGGCATGCCGGCGGTCTCGGTGCCGTGCGGCGCCGCCGAGGACGGCCTCCCCGCCGGGCTTCAGCTCGCGGCAGCGCGCGGGCGGGACGCGTTTCTGCTGTCGGTCGCCGCGGCCTATGAGGAGGCATGAATGCGCGTGCATGACATGAACTGGATGCAGGTCGAGGAGTACCTGCGCTCCGACGACCGGGTCGTCCTGCCGCTCGGCTCGACCGAGCAGCACGGGCACCTCTCGCTCGGCGTCGACGTCATCCTGTCGGAGCGGGTGTCGGCCGAGGCCGCCGAGCCGCTCGGCGTCCCGGTGATGCCGTCGCTGCCCTACGGGCTCACGCCGTACTTCGCCGCCTATCCGGGCAGCCCCAGCCTGCGCGTCGGGACGTACGTCGCGGTCGTCCGCGACCTGCTCGACACGCTCTACGGCCAGGGCTTCCGCCGCATCCTGATCGTGAACGGCCACGGCGGGAACTCGCCGGCGGCCGGCCTCGCGCCCGAGTTCATGGCCGACCGGCCCGACTCGCAGGTCATCTTCCACAACTGGTGGAACGGCCCGCGGACCTGGGCCGTCGTGCAGTCGATCGACCCCGACGCGAGCCATGCGTCCTGGCTCGAGAACTTCCCCTGGACGCGCCTCGACGGGGTGGACGCGCCGGAGGGGCGAAAGCCCATGGCCGCGATGGAGGTGCTGCGGTCGGCATCGCCGGCGGGCGTCCGCGAGCTGCTCGGCGACGGGTCGTACGGAGGCCCCTACGAGCGGTCGCAGGCCGACTGGGAGGCCGTGTGGCGGGCCGGTGTCGAAGAGGTGCGCGACCTCCTGGTGAACGCATGGCGGTGACCGTCGCCACGCTCGAGGAGCTCGTCGCCATCCCGAGCGTGAGCAGCGATCCCGCCCGCCGCGAGGACGTCGAGCGGGCGGCGGCCTGGCTGGCGGCGCGCCTCGGCGGCATGAACGGGCGCGTCGTGCCGACGGCGGGCCATCCGCTCGTCCTGGCCGAGTGGCTCGGGGCCGAGGGCGCACCGACGATCCTGGTCTACGCCCACTACGACGTCCAGCCGGTGGGCGAGGCGGCGGCCTGGCTCACGCCGCCGTTCGAGCCGGCGGTGCGCGGTGAGCGCCTGTACGGCCGCGGCACGAGCGACGACAAGGGCCCGATGCTGGCGGCGCTGGGAGCGATCGAGCAGGTGCTCGAGGAGCGCGGCCGCCTGCCCGTGAACGTCCGCATCCTGCTCGAGGGCGAGGAGGAGATCGGAAGCCCCAACCTGGAGCCCGCGCTCCTCGCCAACCGTGATGCGCTCCGCGCCGACGTGGCCGTCTCGGCCGACGGCGCGATGTGGTCGGCCGAGCAGCCGTCGCTGAACGTGGCCGCCCGCGGCATGGTCGCGGTCCAGGTCGTGGTGCGGGGGCCGGCCGGCGACCTGCACTCCGGCCGCCACGGCGGCGCGGTGCTGAACCCGCTTCAGGCGCTCTCCGAGATCCTGGCGACGCTGCACCGGCCCGACGGGTCCGTCTCGGTCGACGGATTCATGGACGACGTCATCGACCTCACCGCCGACGACCGCTTCGAGATCGGCGCGATGCCGTTCGACGAGCGCGCCTACCGTGCCGAGGTCGGCGTCCCCGAGCTGCACGGCCAGAACGGCTACACGCCGCTCGAGCGGCTGACGGCGCGGCCGACCCTCGAGGTGAGCCAGATCGAGGGTGGCGGCCGCTACACGGTCATCCCGGCCGCGGCCCGCGCCTACCTCACCTGCCGGCTCGTCCCCGACCAGGACCCCGCCCGCATCGCCGCTGCGATCGCCCGCCACGTCCTCGCCCGCTGCCCGTCCGGCGTCACCGCGTCGGTCGAGGAGGTGCCCGGAGGGATCCCCGCCTACTCGATCCGGCGCGACCACCCGGCGCTGGCCGCCGGCGAGGAGGCGCTTCGGGCCGTCTATCCGGGCCGGTCTGTGCTGCGGACGCGCGCCGGCGGGACGCTGCCGGCGGCGGTGCTGCTGCGGCGGGCGCTCGGGCTCGACACGCTCCTCTTCTCGTTCTCGAGCTCCGACGAGGGCTTCCACGGCCCCAACGAGTTCTTCCGCCTGAGCCGGCTGCACGAGGGGACGGACGCGTGGGCGCGGCTGCTCGACCTGCTCGCGGAGAAGCTCTAGGTGCCGCGCGCGGTTCGGCTGGTGACGGTGGCCGACGTGGCTGCGCCCGCCGACCCTGGTGATCTCGCCGTCTCGGTCCGGCACGAGGCCGTCATCGACGACGGCCGCCGGATCGTGCTCCTGGACGGCCGTGGCTTCACGGAGTCTCTGCGCGGCCCGGGAGCCGACCGGGTCGACGTGTGGACGAGCACGTCCGAGGACGACCTGGCGAGGACGGCGCGGGTGGTCGTCGGGCCCGATGAGCCGTACGGCGACCTCACCCAGGCCGACATGGAGGCAGGCCACTGGGCGACGCTCGCCGACGTGCTGCGGGCACAGGGCGTGCAGGTGGATGCGGACGAGCTGAGGCGGCTGCCGCACGACGTCGAGCTGACCGACGCGCTGCGCGCGCGTCTCGGCGGCGGCTAGCGCAGCCGCCGCTCCATCCACGTGCTCGCGTTCGGGCCGGCCGCCGCCTGCTCCGCTACCGGCGGCGTTTTTCGCCGCTACGGCCGCTGGACGTCGATGAAAATGCCGACGCCGAAGCACAGGGCGGCGAGCACCGCCGAGATGGTGGCGAGCACGAACTTGATGCTTGTTCGGCGCCTCGACCTTGGTCGCGCTCACGACGGCGGAGAGGATCCCGAACACTCCGCCCATGTACACGAGCACGACCGCCCAGCCGAGGGATGAACGGGGGTCATGGGCGGGCCGCTCGCTCACAGCTCGCTGATCCCCGCGCCCAGGCCGAGCAGGATGCCGTCGTCGGAGACCGCCGGGCTCGACGTGACGAAGAGCGGGACGCCGGCCTCCGGGGCCGAGACCACCTCCAGCTCGTCGCCGAACGGATCGCAGACGGCGCCGAGGCGCGTGCCCGCCCCGACCGACTCGCCGGGGCGGACGTCCGGCTGCCACCAGCCGGCCTGCTTCGCCCGAAGCCAGATGAAGCGCCGGACGAGCCGCTGCGGCCGGTCGGGCGGCGCAGGGTCGCCGGAGAGCATCCCGAGCGCGCAGAGGACGTTGCAGAGGCCGCGCACGTGCGCCTCGACGACGTCCTCCTCCAGGAGCCCGCAGCCGCCCGCCTCGGGCGTGATGGCCGGGATGCCTGCCGCGGCTGCGGCGTCGCTCGTCGTGCCGCCGATCGCGGTGCCGGAGGGCTCGGGGTTCACAACGTACGGCAGGCCGTAGGCGATCGCCATCTCCCGGGCCCGGCCGGCGACCGGCGACTCGTCGAAGAGCGTGAACGGCTCCAGCGCCTCGACGAGGTCGCCGCCGTGGACGTCGACCAGTGCGTCCGAGGGCGCGATGAGCTCGGTGAAGATGTGATGTGCGAGCTGGTCCGAGTAGGTGCCGTCGGGGTCGCCGGGGAAGCAGCGGTTGGGGTTCTTGCCGTCGGCCGGCGAGAGGAATGCCGCCCGGCCTGCGAACATCGCGGGGCTCACGATCGGCACCGCGACGATCGAGCCGCTGAGCGCCCCCGTGTCGAGGCCGCGCATGAACCGCCCGACCCCGGCGATGCCCGAGTACTCGCAGCCGTGCACGCCGGCCAGCACGCACAGCCGCGGGCCGTCGGCGGCGCCGCGCGCCTCGTAGCACGGCCACTGCTCACCGGCGAGCGCAGGCGAGTCGAACGTGAGCGTCTTTCGTGACAACACGCGGGGAGTGTGACACGATTCCCGGTCGATGGAGGGGGATCTGGTTGAACGTGCGCGCCTTCAGGGCACCCGTATCGTCCGCTTCCTCTTCTGCGACTACTCGGCGATCGTCCACGCCAAGGCGGTCGGGAGCGGCAGCCTCCGCCGCAAGCTGACCGAGGGCGTCGGCTCCACCCGGGCCCAGATGGCCCTGAACGTCCGCGACGAGCTGATCGACATCCCGCAGATGCCGCCCGTCGGCGAGGTGCGGCTCGTGCCCGACCCCGAGACCTACGCGGAGCTCCCCTGGGCGCCCGGGTCGGCCTCGGTCATGTGCGACCTCATCACCGCCGACCGCGAGCCCTGGTTCGCGTGCCCGCGCTCGTTCCTGAAGCGCCAGGCCGCCGCCGCCGAGGCGCGGGGGCTGACGATCGACGCCTCGTTCGAGCTCGAGTTCTACCTCGGCGGGCGCGCCGCGGACGGGGGCGTCGAGCCGCTGCCGCGCCACCCGGTCTACAGCACCATCGGCCTCGACGAGCAGCACGACGTCGTGCTCGCCATCGTCGAGTCGCTGGGCGAGCTCGGCATCCCGGCCGAAGGGATCCTGAACGAGTACGGCGCGGGCCAGTTCGAGATCTCGGTGCCGCGCATGCCCGCCGTTCAGGCTGCCGACCGCCAGGTGAAGGTGCGCGACGCCATCCGCGGCGTCGCCGTGGCGCACGGGATGCGGGCCAGCTTCGCTCCGAAGCCGTTCCTCGACCAGATCGGCTCGGGCGCACACCTGCACATCTCCGTCTGGAAGGACGGGCGAAACCTGCTCCACGATCCCGCGGCCGAGGGCGCGCTCAGCGCCGAGGGCCGGCACGTCGTCGCCGGCCTCCTCGAGCACATGGCGGGCCTGATGGGCCTGGTCGCGCCGACGGTCAACTCCTACCAGCGCCTGATCCCCGACACCTGGGCCGGCGTCTTCAACGCGTGGGGCTTCGACAACCGCGAGACGCCCGTGCGGGTGGCGTCGCCGTTCTGGGGCCGCGAGGAGCAGAGCCTGAACATCGAGCTGAAGACCGTCGACTCGAGCGCGAACCCGTACCTCGCGCTCGGCGGCGTCATCGCGGCGACGCTCGCCGGCCTCGAGGCGGCCGGCGACCCGGGCGAGCCCGTCGCCGTGAACCCGGCCCGGCTCGACGACCCGCCCGCGCGGCTCCCGCTCAGCCTCGAGGAGGTGCTCGCCGCGCTCGAGGCCGACGCGGTGCTCGCCGGAGCGATGGGGGACGACATGCTCGACACGTATCTGCGGCTCAAGCGGTCGGAGGTCGCCGCCTACGCGGGGATGGAGCCTGACGCGATCGCGGCCGAGTACCGCTACAAGTTCTGATGCTGCTCGACCTTCGCGACATCCCGCTCGTCGACAACCACTGCCACGGCATCCTCTCGGGCACCGAGCCGCTGGAGCTCGCCGAGCTGCGCCACCGGTTCTCGGAGTGCGCGGGCGAGCCGTTCCCGCCCGACCACACCGCGACGAGTGCCCACTACCTGTGGATGCTGCGCCAGGTCGCCGAGGTGCTCGGCTGCGAGCCGGGCGAGGAGTCGGTGCTGGCCGCGCGGGCCGAGCGCTCGCGCGACGAGCTCGACGCGCTCTTCCTGCGCTCCGCCGGGATCTCGTGGCTGCTGATCGACGACGGCTATCCCGACCCCGACACCGTGTCGTCGCGCGAGGAGACCGCCGCGCGGCTGGCCGGCAAGGTCGGCTGGGTCGAGCGGATCGAGACCGTCGCGGCCCGGCTGATCGGCGAGCACCAGAAGTTCTCCGACTTTGACGAGGCGCTGCGCGCGCACCTCGCGTCGGCCCGCGAGCGCGGCGTCTGCGGCCTGAAGAGCGTGGCCGCCTACCGCAGCGGCCTCGCGATCGCCGAGCCGAAGCGGCACGAGGCCAAGGCGGCCTTCAAGCGCACGCGGCTCGTCCCCGGCCACCGGGTGCAGGAGAAGCACCTGGTCGACCACGTCGTCATGCGCATCATGGAGGCGGCCCACGCCCAGGAGATGCCGGTGCAGTTCCACACCGGGTACGGGGATTCCGACGCGAACCTGAATCTGGCCGACCCGCTCCTGCTCGCGCCGCTCATGCGCCTGTTCCCGGAGGTGCCGGTCGTGATGCTGCACGGCGCCTATCCGTACACGCGCAAGCTGGCGGTGCTCGCCGCGACCTACCCGAACGCGTACGTGGACGTCTCCTACGCGATCCCGTTTCTGACCGCCCGCGAGCTCCACGCGGTCACGCACGAGGCGCTCGGGTGTGCGCCCGGCGCGCGCATCCTCTACAGCTCCGACGCGGTCGGCCTCCCCGAGCAGCACTGGCTCGGTGCCGTCCGCGGGCGGCGGGCGCTCGGCGCGGCGCTCGGCGACATGGTCATCCTGGGCGACATGTCGGCGAACGAGGCCCGCCGGCTGGCGCACCTGATCATGCACGAGAACTCCGAGCGGATCTACGCGCTCGGGTAGGCCGCGTCGGGGTGAAACATTGGTACCTGGTACCCATGTTTCACGCGCGTCGGGGTGAACCATTGGTACCTGGTACCCATGTTTCACGAGAGCTCCGAGGGCGTCCGCGGCCCCGGGCCGTTCTGAAACACCCGGGCCAGGTCCACCTGTTTCACTATGCGAAGACCCTGAGCGGATCTCCGCGCCGGCGGACTAGGTGGTCGCGCCGCCGTCGACGACCATGACGGCGCCGTGCATGTAGTCGGCCTGGTCTGACGCCAGGAACGAGACGGCGTTCGCGATGTCGTCCACCGTCCCGATCCGCCGTGCCGGGATCGACTGCTCGAACTCGGCCAGCGCGTCGGGGCGCGAGGTGATCCAGTCGGCCATCGGGGTGTCGATGAGCCCGGGGCAGACGCAGCAGATGCGGACGCCGTCGCCGCCGTGGTCGAGGGCCATGCTGCGGGTGAGGTTGACCACGCCCGCCTTGGCGGCGCAGTAGGCGGCTCGGGTGTGGCCGCCGCGGATCCCGGCGGTCGAGGCGATGTTCACGATGCAGCCCGAGCCGGCCGAGATCATCGCGGGCAGGAACGTCTTGCAGGTGAGGAACGTCCCCTTCAGGTTGGTGTCGAGCGTGAGGTCCCAGTCCTCGACCGAGAGCTCGGTGATCCGGTGCTCGAAGAACACCCCGGCCACGTTCACGAGCAGCACGGGCGTGCCGTGGCGGCCCTCGACCTCGGAGCGCAGCCGCAGAACGTCCGCCTCGGAGCGGACATCGCAGCGGTAGTCGGCGCCGACGGCGGCGTCGACCCCCGCGACCGCGTAGCCGTCGTCGGCCAGCCGCCGGACGACGGCGCCGCCGATCGCGCCCGCCGCGCCGGTGACGAGCGCGACGCGCTCGCTCACTCGCCCAGGCCCCGGGTCAGGGCCACGAGGGTGACGAACGTGCGGTAGGCCTGGAGCGGGTCGCCCGAGAGGAACGTGATCGTCCGCTCGTCGGTCCGCTCCACGCCGCGAAGCGCGGTCGACGCCTCGGCCATGTCGGCCGTGAGGAAGGTGACCTCGATCGCCGGCGGCACCTCGATCGCAGGCGGCTTCAGCTCGCCGAGCCGCTCGATCGCGGCGCGGGCGCCGGCCCGGATCAGCTCGCACGCCTTCTGCGGGTGCAGGCTCTCGGCCGCGAAGCGCGACACGGACCGCTTCACGACGACTGTCTCGATCCCCGGCATGAACGGCTCGGCCTCGTCGGCGGTCGCCTGATCGCCGGTGATGAGCGCGACCGGCACGCCGTGGTGGAGCGCCACGAGCGCATTCAGGCCGGCCTCGCCGGTCACGATCCCGTTGAGCTTGACCTCCCAGATCGCACCCGGGTTGTAGGTGTGCGCCAGGATCGCCCGCTCGTGACCGATCGAGCCGTGGTAGCTCACGAGGAAGGCGGCGTCGAAGCTCTCGTCGAGCCCCTCCATCATGTAGAGCGGCTTGTGCTTTCCCGAGAGGTAGGACGCCCCTCCGTGCAGCTCGCCTGGCGGCAGGTTCTGCATCGTGTAGTGCGAGTCGTTCACGAGAAACTCGGTCGCGCCGCCGTCCGCCGCGCCGTCGATGGCCGCGTTCACCTCGTCGAGCAGGAGGCGGCGGCCCATCTCGTACTCGCCGCCCGGGCCGAGCACCTGTCCCCAGTCGACGATGCCCGCGGTGCCCTCGATGTCGGTGGAGAGAAAGACCTTCATGCCGACCGCTCCTCGCCGACGCGGGCGACCGCGTCCATCTCGACCAGCATCCCGTCGAACAGGAACCCGCCGGCCACGATGGCCGTCGACGCCGGGTACGGCGGTGAGAACGCCTCATGCCTCGCGCGCTTGAACGCGTCGTAGTCCGACGCCCTGGCCAGGTAGACGGTCATCTTGACGACCGTCGCGAGCGACGCACCCTCCTCGCGCAGCACCGCGTCGAGGTTCGCGAACGCCTGCCGGATCTGGGCGTCGGCGTCGTGGGGGTCGACGACCGCGCCGTCGGCGCCGAACCCGCCCTGGCCGGAGGCGAAGACCAGCTCGCCGTCCGTCACGACCGACTGGGAGTACTCGTACTCGGCGGCGAACGGGAAGGGGTTTCGGCCGGCGCGGTTCACGGACGCGCGGATACTACCGGGCATGGACGAGCGCGACGCGATCGGCGATCTCGGGGAGCTCCACCGCCGTCTGGAGCCGTGCCGGCTGTGCGTCGCCGCGGGGATCAGGGTCGAGTCGATGCCGGTCTTCAGCCGCCTTCGCCGGGCCGATGCGATCCTGGTCGGACAGGCGCCGGGCGCGAAGGAGGCCGTCGACGGCCGGCCGTTCATCGGTCCCGCCGGGCGGCGGCTGCGGCGCTGGCTCGAGCCGGCCGGCCTGGGATCCGAGGAGGCGTTCTACGGCCGCCTCTACATCGCCGCGGTCGCCAAGTGCTTCCCGGGGAAACGGCCGTCCGGCGGCGACGTGCGCCCGTCGCAGGCGATGGTGCGCACGTGCCGGCCGTGGCTTCTGCGCGAGCTGGCGCTGGTCGAGGCGCCGCTCGTGCTGGCGGTCGGCACCATGGCGCTCGCCGAGCTCGCTCCGGGCGTGGCGCTCGAGGACGCCGTCGGGGCGGAGCTCCGGGCCGAGGACGGCCGCCCGCTCGTCGCGCTCCCGCATCCGTCGGGCGCAAACCCGTGGCCGCACCTGCCGGGGAACGCGCCGAAGCTCGCCCGGGCGCTCGAGCTCGTCGCGGAGCGGCTCGGTCGCGGCGCCTGAGCTGGCACGATCCAGGTCGTGGGAACCGGTGGGTACAGGGGCTTGGTGCGCGTGCCCGGGTACCCGTCCCTGGTCACCGCCGTCTTCCTGAGCCGGATGGCAAACGCGATGAGCCAGGTCGGCGTCGTGATCTACCTGCTCGACCGCACAGGGAGCCCGGCCGTGGCGGGCGCCGGCGCCGCGGCGCAGCTCCTGCCCGGCATCGCGTCGGGCCCGCTCGTCGGTGCGTGGCTCGACCGCGCGGCGAGCCGCCGCCGCGTGATCGTCATCACGGTCCTGGCGCGAGCGGCGATCCTGGCCGCCGTGATCGCGCTGGGCGAGCTGGCGGGTGCGCCGGTCGTCGCCGAGCTCGTGCTGCTCGCGGGCCTGGGCGTCACGTTCCCGGTGCCGACCGTCGGCTTCCGCTCGCTCGTCCCGGTGCTCGTGCCAAGGCCGCTCTGGGATCAGGCGAACGCGGTCGACAGCATGACCTTCGACGCAGCGTTCGTCGCCGGCCCGGCGCTCGCCGGGGTGGCGGTCACGCTCGTCGGGGCGGCATTCGCCATCGGGCTCCAGGCTGCGGCGACGCTCGTCGCCGGGATCGCGGCAGCTCGCGTTCCCGAGCCCGAGGCACGGCCCCGCAGCGACGAGCCGCCGCTGGCGGCGATCCTGACCGGCGTCCGCACCGTCGCCGGCCACCCGGAGCTGCGGTCGACCGTCGTGCTGATGGTCGTCTCGGGCGCCGGCCTCGGCTGCCTCACGATCGGCCTGCCGCTGTGGGCGCGCGAGGGCCTGCACACCTCGCCGGGGACGGCGGGGTGGATGTGGGCGGCGCTCTCGGCCGGCTCGATCCTCGGCGGCCTGGCCTACGGGTGGCGGCGACCGCCCGGGAGCGACGCCCGCCACGTCGTGGTGTTCACGGCGCTCTACGGCGTCCCGCTGATCGCGGTACCGCTGGCCGGGTCGGTCCCCGTCCTCATGGTGGCGATGTTCGCGGCGGGGCTCTTCTCCGCACCGTTCATCATCGCGATGTTCGGGATCCGCCAGCGCTCTGTCGAGCCGCACCTGCACGGGCGGGTGTTCGCGATCACGATCTCGATCAACGCCGCCGGCGTGCCCTTCGGCGCGTTCCTGGCCGGGCTGATCGTCGGGCCGCTGGGAGTCCACCGGCTGCTCTACGGCGCCGGTCTGGCGCAGCCCATCGCCGCGGGGCTCGCGGCGACCCTGCTCGCCCGTCGGCGCACCCCCGCGGACGCCTGCGCCGAGGTCGTGTGAGCCGAGCCGGCGCCGGCCATACGCCCACCTGGGTACGGGACGGGGGGCTGGTCTAGGTCGGCCCGTGGGCGAGCCGGACGACCCGGTCGCGGGCGATGCGCGGCCACCCCTGGGCGCGCACCACGTCGAGCAGGGCCTCGGCGCACTCCGGGTCGAACTGGGAGCCCGAGCAGCGCTCGATCTCGGCCATCGCGTCGGCCACCGGCAGCGCCCGCCGGTAGACGCGGTCCTCCGTCATCGCGTGGAACGCGTCGCAGACGCAGATGACCCTGGCGCCGAGCGGGATGTCCTCGGCGGCCAGGCCCTCCGGGTAGCCGGTGCCGTCCCAGCGCTCGTGGCTCGCCCGCACGATCGGCACGAGCTCGGCGAAGTGGGGGACGGGCTTCAGGATGCGGGCGCCGATCTCGGCGTGCTGGCGCATCTTGGCCGTCTCGCGCGCCGTCAGCGGCCCCGGCTTTCGCAGGATCACCTCCGGGACGCCGATCTTGCCGATGTCGTGAAGGAGCGCCGCCAGGCGCACGAGCCGCGACTCGCCGGGCGGGAAGTCGAGCCGCTCGCACACGGCGCCGGCGAGCTCGGCGATGTGCATCGCATGGTCGGAGGTGTAGGCGTCCTTCGCCTCGAGCGCCGCCGCCAGCGCTCCGAGGGTCGAGAAGTACGCCTCCTCGAGGCGCTCGGCCATGCGCGCCCGTGACACGGCCTTGCCCGCCTCCGTCGCGAGCGCCTGGCAGAGCCGCATCTCGGTCTGGACGAACGTGCGCCGGTGCTCGTCGTAGATCTCGATCAGCCCGTACGGCGCTCCGTCGACGCACAGCCGCAGCATGAGCAGCGACCGGTAGCCCAGGTCACGCAGGCGGGCGCTCTCCGACAGGTCGGGCCGGCCGATGCCGAGCGAGCAGCCGTAGGGCTGGCCCGTCTCGATCACCGCGGCGGTGCGCGGGTAGTCGGCCAGCAGGTACTCCTCGGCGGCCCGCGGCCACTCGTGGGGCGGGCGGGCGTACCCGGCCCGGTCGCGCACCGACCCGGCCCGCATGTCGACCAGCGAGACGAGGCAGGCGCTCGCGTCGACGAGCTCGGTCAGGCGCCGGGCAAGCGTCGCCAGGATCTCGGCGACGTCGACGAGCTCGCCGAGCGACTGGACCGCCTCGATGACCCCGAGCGCGGCCTCGAGATGCGGAGGCAGGGTCGGGATCGGCGCAGCACGGCGTCGAGCGGCGGGCATCGGCCCGGTGTTCGATACCGGACGGAGTATCCCTCCCGGCGCACCCTGCCAGATCCTGGTGGGTCTACCGGGTCTGCGCCAGGTTGTGCAGGAGCGAGATGACCGCGGGGCCGAGCACGACGACGAAGACGGCCGGAAAGATCAGCGCGACGGTGGGGAAGAGCATCTTCACCGGCGCGCGCATGGCGTGCTCCTCGGCGGTGTTGCGAAGGCGGATGCGAAGCTCGTCGGACTGCGTGCGCAGCATGTGCGCCAGCGGGACGCCCAGCTTCTCGGCCTGGGCGAGCGCGCGCGCGAAGCTCGTCACCTCGGGCGCGTCGACACGGTGGGCGAGCGCGATGAGGGCCTCCGGCCGGGCCGTGCCGAGCTGCATCTCGCGCTGCATCAGCGCCAGCTCGTCGATGAGCGGTCCCTCCAGGCGGCGCACGAGCCGGCTGAGCGCGGCGTCGAAGCTCATGCCCGCCTCGATCGAGAGCGTGAGCAGGTCGAGGACGGTCGGCAGCCCCGAGACGATCTTGTCGCGCCGTCCGCGGACCCGCATGTCGATCACCGCCGGAAGGCCGGCGTAGGCCAGCCCCGAGAGGGCGATGCCGGTGACCGCGGCGACCAGCACCGGGATGACGTCGAACGCGGCCGCGATGAACATCGCCGCGTAGGCGGACGCCGGCAGCACGATCTTGAGCCCGGCCACGTCCTCGGGGGCGAGCCGCTTCGACCAGCCGGCGGCGGCCAGCTTGCGCCGCAGCGCCTCGGCGGCCTCCCCGCGCCCGCCCGGTGCGAGCCGGCCGATCCGGCGCAGCCACGCCCGCGGGTCGGCGCCGCTCGGCGCCGTTCCGTACCCGTAGCCCGCCACCCGTCCGAGCACCGCCTCGACCTGCAGTCGGCCCTGAGTCGCCGCACGCAGGGCGAAGAACACGGCCCCCCCGACGAAGGCCACGGTGAGCAGGAGCCAGGTCACGCGATCGTCCTCGGCTTCACCATGCGGCGCAGGATGAGCGCGCCGGCCGTCATCATCGTGACGCCGATGGCGATCAGCACGTGGCCGGCGCGGGTCGTGTAGAGCGGTCGCATGTAGTCGTGGTTGATCAGGGTGAGCAGCCCCGCCATCGCGAACGGCAGGCCGATCAGCACCTGCGCGGAGAGCCGGCCCATCGACGTCAGCGCCTTCACCCGCGCCGAGAACTGGTGGCGGCGGCGCACGGTCTCGGCGACCTGGTCGAAGATCTCCGCGACGTTGCCGCCGACCCGCCGCTGCACGTCGGTCGTGAGCACGACAAGCTCGAAGCTCTCCGAGCGCAGCCGCTGGGACATCTCGTCGAGGGCCTGCTCGACGGGCACCCCGAGCCGCACCTGCTGCTGGGCTCGCCGAAACTCGGTGTGCGCGGGCTCGCCGGCCTCGTCGACGATCGAGTCGAGCGCCTGCGCGAACGACCGCCCGGCTCGAAGCGCGCTGGCCCAGACCGACAGGAGCTCGGGCAGCTCGGCCTCGAACTGGCGCTGGCGGCGGGCGGCCCGGAAGCGGAGCGTGCCGATCGGTGCGGCCAGCCCGGCGCCCATCCCCGCGAGCGCAGCGAGCGGCCCCAGGAGCGCGCCTGCGGCCACGGCGCCGGCGAGCCCGCTCGCGGCGCTGGTCACGGCGACGTGGCCGGTCGGCCGGGCCACGCCGGCCTCTCCGCAGAGGCGGTCGAGCCGCTTCCACGCCCACCGCTCGCCCAGGCGCGCCTCGAGGGCCTCGGACACCTCGAGCATGAAGAGCGACCGGGCCGGAGCCGGGCCGCTCGCGCCCTGGGCGGTGTACTCGGCGAGCCGCGCCGAGAGCGGCGGGCGGCGGTTGCCGGCCGCCGTCGCGACGACGTACGCCAGCATGCCGACCGCGCCGACGCCGAGCAGGATGACGAGCACGTCGCCGTGGGCCGTCCAGAGGCTGGGGGAGGCGCCCGAGACGCCGTCCGGCAGCCTCACGGTCGCGGCGCGGCCGCCGCGGACGCTGACCCGCAGCGACCTGGCGCCCGACCGGGGGAGATCCACGTCGACGGCGTAGGTGGTCGCCAGGCGGGCCTGCGAGAGCTGGAGCGCGATGGGCTCGAGGCCGGCCAGGGTGCGCGTCGGCGCGAGCTCACCGCCGGTGGCCGCGGCGATCTCGCGCAGCGGCGCCGCCTGAAAGGACGGCGAGGACTCGAGCCCCACGGCGTCGACCTCGACCCCCGCGGCCGCCAGCCGGCGCGTGAGCCGCGCGAGCGTCGTCGACGAGGCCGTGTCGGCGCCGTCGGAGAGGACGACGACGATTCGGCGGTCGCCGGGGGCGGAGCCGGCGGCCGCAGCGTCGGCCGCGAGCGCGATGCCGTCGTAGAGCGCCGTCCCCGAATGGGTCTCGAGACCCGCGAGCGCGGCCCGCACCGACCCGGCATCGTTCGTGAGCGGGCGGACGACCTGGGCGGTGTCGGAGAACGTGACCAGCCCGACCCGGCCGCTCGAGCCGACGGCGTCGAGCAGGCGCCGCCCGGCCGCGGTGGCGGCGGCGATCGGCGCACCGGCCATGGAGCCGGAGGTGTCCACGGCGAAGACGAGGTCGGTGCGGCGCACCGGTCCCGCCGGGTGGACGCGCTCGACGAAGGCGAAGCGGCCGCCCAGGTCGGCCTCCACGTCGGAGGTGGCCAGGTCGCCGGCGGCCTTCACCAGCACGCGGACGCTGTGCGGGCCGGCCGGCTTGACGGCGGTGACCGCGGTCGGCGGAGCCGCGCCGAGCGCGGCGGGCGCCGCGAGTGCGGCGGCGAGGAGCGCGACGGCCGCCGCGCGGCCTGCGCGGCCGGCGCTCACGCGCTCCTCCGCTCCTTGCCCCGGCGGAGCACGTCGACCTTGCCGGCCGACTCGCCGAAGAGGCCCTTGGGAAGCGACACGCCGTGCTGCTCGAGCTTGTCGCCGAACCCGGGGCGGATGCCGGTGTGCACCATCTTGGACGTCACCTGCTCGCCGCCCGCGTCGTCGACGAACGACGCGACGAAGATGTCCTGGAGCGTGATCACGTCGCCCTCCATCCGGCCCACCTCGGTGATGTGGGTGATGCGACGGCGGCCGTCGACGAGCCGGTTCACCTGGATGATCAGGTCGAAGGCGCTTGCGATCTGGTCGCGGATCGCCTTCAGCGGCAGGTCGAACCCGGCGGTCAGCACCAGCGTCTCGGTGCGCGCCAGGGCGTCGCGCGGGCTGTTCGCGTGGATCGTGGTGAGCGAGCCGTCGTGCCCGGTGTTCATCGCCTGGAGCATGTCCACGGCCTCGGCGCCGCGGCACTCGCCGACGACGATGCGGTCGGGGCGCATGCGGAGGGCGTTTCGGACGAGGTCGCGGATCGTGATCGCGCCCTTGCCCTCGATGTTGGCGGGGCGGGCCTCCAGGCTGATCACGTGCCGCTGGGCGAGCTTCAGCTCCGCCGCGTCCTCGATCGTGATGATGCGCTCACGCTCGGGGATGAACGACGAGAGCACGTTCAGAAGGGTCGTCTTGCCGGTGCCGGTACCGCCGGAGATGAGCACGTTCAGCTTGCCCTCGACGCACGCCTCGAGGAACGCGGCCGCCTGGTGGGAGAGGCTGCCGAACGCCACCAGGTCGTCCATCGTGAGCGGATCGCGCGAGAACTTGCGGATGGTGAGCGACGGCCCGGTGATCGCGAGCGGCGGGATGATCGCGTTCACCCGCGAGCCGTCCGGCAGGCGGGCGTCGACCATGGGGCTCGACTCGTCGATCCGGCGCCCCGTCTGGGCCACGATGCGGTCGATCACCTGGAGCAGCTGGCGCTCCGAGCCGAAGCGGATGTCCGTCTCCTCGATCAGGCCGCGCCGCTCGACGTAGATGGTGTGGTGGTTGTTCACCATCACCTCGGTGACCTCGGGGTCGGCCAGGAAGGGCTCGATCGGCCCGTAGCCGAGGATGTTGTGCGTGATCTCGCGGACGAGCCGCGCGCGGTCGGTTGAGCTCAGGGGCGTGCCGGCCTCGGCGAGCGCCAGGTCGACCGCCTTCGTCACCTTCTCGTGCAGCTCCTCCTCGGGGACGTCGCCCTCGGTGAGCGCCTGGCCGAGCTCGTGGACGGCCTCGGCCTGGGCGGCCTGCCGGATCTCGGCGAACGGGTCCTCCTGCTGCGGGCCCGCGTCGGCGGCGGTCGCCGCCGGCTCGGCGCGCCGCATGCGCCCGGCGAGCGTGCGCCTGCGCCTGTCGGTCGTCACGGACGGCTCCCGACCGCGGCCTGGAGCGACTCTGCGATCTCCTGGAGCGAGCGGGCGACGCGCGACTTCGGGTTGTCGACGACGACGGGCTGGCCGCGATTCACCGAGACCGGGATCGCCTTGTCGGACGGCAGGGTGTAGGTGATCTCGCGCCGCAGGGTGCGCTCGACGTCGCGGTCCTCGAGGCCGACCTTGGCGCCCGAGCGGTTCATCAGGATCCGCGTGTCGGGGAGCGTCATCTCGAGCAGGTCGAGCGTCTCGAGCGCGATCTTCAGGCTCTTGATCGTCGGCACGTCGGACGCACCGACGAGGATCAGCGTGTCGGTGTGGTCGATCGCCAGGAGCGTCGCCGGCGAGAAGCTCGACGAGGTATCGATGACCACCGCGTCGTAGCTTCGCCGGGCAACCTCGAGCAGCGGCTCGAGGCGGTCGATCGCGACCAGCTCCTCCTCGTCCGGGCGCGTCGGCGCCGGCAGGAGGTCGACGCCGCTCGAGTGGCGGGTCACGAACCCGGCCAGCTTCTCGGCGTCGAGGTCGCCGGGCGACTGCACGAGGTCGAGCACCGTCCACCGCGGCGAGAGCCCGAGGACGAGGGCGTCGTCGCCGGAGTGCAGGTCGAGGTCGACGAGCAGGGTGCGCAGGCCCTGGCGGGCGAAGGACACCGCGAGGTTGGTGGCGATCACCGTCTTGCCCGAGCCGCCCTTCGTCGAGAAGACGGTGAAGACGTGCGCCTCGCGGCTCGAGCGCGACGCGCTCGGCGCGGCCTGGGCCGTCAGCGCGGCCGCCCGGCGGCCGCGGGAGGCGCGGGCCTTGGCGGCGGCCATCCCGAGCGACTGGGCCGACTGCGGGAGGCAGAGGACATCGTCGACACCCAGGTACATCGCCTCCTCGAACCACCGGCTGGGGTGGTCGTCGGTCAGCGCGACGATGCCGGGGCCGTGCGGGTCGGCGAGGGCGGCGCGGAGCTCGGCGGGCAGGCCGTCGCTGTCGGACGGCAGGTGCCACACGAGCACCTCCGGCGCGGACTCCACGATCTCGACCATGCCCGACCGCTCGAAGAGCTCGCGGAGCGAGGGCTCGTCGGCCTGCAGGGCGACGCGGATGAGGTCGGGCTGCATCGATCGAGCTCCTGTCACTTCGAGGGGACGCCGTTCTTGGGGAACGATCCGGGCAGCACCACGGGCGGCCGCTGCTCCCAGGTGGGGCCGTGGGAGCCGGCGAGCGCGACCCAGACCGTCTTCGAGCCTCTGGCGGGAGCGCCGTCGGAGTTGGCGAGCGCGTTCGCGACATACGACGCCTGGTGCTCGGTCAGCCGGAGCAGGATCGATCCCTCTCCGCTGCCGTCGCCGGACGCGGCGGGATCTGCCGGGCGCACATCCATCACGAGGGCGCCCGCGGCGAGCACGTAGGTCACGATCTGGTTCGTTTCCAGGGTGTAGCTGCCCATGACGTCGACCCGGTCGCCGGCGTGGACGTCGCTCGTCATGCCGGAGTTCGGGTCGACCGGTAGCCGGAACGCGCGCTGGTTCCCGGTGAGCCGGGCCGCCACGCTCTGGTCGTGGCGCAGGCCGGTGCGGCTGGCCGTCAGCTGGTCGCCGTGGAAGACGGGCTGGGTGATGACCAGGCCGCGCGCGGCGTTCAGGTCGGTGTAGGCGCCCGGCACGAGATCGGAGCGGCGCACGGTGCGGTAGGCGAGGTCGCCGTCGGCGACCGCGGCGTCGACGGAGGCGCCGGCCTTGATGTCGTGCGTCACGACCACGACGCGCACGGCGTCGCCGGCCGACGTGGCCGAGTCCTGCACGTGGTTCGTGTAGAGGACGAGGGCGACGGCCGCCGCGAGGGCGAGGACGACCGAGATGACGATGTTTCGGCTCAACGTCGGCGTTGTCACCTCG
>DATAEI010000042.1:0-4399 GCA_036258075.1 Gaiellales bacterium
GGGAGCACCGCGTAGGCGCCGCCGAAGGTGACGAGTGCGGCAACCGTGAAGAAGCCGGCCAGATCGCCCACCACGCCGCCGGCCAGGATGAGCGCCGCGACCGGCACCAGCCAGATCACGAGCGCCCGCGCGAGCCGGCGCGGCACGCTCACGGTGGAGGCCGTGCCGGCGTCGTCGCCGCCGTGGCCGCCCGGCCTTCCGAGCAGCGACGGGTCGGCGCGGCCGGCCGCATAGCCGATGAGCGCCGCGACGGCGATGATGGCCGGGAACGGCACGCCGGCGAGGATCGCTGCAAAGGCGGCCGCGGCCAGCGTCGCCGCCCAGACGGTGTGAACCACGCGACTGCCGACGCGCAGGACGGCGGCTGCGACGAGCGCCACCACCGCGGCGCCGAGGCCGCGCACGACGCCCGCCACGACCGTGACGTTCCCGTACTCGACGTAGACGCCGCTCATCGCGCACAGGACCACGAACGACGGAGCGACGAAGAGGCCGCCCGAGGTGATCGCGCCGCGCACGCCGTAGAGCGAGTAGCCGATGTACGACGCGAGCTGCTGCGCCTCCGGGCCGGGGAGCGCCATGCAGAAGTTGAGCGCGTGCAGGAACCGCCGCTCCGAGATCCACCGCCGGCGCTCGACGAGCTCGTCGTGCATGATCGCGATCTGTCCGGCCGGGCCCCCGAAGCTGATGCAGCCGAGCTTCAGCCAGAACCAGAAGGCCTCGATCTCGGTGGGCTTCGCGGCGACCGGGGCGGTTGGGTGGGCCCGGGCCTCCATCGTCACCCGACGACTGTGTGTTCCATCGCCCACAGCGCGGCCGCGGCCCGCGTCGACACGCCGATCTTGCCGTAGATGTGCTGGATGTGGTGGTCGGCGGTCTTCGGGGAGATGAAGAGCCGGTCGGCGATCTCACGCGTCGTGTGGCCCCTCGCGGCGAGGCGGAGGACGTCGACCTCGCGGCGGGTGAGCCCGCCGGGATTCTGCGGCCGCTTGCCCGCGTTGGCGGGCGGCTCGCCGTGCCCCGCGGCGACGAGCACGGCGCGGCATGCGCGCGGCTCGATGGCGCCCTCGGACTCGAGCCGGCGCAGCTCGGCGGCCGCGTCCGCCGCCGAGAACGGCGCGCGGTCGGCCCGCTCCGTGGTCAGGCCGACGTAGACCTCGGTCGCCGCCAGCACGCATGCCCCGAGATCGTCGGAGTCGGCCCGGACGCGCTTGTGGTAGCCGGAGCTGTCGCACCGCTCGTGGTGCGCGGCCGCCATCCGGTTCAGGACGCCCAGGCCGGGCGAGCGGCGCAGCATCTGCTCCGTCAGCATCGGGTGAAGCTCGACCCGGTCGAACTCGGCGCGCGTCAGGGGGCCCGGCTTGTCCCAGATCGAGTTCGGGACGACGGTGGTGCCGAAGTCGTGCACGAGCGCCGCCCGCCGGAGCGTCGCCACGTCGGTGTCGGCGAGCCCCAGCACATCTGCCGCGTCGCCGGCCAGCTTCGCGCAGCGGCGGCTGTGGCCGCCCCAGTACGGCGACTTGAGGTCGATGAAGTCGGCAACGACGCTGAGCGCGTCGTCGAGCGCTTCGCCGGAGAGCATGCGGTGAGGCTCGGGCTCGAGGGCGAGCACGGCGTCCCACGGCTCGGTGCGGACCAGGCGGTCGAACCAGTCGCGGCCGTGTGCCAGGAAGACGTCGGCCACCGCCGGGTCGTATGTCTCGCCGCGGCGCTCGTGCGCGGCCTCGAGCGCACGGTCGGGCGAGAAGTGGCGGGCGAGCGCCTCCATGTCGTGGCTGACGTGGACGATCCGCATGGGGAGCGGGATCGCCTCCCCCTGCACGTGATTGGGGTGGCCCTTCCCGTTCCAGCACTCGAACGTGCACCGCAGCGCCTCGCGGACATCCGGGCCGAACTCGAGCCGCTCGACGAGCACGTCGGCGACCTCGCAGCCCGATGAGAAGTTGAGGAAGGCCCACTCCCGGATCGTCTCCTGGATCCTCTGGACGATCGCCTCCCGCTCCTCCGTGTCGTGGCCGGCGGTCGCGAAGGCCACGATGTCGCGCATGACCTCCGCGGGATTTCCCGAGTCGTGGACGAGCGTCTGCCCGCGGATCGCGATCTCGTCGCCGAACATGGTCGAGACCTCGTGGGCGTGGCCGGTGCACCCGATGAAGCGGAGCAGCGCCACCCAGTAGACGGTCGCGCGCTGCTCGGCGTCGAGCCCGGCGGCCTCGCACATCCAGCTTGCGAGCAGGCAGGAGCGCAGCTGCGACTCGAGCGGCTGCCCGAACGCGTTGTCCTGCGCGAGCGCCAGCGCGGCGACCAGCTCGCCGAGCCGAAGCGGCGGAGCAGAAATGGGGAGGTCTCCCGAGGTTTCGACGGCCATGGTCGAGCAGGATCCTCTCACGCCGGGTTGCTGGGGGTCGCTTCCAGGAGCCCGGGACCTGCGAACCGAGAGGAGACACCATGGCGGCATCACCAAACGCCGGCGGCGAGCCGATCAGGGTCGGGGTCATCGCCGACCAGACCGGGCCGCTTTCGATCATCGGCCGCGCCAACGCCAACGTGGCGAGGATGGTCGTCGGCGACATCAACGCCAAGGGCGGCCTCCTGGGCCGTCACCTCGAGCTGTACCTCGAGGACAGCGCGACGGACGACGCCGTCGCGGCCGACCGGGCGGAGAAGCTCGTCCAGGAGCACCAGGTGGACGTCATCCTCGGCGGCATCTACAGCTCGACGCGGCAGGCGATCAAGGGGCCGGCCGTCGTCGAGGGAAAGACGCTCTACATCTATCCGGAGCAGTACGAGGGCCAGGAGTCCGACCCGCTGATCTTCTGCACCGGCCCGGTGCCGGCACAGCAGGTCGACCCGTTCATCCCGTGGCTCATGCGGGAGACCGGGGCGAAGACCTTCTACCTGCCCTCCGCCGACTACATCTGGCCGCGGGTGATGAATGCGCGCGTCCGGGACGTCGTCACCGCGAACGGCGGCGCGATCGTGGGCGAGGAGTATTTCCCGCTCGACCACACCGACTACCGGGAGACCGTCGAGCGCATCGTCTCGACCGGCGCGGACGTGGTGTTCAACACCACCGTGCCGCCGGGGGTCGCGCCGTTCCTCGAGCAGCTGCACGGCTCGGGCTTCTCGGATCGCGGCGGCCGGCTGGTCTGCACCTACTTCGAGGAGAACCTGCTGGGGCATCTCCCGCCCGAGCTCGTCGACGGGATCTACAGCTGCCTCGACTACTACGAGACCGTCCCGGACGCGTTCAGCCAGAAGCTCAGGGCCCAGTACGACGCGCTCTATCCGGGCGATTCCAAGTTCACCGGCGGCAGCGGATCGTCCGGGCTCTACCGCGGCCTTCGCCTGTGGGCGGCGGCGGTCACGGAGGCGGGCTCGCTCGAGCAGGCCGACGTCATCGCAGCCCTCGATCACGCCCGGATCGCCGAAGGCCCGGGCGGCCCCGCGGCGATGGTGCCCGGCCAGCACCACGTGCGCATGCACATGTACATCGCCCAGGCCCGGAACGGCCGGTTCGAGATCGTCGAGAGCCTCGGCGCGATGGAACCGCAGGAAGCCCTGGTCGACATGCCGGCGCTCTCGGCCTGACCACGGCGCACCACCCACATCCGAACGACCACACCCGACGAAAGGAGCTCCACATGCTGCTCGCGACGACACAGGTCGAGAACTTCGACCGCTTCCTGGACGTCTTCTCCACCAAGGGCGCCGAGAAGCGCCAGGAGCACGGCTCCAAGGGCGCGCTGATCTTCCGCGACCCCGCCGAGGACGACCGCGTCTGGGTCGTGTTCGACTGGGACGAGCAGGGCTGGCAGAGCTTCGTCTCCGACCCCGACGTGCCGCCGATCATGAAGGAAGCGGGTCACAAGACGAAGGCCCAGGCCGCGCAGCTCGCCGGCCGCTGCGACGCCTGACAACCCTCCGACCGCGGGGCGGCGCCCACACGGCGCCGCCCCGCTGCGCGTGCCGGCTCTACGCTCTCGGGGACGCCACGAAGGAGGCTCCGATCGCAGACTCGTGCACACACCTCGACCAGATCGCCATCACCGCGCTGCCGGAGGACATCCCGGGCTGCGAGGCGTGCCTTCGCATCGGAGCCGGCTGGGTGCACCTGCGCATGTGCACGAGCTGCGGCACGATCGGGTGCTGCGACTCCTCACCGAATCGGCATGCCACGGCGCATGCGAACGAGACCGGCCACCCCGTGATCCGGTCGGCCGAGCCGGGTGAGGACTGGTTCTGGTGCTATCCGGACGAGGTTGCGTTCACGATCGGCGCCGACGGTGCTGGCTAGGATCGGGGCCGTGCCCTTCACGCACATGAACCTGAGGAGCGACCTCGAGGACGTCGGCGCGAACTTCGACGGCGCGCCCGATCTGGAGTTCCGGATGGCGAC
>DATAEI010000043.1:0-5692 GCA_036258075.1 Gaiellales bacterium
CGGGCCCCCAGCTCGTCGGGCTCGCCGTCCCACTCGCCGGAGAACAGGTTCTGTCGCGTCATCGTGGCCTCCGAGGTCGCGGTGCTCAGGGCGGGCAGTGGCGCTCGAGGAAGGCGACGACCCGCTCCATCCGGTCGATCCGGCGGTCGGGCCGGGCCGTCGCCATCATCACGTGGTGCTCCTCCGGGTAGAGGATCATCTCCACGTCGTGGCCCCGCTCGCGCAGCGCCACGAAGAGCTGCCAGTTGTCGTCGATCGGGCAGATCCTGTCGGCCTCGCCCTGAAGCATGAGCACCGGGGCGGTGATCCGGTGGGCCATCCGAAGCGGCGACGCCTGCCAGAGCCCGTCGTAGTGGGTCGCGAGCGGGCCGTATCCGATGTCGCGGTCATAGGGCGCGCCGAAGCACGAGACGGCATGGGCGGTCGTCATCGAGGCGACCCCGTTCTCGGAGACGACGGCGCAGAACCGCTTCGGCTCGGCCCCGGCGAGCCAGTTGGCCGCCCAGCCGCCGTACGAGAGCCCCATGACGGCGATCCGGGCCGGGTCGGCGAGCTTGCGGCGGACGGCCCACCTGACGGCCGTCACGAGGTCGTCGGCGTCGGGCCCGCCCCATGCCCCCTGGATCGCCTCGACCCAGTCGCGGCCGTAGCCGCACGACCCGCGGATGTTCGGCGCGAGCACGCGGTAGCCGCGCGAGACGAGCACCCAGGTATCGAGCTCGGGCGTCGGCGCGTGCGATCCGTACGGCCCGCCGTGCGGGGCGAGCACCATCGCCGTCCGCTCGCCGGCGCCGGGCGGCTCGAAGAGGAATGCGGGCACGCCGCCGGCATCCACCTCGCGCATCACCGGCGCCGGGCTGCGGCGCAGCCACGAGCCGCCGTGGGTGGTGAGCGGCCGCAGCCGGCCGTCCTCGAGCTCGCACACCTCGGGCGGCGTCCGGTCGGCGGTGGCCGTGACGACGATCCGGCCCGCGCCGGTCGAGAGCGCCGAGATCGTCGTGTCGCCCTGCGAGACCTGCGCCGGCTCGCCGTCGGCGGGCACGCGCCAGACCTCGTCGCGCCCACGCCGGTTCATCACCGCCAGGAGGTCGGAGCCGTCCCACACCGGCAGCGGGTCGGACGCCACGATCCAGTCGTGCAGGTCGGACGCCCAGCCGACGGTGGTGGGGATGTCGAGATGGGCCGTGAGGCTGCGGACGGCGGTGCCCTCGCGCACCCACAGGGTCGGTTCGGCGTAGTCGGGCGCGCCCGGGATGTCGGTGCCGACGAACGCAAGCCGGCGGCCGTCCGGCGACCAGGCGGGTTGCTCGGCGAAGCCCGGCAGCGCCACGAGCTCCTTGGGCTTCCCGCCGCGGAGCGCGACCTCGTAGATGCGGTTCTTGGGGTGCAGGTCGGCGTCCGGCTCGAGGATCGACGTGAACGCGATCCGCTTGCCCGACGGGTGCCACGACGGCTGCGAGACGTCGAACTCGCCGTTCGTCAGCTGCTGCGGCCGCGCACCGGGTCGGGCCGCGACGAGGAAGAGGTGGTCGCGGCGGTCGCGGGTGCCGCTGTCGTCCTGCCAGTCGGTCGTGCGGATGACGCGGGCGACGTGCTTCTTCGGATCGCCCGTCCAGAATCGCACCTCCTCGCCCGCCGAGACGAAGGCGATCGTGCGCCCGTCGGGGGACCAGTGCGGCGCCCCGACCGCGCCGTGGGGCGCCTTGCAGACCCTCGCGGCCTCGCCGCCGTCGGGGTCGATGAGGAAGAGCTCGGCGTCGGCGTCCTCGTCCTTCCCGGCGCCGGCGCGGTCGGACACGAACGCGATCGTCTTCCCGTCGGGCGACCAGGCCGGGGCGGTGTCGCGCCAGCGGCCGTGCGTGAGCCGCCGCGGCCGGCCTCCGCGGCGTGGGACGAGCCACAGGTTCACCTGGTAGCGGTCGCCGGCGACGGTGCGGCGGGTGTAGACGACGCGCTCGCCGTCGGGCGAGACGACCGATGCGCCGATCACGACCTGGCGGCGGATGACGTCTGATCCGAGCGGTGGCACGGGCGCGGACTCTAACGGTCACAGATACCCTACGGGGATGGAGCAGATCCTGACCGTCACCGACGCGGCCATCGAGAAGGCCGTCATGGTGCGCTCGCGCGAGGACGAGCCGGAGCGGCACGCGCTCTGGGTCGAGGTGGTGGGCTCGGGGTTCGCCCAGACGTACGACCTCTACCTCCAGCCGCTCGCCGACGCCCCGCCGGACGCGCTCGTGCAGGATCACGGCCGCATCTCCGTCGTCATCCCCGCCGGGAGCATCGAGGCCTTGCGCGGGGGGACGCTCGACCGCCAGGGCGACCTGCTGATGGGCGGCCTCGTCCTGAACACGCCGCAGGCGAGCCCCGACATGGGCCCGGCGCCCGAGGGCCTCGAGGGGACGGCCGAGGAGCGCGTCCGCCGGGTGCTCGACGAGCAGATCAACCCGGCGATCGCGGCGCACGGTGGCGTTGCCCAGGTCGAGCGGGTCGAGGACGGCGTCGTCTATCTCCGCTTCGGCGGCGGTTGCGCGGGCTGCGGCATGGTGTCGGTCACGCTGAAGCAGGGGATCGAGGCCGCCGTGCTCCAGCTCGTGCCGGACGTGCACCGGATCGTGGACGTGACCGACCACGCGTCGGGCACGAACCCGTATTACTCCCCGACTACGGCGTAGGGCCGAACCCCCCGTCCGGGGCAGGGCAGCGCGCCGCCCGCCCGCTAGGCTGGCCGTGAGGGCACGCAGTTCGATTCACGGGGGTCGTGAGATGAGCATGGCAGTCGCCGCTGAGAACGGCACGTTGCACGCGGGGCAGGCGGCGCGCGGGGACTTCCGCTGCACGGATTGCGGGTACGGCGTCACGATCCGGCGCGCGCTTCCCGTGTGCCCGATGTGCCGCGGCGAGGACTGGGACGCCTGGCCGGCCGCCCGCTCGTCGGCGCCGCCGGTCCATCTTTCCGCTCACTAGACGTCGTCTCCGGACGTCCGCTCAAGACCGGGGCCGGTCTCGCCGATGGGGAGGGTGAGGTGGCCTCCCCAAGCCGTCAGCACGCGCTCTTCGAGCTCGGCCGCGACCTCTCGTCGGCCCTCGAGCTCGACGAGATCGCGCGCCGGTTCGCCGCGCACGCCCACGCCCTGACCGGCGGCGACGCCCGGATCTGGCTCCTCGCCGAGGGGCCGCGCAGGCTGGTGCTGCTCGGCGCGGATCCCACGGAGCGCGAGCTCGCCGACGACGCGCCCGAGCAGGCGGTCATCCGCTCCCGGCGGCCGCTTCGCACAGCGTCGCTCTTCATCCTTCCGCTCACGACGGGCGAGCGGGCGATCGGCGTCATCGAGGTGGACGGGGCATCGGCCGCCCAGCTCGCTTCGGGCGGCATGCAGTTCTGGCGGACCGTGGGAGAGACGGTCGGCACGGCCGTCGAGGGCGCCCGCCGCCACGAGCGCCTCGTGGCGGACGAGAACCGGTTCCGCTCGCTCGTCGAGGAGATCCCGGTCGTCACCTACATCGACCAGGCCGGCACGGGCGAGCCGATCTACGTGAGCCCGCAGATCGACCGCGTCATGGGCGTTCCGGCAGCCGAGTGGCTGGCGAATCCCGACGAGTGGACGCGGCGGATCCACCCGGAGGACCGCGAGATCGCCGTCGACCTCTACCGGCGCACGGTCGAGACCGGCGAGCGGTTCTCGGCCGAGTACCGCGTCATCGACCTCGAGGGGCGCACGCGCTGGTTCCACGACGAGGCGCTGGCGGTGCGGCCTGGCGGCGGGCGGTCCGACGAGATCCACGGCGTCGTCTACGAGATCACCGAGCGCAAGCAGGCCGAGGAGGCGATGCGGATCTCCGAGCGTGCCCTGTCCGAGGCGGAGCGCCGCTACCGCACGCTCGTGGAGCAGCTCCCGCTCGCGATCTACATCGATGCGCTCGACGAGGCGGGGACGTCCCTCTACAACAGCCCGCAGAACGAGGTCATCACCGGCTACACCCACGCCGAGTGGCAGGCCGACCCCGACCTCTTCGCAAAGATCATCCACGAGGACGACCGCCGCCGCGTGCTCGAAGGGTTCGAGGCGGCCCGGGTCGACGGCACGCCGTTCGCGAGCGAGTACCGCGTCGTCCGCCGCGACGGCACGATGGTGTGGGTGCACGACGAGTGCGTGATCGTGCGCGACGAGAGCGGCCGGCCGGTCTACCGGCAGGGGTACCTGCTCGACGTCACGCAGCGCAAGGAGGCGGAGGAGCGGCTGGGGCACCTCGCCTACCACGACTCGCTCACCGGCCTTCCCAACCGCGACCTCTTCTCGGAGCACCTCGATGTGGCGCTGGCGCGCGCCCTCCCGACGGGCCAGGGCGTCGCCGTGCTCTACGTCGACCTCGACGACTTCAAGCTCGTGAACGACTCGCTCGGCCACGGAGCCGGCGACGAGCTCCTGATCGAGGTCGCGCGACGGTTGCGCGGCGCCGTGCGGTCGAGCGACATCGTCGCCCGCCAGAGCGGCGACGAGTTCCTGATCCTCGTGGCCGACCTCGACGTGAACCCGGGATCCGATATCGCCGACGTGGCCCGCCGGGTCGCCGAGAACCTGCGCGAGGCGCTGTCGACGCCCTTCGACCTCGCCGGCACCGAGGTCTACTGCTCGGGCAGCGTCGGCATCAGCCTGTATCCGGTCGACGCCGTCGACGGCGAGAGCCTCCTGAAGCACGCGGACGCGGCCATGTACCGCGCCAAGGAGTCCGGCCGCGACGGCCACCAGGTCTACACCCGCGACGGGGGCGACGCGATGGCGCGCCTCTCGATGGCCGGTCGCCTGCGCCGGGCCGCCGCGCGCGAGGAGTTCGTGCTGCACTACCAGCCGCTGGTCGACCTCGCGACCGCGACGGCCGTCGGCGTCGAGGCGCTCATCCGCTGGATGGACGGCGACCGCGGCCTCATCATGCCGGGCCAGTTCATCCCCCTCGCCGAGCGCACCGGGCTGATCGGGCCGATCTCGGAGTGGGTCGTCGAGGAGGCCTGCCGCCAGGGGCGCGCGTGGCGCGACGCCGGGCTCGACCTGTACGTCTCGGTCAATCTGCCGGCCGCGTTCTGGGAGCCGACGGCGATGCGGCACGTGCTCGACACGATCGACTCCTTCGGCCTCTCGCCCGACCGGATGATGATCGAGATCACCGAATCGACCGTGGCACGCGAGACGCTGCACGGGGCGCCGATCCTGGCCGAGATCCACGAGCGCGGCCTTCGCCTTGCGATTGACGACTTCGGCATCGGCGAGTCGAGCCTCGGCAGGCTCCAGCAGATGTCGGTGACGACGCTCAAGATCGACCGCTCGTTCGTTTCGGGCCTGCCGGACGACCACGGCGCCCGCGTCCTCGTCTCCGGCATGATCGGCCTGGCCGACGGGCTCGGCCTCCAGGCGCTCGCGGAGGGGATCGAGACGGAGGCCCAGCGCGCCTTCCTGATCGACCACGGCTGCCCGCTCGGGCAGGGCTACCTCTTCTCGCCGCCGGTGCCGGCGGAGCAGATCGAGCCGCTGGTGCGGCAGCTGCCGCGCGCCGCCTGAGCGGGGTTCGGCTACGTGACGCGGCGGCGTGCGGCGTCGAGGCGCTCGTGCTCGCCCGACTCGACGATCGCCGCCAGGCGGTCGACCGCGTCCCAGACGTCGGCGTAGCGTGTGTAGAGCGGCGCGAGACCGAA
>DATAEI010000044.1:0-9226 GCA_036258075.1 Gaiellales bacterium
AGGCTCTCGTAGCGGACGAACTCGACGCCCGGCCCGCCCAGCTCCTGCGCGGCGCGCAGGAGCCGGGTGTTGAGCGAGTCCCGCCGCAGGCTCCCTGACAGCGCGAGGATCCGCATGTCAGGCTGCCTTCACGGCCGAGAAGCCGGCCGTCAGGCGGACGGTGTCACCGAGCAGGAGGCCTCCCGTCGGCAGCGGCGTGTTCCAGCTGACGCCGAAGTCGTGACGGTTGATCTCGCCCTCCAGCTCGACCCCGAGCCGCTCGTTGCCCCACGGGTCCGTCCCGGCGCCGGTCACCCGGGCGTCGAGCTCCACCTCGCGGGTCACGCCGCGGATCGTCAGGTCGCCGACGACCTTGTCGCCGTCGAAGCGGGTCGACGCGAACGTGATCTCGGGGTGCCGCTCGGTGTCGAAGAAGTCCGGCGACTGGAGGTGCCCGTCGCGGGCCTCGTCGCGGGTGTCGACGCTCGCGACGCGGATCGCGCCGGAGATCGCCGGCTCGTCGCCGCCCTCGATGACGGCGTCGAAGTCTGCGAAGCTGCCCCGGATGGACGCGATGCCCATGTGCCGGATCGAGAACTCGACCCGCGAGTGGCTGGGGTCGATCGCCCACGTGCCGGCGGGGATGGTGAGCTCGCGTGTCTCGATGGTGCTCATTGTGAAACTCCTCCCGTTGCGATATACTTGAGCTATCAAGCATCCTACCAGGTGAACATTGAGTAGTCAAGTATTGAGTGATCAAGCATTGGCGGCGTGGGTCGGGCTCCTGCGCGGGCACGCCGCACTCACGCGCGCGCTCAACGCCGACCTCGTCGCGGATCACGGCCTGACGCTGAACGACTACGAGGTGCTCCTGCGCCTCTCTCGCGCGCCGGGCGGCCAGATGCGCCGCGTCGACTTGGCCGAGCAGGTGCTCCTGACGGCGTCCGGCATCACCCGGCTCCTGGACGGGCTCCAGGCCTCGGGCTACGTCGACAAGGCGGCCTGCTCGAGCGACGCCCGCGTCACGTACGCCGTCCTCACCGACGCCGGCCACGAGAAGCTGCGCGCCGCCGCCGACGTGCACGTCGCCGGGATCCACGCCAAGTTCGCCGAGCGCTACAGCGACGACGAGATGGCGACCCTCGCCGAGCTCCTGAGCCGCCTCGACGGCAGCGAGCCCGACGGCGAGGCCTGCAAGCCCGAATAGCGCGGATATCATCCGGCCCCGTGAGCGACATCGAAACGCTCAAGGGGCGGGAGATCCTCGACTCGCGCGGGAACCCCACCGTCGAGGTTGAGGCCGTGCTCGTGACCGGCGCGAGCGGCCGTGCGGCCGTGCCCTCGGGCGCGTCGACCGGAGCGCACGAGGCGGTCGAGCTGCGCGACGGCGACACGAGCCGCTACGGCGGCAAGGGCGTGCTCGCGGCGGTCGGCCACGTGAACACGACGATCGCGGCCGCCCTTGCCGGCATGGACGCGGCGGACCAGCGCGGCGTCGACGCGGCGCTGATCGACCTCGACGGCTCCGAGAACAAGGGCAACCTCGGCGCGAACGCCATCCTCGGCGCATCGCTCGCGGTCGCCCGGGCCGCGGCGATGGAGTCGGGGCTGCCGCTCTACCGCTACGTGGGCGGCGCCGACGCGCACGTGCTGCCGGTGCCGATGATGAACGTGATCAACGGCGGCGTCCACGCGCAGAACTCGATCGACCTCCAGGAGTTCATGGTCGTCCCCGTCGGCGCGGGCACGTTCGCGGAAGCGCTCCGCATCGGGGCCGAGACGTTCCACGCCCTGAAGGCGCTCCTGCACGCACGCGGCCTTGCGACGGCGGTGGGCGACGAGGGCGGGTTCGCGCCCGACCTGGCGTCCGCCGGCGAGGCGATCGAGGCGATCCTCGACGCCGCCGAGAGCGCCGGCCATCGCGAGGCGGTCGCCATCGCGCTCGATCCCGCCTCCACCGAGTACTACCGCGACGGCGCCTACCACCTCGAGGGCGAGGGGCGCACGCTGTCGTCCAGCGAGATGGTCGACTACCTCGCCGAGCTGGTCGATCGCTTCCCGGTCGTCTCGATCGAGGACGGGCTGGCCGAGGACGACTGGGAGGGCTGGCGCCTGCTGACCGAGCGGCTCGGAAAGGACGTGCAGCTCGTCGGCGATGACATCTTCGTCACGAATCCCGGCCGGCTCCAGCGCGGCATCGACACCGGCGTCGGGAACGCGATCCTGATCAAGGTCAACCAGATCGGCAGCCTCTCCGAGACCCTCGACACCATGCGGCTTGCCCACGAGAGCGGCTACGCGGCGGTCATGTCGCACCGCTCCGGTGAGACCGAGGACACCACGATCGCCGACCTCGCCGTGGCCACGAACTGCGGGCAGATCAAGACCGGCGCGCCCTCACGCACCGACCGCGTTGCGAAGTACAACCAGCTTCTGCGCATCGAGCAGCAGCTGGGGGATGCCGCCCGCTACCCGGGCCGGGACGCGTTCGCGAGCCCCGGTAGCCGGGGAGCGCGGTGAGCGAGCCCGCGCCGCGGCGCACCAAGATCGTCTGCACGATCGGCCCGGCGACCGAACGGCCGGACATGGTCGAGCAGCTGGCCTGGTCGGGCATGGACGCCGCCCGGCTCAACTTCTCCCACGGTGACCACGAATCGCACGCCGCGGCGATCCAGGCCGTGCGGCGGGCGCAGGAGCTGATCGGCCGGCCGCTCGCCGTCATCGCCGACCTCCAGGGGCCGAAGCTCAGGATCGCCGCCGGCGCCGAGCCGCGCAGCGTGATGCCCGGCGACACGCTCGTCTTCGCCGGCGGGAACGGCACCGCGCCCGGCGAGGTGGGCGTGACGTTCGACCGGCTGTCCGACATCGCGTTCCCGGGCCAGGAGATCCTGATTGCCGACGGGGCGGTGCGGGTGCGTGTGGCCGACGTCCGCGGGACCCGTGTCGAGACCCGCGTCGAGGTGGGCGGCCTGGTGTCGGCCGGGAAGGGCGTGAACCTGCCGGGCACGCAGCTTCCGATCCCCTCGCTGACCGAGAAGGACGAGGCCGACCTCGAGTTCGCGCTCGAGCACGGCGCCGACTACGTCGCGCTCTCCTTCGTTCGGACTGCGGAGGACGTCGCCGGCCTGCGCGACCGCATCGACGCGGCAGGGGCGCGTGCCCGCGTCATCGCCAAGATCGAGAAGTCCGAGGCGCTCGAGCAGCTCGAGCAGATCGTTGCGGCGGCCGACGGCGTCATGGTGGCCCGCGGTGACCTGGGCGTCGAGATCGGCGCCGCCGAGGTGCCGCTCGTCCAGAAGCTCATCATCCGCACGGCCCGGGAGGCCGGCCGCACGGTGATCACCGCCACGCAGATGCTCGAGTCGATGATCCACCAGCCGGAGCCGACGCGGGCCGAGGCGTCGGACGTCGCGAACGCCGTGCTCGACGGCACCTCGGCTGTGATGCTCTCGGGTGAGACGGCGGCCGGCGCCTACCCGCTCGAGGCGGTCGCGACGATGAACCGGATCGTGCGGGCGGTCGAGCCCTCGCTGACCTACCACGACCGCCGCCGCCGCAAGGAGCGTGCGGCCAGCGCCACGCTCGCCCACGCGGCGTGCGACATCGCCGAGGAGCTCGACGCGACGGTGATCGGATGCCCCACCCAGTCCGGCTCGACGCCGCGCCAGGTCTCGAAGTTCCGGCCGCCGCGCCCGATCGTCGCCGCCAGCCCCGACCAGGTCGTGCTCCAGCAGCTGGCGCTCGACTGGGCGGTGGTGCCGGTGGCGATCGCCTCGGCGGGCTCGATCGAGGAGCTCTGGTCGCACACCATCGACGTCATCCGCCGGAGCGGGCTCGCGGCCCCCGGCGAGCGGGTCGTCCTGACGGGCGGCACGCTGCTCAACCAGCCGGGCACCTCGGATCACGTGCTGGTGCGGGTCATCGAGTAGGAGTCCGCCGCGCGGCGTCGAACCGGGCGGCGTGGGGTCGGCGCAGAAGCGAAAGGTGCGGCGCGGTGTGCCGGTGGGACGGCTCGTCGCCGTCGCCGTGTTCGTGGTGATCGCCGCGCTCTACGTGGGGCCCGTCCAGAAGTACTTCCAGGTGCGCCGCGACCTCGCAAGCCAGCGCGCGCAGGTCGCCCGGCTCGAGCACGAGCACAGCCGCCTGGTGAAGCTGGAGCAGTCGCTCCACACCCGTGCCACCGTCGTCTGGTACGCCCGCCGCTGCGGCTGGGTCTTCCCGGGCGAGACGGCGATCGTGGTGCAGGGCATCGGCGGCAGCGACTGCGAGTAACCTGAGCGTGTGGAAGACGCGGCCGTCATCGAGGCCCAGCTCGGCCGTCCGCCCCGCGGACTGGCGCGGGTCGCCCTCCGCTGTCCGTACGGACGGCCGGCCGTCGTCGAGCAGGACGCCTATCTGGCGAGCGGCGAGCCCTTTCCGACGACGTACTACCTGACGTGCCCGCACGCCGTCGCGCGGATCGACCGGCTCGAGGCCGACGGTGGCGTCGACCGCTACGAGCGGCTGCTCGCGGACGACGCCGGGCTGCGGGCGTCCTATGACGCGGCGTCGGGGCGGCAGCGCGCGCTGCGCCGCCCGGCCGCCGAGATGGCAGACGGCGGCGCCAGCCTGGCGCTCGGAATCGCTGGGGTGGCGCGGCACGGAGCGGTCAAGTGCCTGCACGCCCACGCGGCGTTTGCGCTGGCAGAGCCTGGGTACGAGGTCGGCGTGCGCATCCTGGCCGAGGCGGAGCCGCTCTTTCCCGACGACGGGTGCTGCTGTCCGTGAACGCCGAGGTCGAGGTCGCGATGCAGGAGTGGACGGCGGGCGAGCGCCGGTTGTCCGAGCTCGAGACGACGACCGCGCGGCGGACGGTGCTCCACGGCGTCGTGACCGAGATCGCCGCTGCGCTCCGCCGCCGCATGGGCCACGCGTTCGACCTCGCGGCGCTGAGCGACGAGTACTCCGGCGCGGCGGCCTGGTGCCTGGACATCGCGCAGCGGACGACGCCGCACCCATGGGCGCACGACCTGTCGCTCGTGCAGGACGCGGCCTTCGCGAGCGTGGCGCGCGACGCCATCGACTTCCGGCCGACGATCGACTGATGCGGTATCCCACAGATGGAGGTGGCCATGATGGCTGAGAAACAGAAGGCTTCGAAGACGTTCACGGCCGAGGAGCGAGCCGCGATGCGCGAGGCGGCTCGGGAGCGCAAGAGCCCGAGCAAGGACGGCGAGGCCGACGTCCTCGCCAAGATCGCCGAGATGCCGAAGGCGGATCGCGACAAGGCGAAGCGGATCCACGCGATCGTCAAGGACGTCGCCCCGGGCCTCAAGTCGAGAACCTGGTACGGGATGCCGGCCTATACGAAGGACGACAAGGTCGTCTGCTTCTTCAAGAGCGCGGCCAAGTTCAAGTCCAGGTACGCGACGCTCGGCTTCAGCGACAAGGCGAACCTCGACGACGGTGCCATGTGGGCGACGGACTTCGCCGTCAAGGATCTGACCGACGCGGAGGAGAAGAAGATCCGCGCGCTCGTGAAGAAGGCCGTCAGGGACTGATCGCCGCATGGACGTACGCGGCGTCGACCCGCGCGTCTGATCCCCCGCCCATCCGTGGACCCCGCAGGAGCCGGCCCCCGGGGAGCGTCAGCCGCGGTCGTCGGCGCGGATCACGATCTGGTCGGCCTCGATCCGCACCGTGAGGGCGCGCACGTTGCCCCAGTGCTCGGCGAAGACCGGGTCGTCGCGCACCGCGCCGTCGAGCCAGAAGCCATAGCCCTCCTCGCCGTGGTCGAGGACCGCCTCGTACCCCGCCGCCCGCTTGCTCCGCCCGCGCCCGCCGCGGCGGCGGCGCTTGCGTGCCGGCCCCTCGTCATCGGCTCCGGCGGCGACCGCCACGGGCGCCTTCTCGGCTGCCGGGGCCGAGAGCGGAGGGGCGCCCCCGGTCTTCTTCGTCCGCCGGCGCCGCTTGGTCGGCGACTCCTCAGGCGGGGCGTCCGGCGGGATGACGGGGGGCGCGGAGCGCGCCTCGGATGCGATGTCGCGGCGCAGGATGCCGTGCGACGAGCGGAAGCCCGAGATCGACGCGGGTGTCGAGTTCAGCGTGTGGGCGATCCACACGTCGGTGCGGCCCTGTTCGACCCACTGGCGGATCTCCTCCAGGTATGGCTTGAGCGTCGCCTTCTGCGTCATCGCGCCGCGGAGTCTACCGACCGCCCGCGCGCACCAAGCCGGGCACCGTGTGTTGAGCGAAGATGGATATCACGTTGATTTCGTGTTGAGCACGCGTGTGAGAGCGGCTAGAGTTCGGATCCCGAGCGAGGAGCATCCAATGGGGTCGATCGTGGAGCGCCGGGATCCTGACATTGAGCAGGACTGGACGGCCGGCGTGAGGGCAAAGGGCGAGTTCCGCTGCCGCGACTGCGGGTACGGCGTAACCGTCTACCGGTCGTTGCCGACGTGCCCGATGTGCCAGGGAGTCGACTGGGAACGGGCGCCGTGGCGTCCCTACACCCGGTCGTACGCCCACATGTCGAGCGAGACGTAGGAACCACGCAGCGAGCCTGGGCACGGCTACACTCGAGCCGTGCCCAGGGGAGCGAGACTGGCCCTTCAGGCGGTTGCCGTTGCCGTCCTCGTCGCGCTCGTCGGGATCTTCGCCCACGGCCTGCGGTCGAACTCGACGACCGTGGCGGCCGAGCTGAACGACGGCAAGACGCCCACGGCGCCGGGCTTCAGCCTGCCGGCCCTCGACGGCGGCGGCAAGGTCGACCTGCAGCGCTACCGCGGGAAGGTCGTCGTCCTGAACTTCTGGGCGTCGTGGTGCCAGCCGTGCCGGGACGAGGCGCCGATCTTCGCGGAGGAGCTCCACCGCCATGCCGCCCAGGGCCTCCAGATCGTCGGCGTCGATTCGCAGGACTTCCTCTCGGATGCACGCGACTTCGCGCGCACGTTCCACGTCAGCTACCCGCTCGTTCACGACGGCACGAACGACATCACCACCCGCTGGGGCGTGTCGGGCTTCCCGGCCACCTTCGTGATCGCCCGGGACGGCACGGTGCGCTGGTTCCAGAACCAGGAGATCACCGCCCAGGAGCTCGACAAGGCGATCCTCCCGATCCTGGGGACAGGGCCGTCGTGAGGCGTCTCGCCGCCTGCCTCGTCGCGGTGCTCGCGCTCGGCCTCGCCGCGCCGGGCGCCGCCCTTGCCTGCAACGGCTGGACCGAGGCGGACATGCAGTCGCAGCTCATGTGCATCACCTGCCGGGTGCCGATCGACCAGTCGGAGTCGGCATTCGCCCAGCACGTGCGCGACTTCGTCCACCAGAAGTGCCAGGCCGGGTGGACGAGCTCACAGGTGAAGGACACGCTGGTCGCCCGGTTCGGCGAGGAGATCCTGGCCGCGCCGCCCAAGCACGGCTTCTCGCTCCTCGCCTGGCTCGTGCCGGGCGCGGTGCTCCTCACGGGAATCGGCATCGCCGCCGCGCTCGCCCTGCGCTGGTCGCGGTCGCGGCAGGGGCCCCCGCGGTCGCCGCCGGGAGGCGACATCGACGCGGCGCTGGCGGCCCGGATCGACGCCGACCTGGCGGGGTTCGAGTGAACCAGGCCGCCGCAGCGTTCGCCGCGGGCCTGGTCTCGTTCGCGACCCCGTGCGTGCTTCCGCTCGTCCCGGCCTACCTGTCGGCGATCGGGGCAAGCGCCACCGACCCGAACCGCGCGCTCAGGGCGGCGGCGCCGTTCATCCTCGGGTTCTCGGCGGTGTTCATCGCGCTCGGGGTGGCGGTGGGGCTCGCCGGGTCGCTCGTGACCGACCACCGGCTCGACCTGATCCACCTCGGCGGCATCGTCATCGTCGCGATGGGCTTCGTGATGATGGGCCTCCTGCGGGTGCCGATCTTCGAGCGCTCGCTCGCGCCCGGCGTCGAGCCGGCCCGGGCGTCGGGGTCGGCGCTCCTCCTCGGCGGGGCATTCGGGCTCTGCTGGACGCCCTGCGTCGGCCCGGTCCTGGGATCGATCCTGGCGCTCGCCGCCACCGATGCCACCGCCGCCCGCGGCGCCGGCCTCCTCGCCGCCTACGCGGCCGGGCTCGCGATCCCGTTCGTGGCGGTGGCGCTGGGCCTCGGCCAGGCGATGAGCGCGGCGCGGTTCGTGCGCGACAGGTACACGACGGTGCGCATCGTCTCCGGTGTGATCCTGGTCGCGGCCGGCCTGCTCGTCTTCTTCGACAAGACCTACCTCGTGAACGCCTGGGTGGCGGGGATCAGCGGCTAACGTCGATACACTTCCGGCTTTCCCCCGGAGTCGCAGGAGAACCGCATGACGTACATCATCGCCGAGCCGTGCATCGACCTGAAGGACAAGTCGTGCATCGACGTCTGTCCGGTCGACTGCATCCACGAGTTCGGTCGGATGCTGGTCATCGACCCCGAAGAGTGCATCGACTGCGGCGCCTGCGAGCCGGAGTGCCCCGTCGAGGCGATCTATCCCGAGGACGCGCTTCCCGACAAGTGGAACGCGTTCGTCGAGATCAACTACGCCTACCCCGACGGGGCGACCATCGACCGGCTCGTCGACCAGGTGAAGCCGCCCGAGCCGGCGGCCTAGACACCGGTCTCAGCAGCCGAAGACCTTGCCGGGGGTCGGTGGGGGCGGGACGCCGCCGGTCGGCTTCGGGTAGACGCACGTGTCCTGCACCAGCCCGGACGCCCGATGCAGCACCGCGTGGTCGAAGTCGTCGGGCCAGGCCGGATTGGAGCGGCCCCAGAACAGGTCTGTGCCGGTGTTCGTGCCCTTGCCGGAGTGGATCTTCACGCTGCAGCCGCCGCACAGCGTGAACCTCGGGAACGTGTAGGTGCGCTTGGCGCGCTTCTCGCGGATGAACCACCCGTGCAGGTTCTTGGGCTTCGAGGCGGTGTTCTTCACGACGACCCATTCGGCGTTCACCTGGGCGTTGTGGCCGCCGGGAACGACGAGCGGGAAGGGCAGGATCTTCGAGAGCTGCATGCCCGCCTGGGCCGGCCCCGCGGTGGCGAGCGCGAGTGCCATGGCGGCAACGAGGGTGGCGAGTGGTTTCATGCCTCTCACCGTACGCCGTGGCGCGCTCGTTGTCGACTGCTAGCCTTTCGCGCCCATGAGCCGCCCGCGCGTCTGCGTCATCGGGCTCGACGGGACTCCGGCGAGCTACCTCCGTTCCCGGATCGAGGCCGGCGGATTGCCGGCGCTCTCGGCGCTCGCGCGCGAGGGCACGCTCATGTCGGCCCGCGCGCC
>DATAEI010000045.1:0-5350 GCA_036258075.1 Gaiellales bacterium
CGCATCGGCCACCCGCAGGCCTCGTCGAACCCGCCCCTGTTCGCCGCCCAGATCCTCAAGAAGTCGCTGAAGAACCGCGGTGTCGCGTTCCAGAAGGCGCCGCGGGTGCGCGTCCACCCGGGCACGGCATGGGTCGTGGCCGCGATCGCCTCGCCGCGCATCTCGCGGCTCGTCCGCCAGATGGATCTGCCGTCCGACAACTACTACGCCGAGGTGCTCACGAAGGCCCTCGCCGTGCACGCCGGGCTGCGCGGCACGACAGCCAACGGCACGCTGACCACCCGCCGCACCCTGCGCGCTTTGGGCGTGAAGCTGCACGGTTCGAGCCTCGTGGATGGATCCGGGCTCTCGCTCGGCGACCACCTGAGCGCACGCCAGATCCTCGGCATCCTGCGCCGCTCGGCCCGCCAGTCGTGGGGCTTCTACCTGTACGAGGCGCTGCCGGTGGCCGGCGTCAGCGGCACACTGAGCGACCGGATGCGCACCGGGCCTGCGCACCGAAACGCGCATGCCAAGACGGGCACCCTGAACACCGCCTCCGCGCTGTCCGGGTACGTCCGTTCGGCGAACGGCCACCAGCTGGTGTTCTCGATCCTCCAGAACCGGCGCCCCAGGATCGACGTCCTGGCGGCCCACCGGCTCCAGGATTCCATCGTGCAGCTCCTGGCCGGCTCCCGGGCCTAGCCTCGCCCGCGACGGGCAGCCGTCAGGAGCCGGCTGCGACGAGCCGGTCGAGCTCGTCGAGGTCGATCACGGGCACGCCGAGCCCCTCCGCCTTGGCCCGCTTCGAGCCGCCGCCCTCGCCCGCGAGCACGTAGTCGGTCGACGCCGACACCGAGCCCGTGACCTTGGCGCCCAGGCCCGCGAGGTGCTCGGCGATCGAGTCGCGGGTGTAGCCCTCGAGCGTCCCGGTGACGACGAACGTCTTGCCTGCCAGCGGGCCGGCCGCGGCCTTCGCCGCCCGCTTCGGCCCCGACATTGTGAGGCCGGCGGCCGCCAGCGCGTCGACGATGGCGGCGTGCTCCTCGTCGAGGAACCATGCCGACACCGTCTCTGCGATCACCGGGCCGATGCCCTCGACCTCGGCGATCTCCTCGGGCGTCGCCTTGCGCAGGGCGTCCATCGACCCGAACGCCCCGGCCAGGAGCTCCGCGGTGATGCCGCCGACGTGCGGGATCCCGAGCGCGAAGAGCACGCGATCGAACGGGCGCGCCTTCGACCGCTCTATCGAGCGAACGACGTTCTCGGCCGACGTCGCCTGGAAGCCGTCCAGCGGCAGCAGGTCGTCGACGGTGACCTTGTAGAAGTCCTGCGGCTGCGAGACGAGGCCGAGCTCGACGAGCCTGGCCACCAGCTTCTCGCCCACGCCGTCGATGTCCATCGCGCCGCGCGAGACGAAGTGCTTCAGGCCCTCGTAGCCGCGCGACGGGCAGGCCCGGTTGGGGCAGTAGTGGCGGGCCTCGCCCTCCGCGCGCACGATCGGCGTCGAGCACACCGGGCACCGCTCGGGCATCCTCCACGCCCGGCTGCGCCTGCCCTCCTGGTCGGGCGCGGGCCCGACGACCTGCGGGATCACGTCGCCGGCCCGCTGGATGATCACGCGGTCGCCCTCGCGGATGTCCTTTCGGCGGATGTCGTCCTCGTTGTGGAGGGTCGCCAGCGACACCGTGACACCGCCCACGACGACCGGCTCGAGGATGGCGTACGGGTTGAGCGCGCCGGTGCGGCCGACGTTCAGGCCGATCTTCTCGAGCTTCGTGATGGCCGTCGTCGGCGCGAACTTGAACGCGACGGCCCAGCGGGGGTCGCGGCCGACCGAGCCGAGCCGGCGCTGCTGGTCGAGCGACGACACCTTGACGACCACGCCGTCGACGTCGTACCCGAGGCTCGCGCGCCGCTCCTCGAATGCGCGGCAGAACGCCAGCGCGGCGGCGGGGTCGTCGTGGAGCTCCACGTCCGGCGACACCGGGAAGCCCTGGTCCCGCAGCCACGCCAGCGCGTCCCAGTGCGTCTCGAGCTCGAGCCCCTCCGAGTACCCGATCCCGTAGGCCCACAGCCGCAGCGGGCGCTTCGCCGTCACCGCCGGGTTCTTCTGGCGCAGCGACCCGGCGGCGGAGTTCCGCGGGTTCATGAAGGGCTTCGCGCCGGCGGCGATCTGCTCCTCGTTCACGCGTGCGAAGCCCTCGAGCGGCAGGTACACCTCGCCGCGGACCTCGACCACCTCCGGCGCCGGATCGCGTGCCAGCCGAAGCGGAATGGCGCGCACGGTGCGCAGGTTGGCGGTCACGTCCTCGCCGACGATCCCGTTCCCGCGCGTCGCACCGCGGACGAAGACGCCGTGCTCGTAGACGAGCGAGATGGCGAGCCCGTCGACCTTCGGCTCGGTGACGAGCTGATATGCCTCCTCGCCGAGGAGGCGCGCGACCCGCTCCGACCACGCGGCGAACTCGTCGTCGTTGCGTGCGTTGGCGAGCGAGAGCATCGGCTGGAGGTGCTCGACCTCGGCGAAGCCGGCCGACGCGACAACGCCCACCCGCTGCGTCGGCGAATCCGGCGTGACCAGGCTGGGATCGCCGGCCTCGAGCTCACGCAGCTCGCGCATCAGCTCGTCGTACTCGCCGTCGGAGAGCGTCGGCTGGTCGAGGATGTAGTACCGGTGATCCGCCTCGGCGATCGCTCGCCGGAGCTCCGCTGCGCGCTGCGACGCCTGATCCCCACCCATGCTCACCGGGCACGATAGTCGGCCCGCGCGAATCCGGTTCGCCTCCGTTTGCGTAGAACGGCACATGAAACTCGTCCGATACGCGGCAGCTCTGGCCGCACTCAGCCTCGCCCTCGCAGCCTGCGGGGGCGGTTCCTCGAGCACCAGCACCAACACCTCATCCGCCGGCGGCGGAGGCGGCAGCGGCAAGGCCGTCGACGTGAAGCTCGCCGACTTCTCGATCGACCTCCCCGGCGGCACGACGCTCGCCGCCGGGACGTACACGTTCAACGTCACGAACGCCGGGCCGACCGCCCACAACCTGACGATCAACGGCCCGGGGGTCGACAACCAGGCCACCTCCACGTTCACGAGCGGCACGCAGAAGCTCACCGTGACCCTCTCCAACGGCAGCTACGACTTCTACTGCTCGGTCCCCGGCCACAAGCAGGCCGGCATGGACGTGAACGTCACGGTGGGGAGCGGCTAGCGGCTACGCCGATCCTCGTGAACACATCGCCTGCCGGTATCCTTCGCGGATGGACTACACCATCCCCGAGGGCACGCGGATCGGCCACGTGCACCTCAAGGTGTCCGACCTCGACCGGGCCGAGGCGTTCTACCGCGACGTGCTCGGGTTCGAGGTGCAGCAGCACTACGACTCCTCGGCGGCGTTCCTGTCCGCGGGCGGCTACCACCACCACATCGGCCTGAACATCTGGCAGAGCCGCGGCGGCCCGCCTCCGGCCCCGGGCACGACGGGCCTTTTCCACCTCGCGATCCTGTATCCGACCAGGGCCGACCTGGCGACGGCCGTGAAGCGCGTGATCGAGCTCGGCGTGCCGCTCGCGGGCGCGTCCGACCATGGCGTGTCGGAGGCGATCTACCTGCAGGACCCCGACGGCAACGGCATCGAGCTCTACCGCGACCGCGACATGGCCGACTGGCCGCGCGAGCCCGACGGCACGATCGCCATGGTCACGCTGCCGCTCGACATGCCCGGCCTCCTCGCCGAGGCCCGCTAGCCCCGACCGACGGACAGGCGGAAGACGTCCGGCCGGTGGTAGTGGCCGGCCGGGTCGAACCGCTGGCGCTCCTCGTCGAGGCGGGCCGGGTCGAGCACCGCCGTCACGATCCCCGGCTCGCACCAGAGCGGCCCGGCGAGGTAGCTTCCGTCGGGCCCGAGGATGGCCGTGCCACCGCGGCTCATCAGATCATCGCCGTCGGCCAACGGCACGTCCTCGGGGTGCGACGAGGCCCGCTGGAAGACCACGGACGTGAGCACGTAGGCCCGGGCCTCGCGCGCGATGTGGCGCATCGAGTCGTGCCAGGACTCCGAGTCGTCGGCCGTCGGCGCGAGCAGGATCTCGAGCCCGTCCTGGTAGAGCGCAAACCGGGCGAGCGGCATGTTCATCTCCCAGCAGATCAGCCCGCCGACCTTGCCGAACTCGGCGTCGACGGTATGGAGGCTCGAACCGTCGCCCATCCCCCACACGAGCCGCTCGTGGTTCGTCGGCATGACCTTTCGGTGGTGGCGGCGAAGCTCGCCGTCCGGCGCGTAGACGAGGAGCGAGTTGTAGAGCGTCCCGCCGGCCCGCTCGTTTGCGCCGACCGCCAGCCACAGGCCATGGCGCTTCGCCGTCTCCGCGAGGCGGTCGCATGCCCCTCCCGGCACCTCGACGGACTCGCGCATGAGCCGCGCGAAGGTCGCCCTCGCCGCCGGGTCCGCTCCGGCGGCGAGATGGCGCACCCAGCGGTTAGACGGATAGCCGGGAACGAACGCTTCGGGGAAGAGCACGAGCTCGGCCCCGGCCTCGGCGGCGTCCGCCGCGAGCGAGTCGACGCGGTCGAGCGTGCCCTCGAGATCGAGGATCGCCGGCTCGGCCTGAACGCACGCAACGGTGACGGCGCGCCGCATTGCTCAGGCGTCCGATCGCCGGGCCAGGGCGGCACGAAGCCGCTCGTAGCTCGCGGCCGGCCACAGGGTCTTCGAGTCGTAGTAGACCTCGAACGCGGGCACCGACTCGGGGAGCACAACCCACGGCAGCTTCGAGCGGGTGAAGATGTGGACGTCCGGCGAGACCCGCGACGGCTCGTCGAGCGTGCCGCCGCGCACGAAGCGCACCTCGGGCCGGGTGTACTCGCTGTACACGGCGACCTGGCACTCTGCGCAGCGCCAGATGCGCTGTGTCGAGCCGTCGTCACGGGGGACGTCGACGGCCTGCGGAGCGCCGGCGGCAACCTCGACCCGGTCGGCCTCGATCAGGAGGTTGATCACGAACGCGCTGCCGGTCTGGCGCTGGCAGTTCAGGCAGTGGCAGCAGTGCACGAACATCGGCTCCGAGGTGAGCCGGTAGCGCACCGCGCCGCACGAGCAGCCGCCTTCGAGGGGGCCGGGCATGCGTGCAACCCTACCGGCGCGGGTCAGGCGGAGGGGGCGTAGCGGGCACCGAGCGCGGCAGCGAGCGACCGGTGCGCCGGCCCTGTCCCGACGACGAGCGACCGGGCCGGGTCGACCCCCTGCTCGCGGGCGAACGCCAGCAGAAGCCCGGGGAGCGGCGGGCGGCACCAGCAGCGCGGCGGCCCGGCCTCGTGCGGGCAGAGCGCGGCCTCGACCGGTCCGGCGACCGCCGCGGAGAGGAGGGCGAC
>DATAEI010000046.1:0-14338 GCA_036258075.1 Gaiellales bacterium
GATCTGCTGGATCGTCGCCCATCACGGGGCCTTCCAGATGTACTACTACGCCGAGCACTACGACGCCGACCCGAACGCCCGCGAGCAGTTCCGGTCGAGCCCCTACTTCGATGCGTGCGCCGAGTTCTGCGAGCGCTACGACCAGAACTGCTTCGACCCGGCCTACGAGTCGCTCCCGGTCGAGTTCTTCGAGCCGATGGTGCGGCGCGTGTTCGCCGAGCCCCGCTACCTGCCGGAGTAGGCCGCGGACCGGGCGGGCTCAGGCGGCGACCCGTACCGGTGGACGATCCTCGCGACCGGCGTCGGCGTCCAGACGAGCTTCGCCGCCCTCTTCCTGGGCCTGCCGGTGCTGGCGCCCGCCCTGCAGTCGCACTACGACCTGAGCCTCGAGGGCGTCGGCGTCGTGCTGGCGAGCGTCAACCTCGGCGTGCTGGCGACGGTCCTTCCGTGGGGGATGCTGGCCGACCGGGCCGGCGAGCGGGCGGTGATCGCCGCCGGGCTCGGGAGCGCATCGGTCGCCGTCGCCGTCGCGGCGGCGGCCGACGGCGTCGTCGCGGTGTCGGTGGCCCTCTTCGCCGCCGGGGCGCTCGGGGCGTGCGTGCAGGCCGCGAGCGGCCGGGCGGTCATGGGCTGGTTTGCGCCGTCGCAGCGCGGGCTCGCGCTGGGGATTCGCCAGACGGGCGTGCCGGTGGGCGGCGCGCTCGCGGCGCTCACGCTGCCGGTGTGTCTCACGGTCGGCGGGCTGCACGCGGCGCTGGCCGCGCTCGCGGCGGTGCTCTTCGCGGCGGCCGTCGCCGGCGGCTTGTGGCTGCGCGACCCGGCCCGGCCGCCGGCGGAGTCTGGCTCGGAGCGCCCGCCGCTCGCCGACCCGCGCATCTGGCGCCTCTGCTGGGCGAGCGGGCTGCTCTACGTCGCGCTGGGCAGCCTGATCGGGTTCGCCGTCCTCTTCCTGCACTCCGAGCGCGGAGTCTCGACCCCGGTGGCGGCGGCGATGCTGGCGGCCGTCCAGGTGATCGGTGCCGCGCTCCGGCTCGTCGCCGGCAGCTGGTCCGACCGGGCCGGAACGCGGGTCGGGCCGCTCCGCCGGCTCGGGCTCGCGCTCGCGGCCGCGTCCGCGGTCGTAGCCGTCCTGGTCTCAGCGCCGCTCCTCCTGCTCGTCCCGGCGCTCGTGATCGCGGGCAGCCTTTCACAGAGCTGGAACGGGCTCTCGTTCACGGCCGCCGCCGAGATCGCAGGCTACGCCCGCTCAGGCGCGGCGCTCGGCCTGCAGCAGGCGTCGCTCTCGCTGTCCTCGGTTGTGACGCCGGTGGCCTTCGCTGCGATCGTCGCGGCGACGTCGTGGGGGGTGGGGTTCGGCGTGGCCGCCGCGGCGGCGCTCCTGGGGACGATCATGCTCCGCGGCCTGGACGAGGCGTGAAGAACCGGTGCCGGGCACACCGCTTTTTCAGGTCGCCGTTACGCCCCACGTGTCCGAGAGGACGTAGCCCTCGGGGAAGGGGTCGTCCGGATCGACGAAGAGCTCGAAGATGCCGGTGATCCACGCGCTGCCGCGGATCGCCGGGACGATCGCGGGCCGGCCGCCGACCGCCGTCTCCGCGACAATGCGGCCGGCGAAGGTCGATCCGATCGCCGACGCGTGCGTCATCGCATCGCCGGCCCCCATCAGCCCGCGCGCGTGCAGCACCGCCATCCGCGCTGAGAGCCCGGTCCCCGTCGCCGAGCGATCCAACCGCCCGGGAGAGACCACGACGGCGTTTCGGCTGACGGCGCCCACGCCCTGCCACGGCTCGGCGATCTGGACGATGCTGACCCCCGCGATCTCGGGATTCTCGGGATGGGCGCAGGGGAGCTGCTCGCGCGCCGCGGCCCGGATCCGCTCACCGGCGAGCGACAGGTCGCGCGCCTCGCCGGGCTCGATCGCGAAGCCGAGCGCCGCCGCATCGGCGATCGCGTACCACATGCCGCCGTAGGCGACGTCGACGGTCACCGTCCCGAGACCCTCGACCTCGATCGGAGCGTCGAGCCGGTCGGCGAACGACGCGACGTTCGTGATCTCGACACTCTCGCAGCGCCCGTCGCGGCAGGCCGCCCGCGCCTCGACGACGCCGCCCGGCGCCTCGAGCCGCAGCACGGTCTCGGGCTCGCGCATCTCGACCATCCCGGTCTCGAGCAGCACCGTCGCGGTGCAGATCGAGTTCGAGCCCGACATCGGCGGGTACTCGGTCGGCTCCATGATGATGAACCCGGCATCGCACCCGCTCCGGGTCGCCGGGACGATCAGGTTCGCGTGGCAGGCGACGCTCCCGCGCGGCTCGCGCAGGAGCAGCCGCCGCAGCCAGTCGCCCTCGCGCGCGAGCGTCTGCATCTGCTCGAACACCGTCGCCCCGGCGGGAGGGAGAACGCCGCCCGTGACGACGTTTCCGATCTCGCCGCCCGCGTGACACCCGACCACGGTGATCGTCCTCCTGGCCCGCATCGGTCGAGCATACCGTCCTTGACAAACGAGCGTTCACGATATATCGTGATCGTATGCAGACAGTCGGAAGGAGAACCACACGATGACGGCATACGCCATCGAACACCGCGGCCGGCGCAGGCGCGCCCGCCACGAGTTCCTCATGATGCACGGCCGCCGGCGCGGCGGCCGGCGCGGCTTCGGCCCGCCCGGGTTCGACCGCATGTTCTTCGGCCCGGGCCGCAAGGCCGGCCGCGGGGACATCCGCGCCACGATCCTCGCCCTCCTGGCGGAGCAGCCGATGCACGGCTACCAGATTATCCAGGAGGTCGGCGAGCGCACCGGCGGCGCCTGGCGCCCCAGCCCCGGCTCCGTCTACCCGACGCTCCAGCAGCTCGAGGACGAGGAGCTGGTGCGGGCCGTCCAGGGCGACGGCCGCCGGGTCTTCGAGCTCACCGACACCGGTCGCGAGCAGGCGTCCGCGCTTCCCAGCGCCACGCCCTGGGAGTCCGCCGGCGAGGGTGACGACGACCTCGCGGCGCTTCGCGACACGGCCTTCCAGCTCCTCGGCGCCACGCGCCAGGTGGCGGTGGCCGGGAGCGCGAAGCAGATCGAGTCCGCCCAGGCCATCCTCAAGGAGGCCCGGCGCGGGATCTATCAGCTGCTCGCCGAGGACGGCGAGGGCGACGCCGAGGGCGGCGCCTCGAGCTGAGGCCGGGGCCGGTCTGACACGGCCACGGCGACAGCGCCGATGATGACGGCGGTCGCGAGCAGGGTGCCTGCGCTCAGGTGCTCGCCCGCGACCGCCCATCCCAGCACCACGGCGACGGCCGGGTTCACGAACGCGTAGGTCGCCACCCGGGTGGGGGCGACGTGGCGCAGGAGCCACATGTACGCGGAGAACGTCACCACCGTCCCCATGACGATCAGATAGGCCAGCCCGGCCGTCGACCTTGCGGTGACGGCACCGGCGTGGAAGGTTCCGATCTCACCCGAGGCGAGCGACACGACGGCCAGCATCGCGGCGCCCCACAGGAGCGGGATTCCCGAGGCCGCGAGCGGCGAGGACGGCACCGGCACGAGCCGCGTCGACACCGTTCCGGCCGCCCACGAGAGCGCCATCAGGAGCAGGAGGGCCGCGTCGACCCCGGCGAGCCCGCCGCCGCTTCCCTGCACGGCAACGAGGAGCGCGACGCCGGCGAACCCGGCCGCGAGGGCCGCACTCGTCCGGCCGCTCGGCCGTCCGCCGCCCGGCACGAGCCAGGTCAGGATGGGGACGAAGAGCGGGATCGTGGCAGCGCACAGCGCCGCCATTCCCGACGGCACGAACTGCTCCTCGCGCGCGAGCAGCGCGTGGCAGGTGACGAAGAAGAAGAAGCCGAGCACCGCGCATCCCCCCAGCTCGCGCGCGGACGGCCACGGCGAGCCGGGCTCGCGCAGCCGCCACAGGACGACCAGTATCGCGCCGCCGCCCAGGCAGCGCAGGCTCATCATGGTGTACGGCGGGATCGTCTCGACCGCGTAGCGGATCGCGAGGAAGGTCGATCCCCACACGAGATAGATCGCGGCGAACGCGGCGACCGTGGGGAGCGCGTCGCGGTCGGGCACCTCTCGGAGGCTAGATGATTGATTCCACGCCCGCGTGATGTTCTGGGCGGCGAGAACCCAGTCTCGCAAGGACGCAGGGAGGGTCAATATCGCTGATATTGAGCCGATCGAGGACGCCGCGAGGCGACGGTTCGCAGCCGCAGCGCCACCATCGTGACGGCAAGCCGCCACGGTGGGACGTCCAGACGCGCGGGGGTGTGGAATCACTCATCTATCCCGGCCGCAGAGCGCCGACCGCCGCCTGTCCGAGGAAGACGGCGAAGAAGACCGCCGTGGCGGTGAGGACGACCGCCCCGCCCGACGCGACGTTCCACCAGAAGCTGATGTAGAGCCCGACGATGCCGCTGGCGGCGCCGATCGCCGCCGCAGCCGCCTGCATGGTGACCAGCCGGTCGGTGAGGAGCCGCGCCGTGGCCGCCGGCGTCACGAGCATCGCCAGGACGAGGATGTTCCCGATCGCGCGCAGCGAGACGACGATCGCAAGCGCGATCAGGCCGAGCAGCACCAGGTCGAGGACGAAGACCGGGTAGCGCATCGCCTCGGCCATCTCACGGTCGAAGGCCACGAGCGCGAGCTCCTTGTTCAGAAGCGCGATGGCGCCCACGGCGACCACCGTCGCCGCGCCGGCCAGGATGAGGTCGGTGCGCGACACGCCGAGGATGTTCCCGAAGAGCAGCTCGGCCACGTCCTTCTGGTAGGCGGCCAGGCTCGAGACGAGCACCACGCCGAGCGCGAACATCGCGGCGAACAGGATGCCGATCGCCGTGTCCTCTGACACGCGCCGGCCGCGCGAGAGGACGGCGATCCCGGCCGCCGTGACGAGCCCGACGGCGAGCGCGCCGAGGAGCACGCTCTGCCCGGCCGCGAACGCGATCACGACTCCCGGGAACACGGCGTGCGTGAGCGCGTCGCCGATGAACGCCAGGCCGCGCAGCACCACGTAGCTCCCGAGGACGCCGCACGCGAGCCCGGTGAAGACGACCGCCACAAGCGCGCGCTGCATGAACGTGAACTGGAGCGGGTCTGTCAGGTAGTGCAGCATCAGTGCGCGTGATGGCCCTCGGGTGCGAGGACGAGCACACCGCCGACATCCACCACCTGACCGCCGTAGGCCCTGGCCAGGCAGGCGGCGTCGAGCGCGTCGGCCGGCGGCCCGAAGGCGATGACACGGCCCGCGAGCAGGCATACCAGGTCGCACCGCGCGCTGGCCCAGGCCAGGTCATGGCTCGAGACCACCACCGTGCGCCCCTCGTCGCGTAGCCGCGCCAGGATGTTCGAGAAGGCCGCCTCGGTGGGCGCATCGGCGCCGGACACGGGCTCGTCGAGGAGCAGCAGGTCGGCCTCCTGCACGAGCGCGCGCGCGAGCATGATCCGCTGCCGCTGGCCGCCCGAGAGCTGGCCGATCTGGCGGCGGGCGTGCTCGCCCATCCCCACGGCCGCAAGCGCCGCGCGGGCGCGGTCGTGCTCGCCGGGCGGCGGGCGCCGCAGCCAGCCCGTGCGGCGGTAGGAGCCCTGGAGGGCGACGTCGGCGGCGGAGAGCGGCAGGTCCCAGCCGCCGGGGCCGATCTGGGGTACGAACCCCGTGGTGCCGTCGACGCGCACCGACCCGGCGCTCGGCCGCACGGTGCCGAGGAGCGCACGCAAGAGGGTCGTCTTCCCGGCACCGTTCGGCCCGATCAGGCCGACGACCACCCCGCGCGGCAGCTCGAGCGAGACGTCGTCGAGCGCGCGCCGGTCGGCGAACGCGACGGTCAGCCCCTCGACGACCGCGCGCGGCGCCTCAGCCATCGGCACCCGCTTCGGCACAGTCGCCGCAGCGGGCCGGGAGCGCGCCGAGCTGGCGGTCGAGCAGCTCGAAGCCCGCGGCGGCGCTGGCGGCCCGGGCCGGCTCGAGTGCGCAGCCCTCGAGCACCGATGTGGCGCCGCAGCGCACACACACCAGGTGATGGTGGTGGCCGGCGGCGCCGCAGAGGACGTAGACGGCCTCGCCGTCGCGCGTGCCGGCGGGCTCGACGAACCCGGTGTCGCGCCAGCGCTCGACGGCCCGGTACGCGGTCGTGAGCCCGAGCCGGGGCGCCTTGGGAAGTGCCGCGGCGTGGAGCTCGCGGACGCTGAACGCCCGGGACATCGCCCGCCCGGCGTCGAGCAGGGCTGCACGGGTGCGGTGGTTGCGTCCGGGATCCATGGCGGCCGAGTATAGCGAAAATGAAACCTGTTATCGTTTCGGGGGATGCGTCGCCTCGGGCTCCTGGCACTCTCCGTCCTGGTCACTTCCGCCTGCACCCAGACGGCGCTCGCCAAGCCGCCTCCGGGGACGATCGCCGTGGTGGCGACGACGACGCAGATGCAGGACATCCTCCGGAACGTCGGCGGACGCCGGGTGCATGTCGTCGGGATCCTGCGGCCCAACGTCGACCCGCACGACTTCGAGCCGACGCCGAGCAGCGTCGCGGCGCTCGCACATGCCCGGCTCGTCGTCGAGTCAGGCGCCGGGCTCGATGCCTGGGCCGGCCAGCTCGTCGAGGCCGCCGGCTCCGGCGCGCCCGTCTTCGCTGCGGCTGCGGGGTTGCCGCTGCGCGGCGACGACCCGCACTGGTGGGGCGACCCCGTGCTCGTCGAGCGGGTCGCGACCGCGCTCGGCCGCCGCCTGGGGGAGGTCGATCCCCCGCATCGCGCGGCCTATGAGCGAAGCGCCGCCCGCTACGCCGGCCAAGTGGCGCGCATGGATGCCGCGAACCGGCGGCTGATCGCGACCGTCCCTCCGGCCGAGCGCAAGCTCGTGACCAATCACGACGCCTTCGGGTACCTGGCCGCCCGGTACGGGATCCGGGTCGTCGGCTCGGTGTTCCCGGCGCTCTCGTCGGCGGCCCAGCCGAGCGCCCGCGACGTGGCGAGCTTGATCGACCGGATCAGGGCGGAGCACGTCCGCGCGGTCTTCACCGAGTCGTCGCTCGACCCGACCCTCGAACGCCAGATCGCCGCCGAGGCCGGCGTCCGGGTCTATGCAGACCTCTACGGCGACACGCTCGGGCCGGCCGGCTCGCCGGGCGCGACCTACCTCGGCATGGAGCGCTGGAACGTCCGGGCCATGGTGGCCGGCTTCCTGGGCCGGCCGCCGCCGTGAAACATCGGTGCCAGGCACCGATTTCGGCCGGCTAGTGGATCGGCGCCCGCTTCACCCGGTTTGCGCCGGCGAGCAGCGGCAGCCCGAAGTTCCGCTCGATCGCGCGCGTCAGGCTGTAGTGGCTGTAGAAGCCGGGGAAGGAGCCGCCGCCGAGCCGTGCCGAGACGAGGATGGTGACCACCCGGCAGGTCGTCGTGTTGGCGACGTACACCGCGTGGTCGGAGCAGTCGATGCCCCAGTTGCCCGCCGACTGGATCGAGCCCTCGTTGGCCTCGTCCCAGGTGACGACGATCAGCGTCTTGCCCTTCTTGTAGCTCGGCCGGGCAGCGATGGCCGAGACCACGCGCTTGATGAAGTCGTCGCCGAACCTGATCCGGTCGGCCTTCGTGCCGTTCGTCGTCTGGTCGCAGATCGGCGAGCGCCAGTGCATGTTGTGGCACTCGCTCGGCGCGATCCAGCTGAACGCCGGGAGGTGGCCGTTCGCGACGTTGTTCCAGAAGTACGGGTCGAGCGGCACGTCGAACTTCGCGCAGGAGCCGTCGCCGCCCTTCGACACCGGCCCGAGGTCGGTGAACCAGAACGCCGGGTTGTGGTTGTCGCGGTAGTGCGGCGCCGAGGCCGGGGTCGGGACGCAGTTGTGCGGCATCGCCTCGTTGTAGTCGCGCCATTTGAGGCCGGCCCGGTTCATCTGGTGGAAGATGTTGTTCGCGCCAGACGGGCAATGCAGGCAGGCCGGCGTCGGAAACGTGCCGCTGACGACCGCCATGTAGTTCGGGAAGCTGGGATGCGTCTCGCCGGCCGCGTCGGTCAGGCGGCGGCACTCCTCGGCGAGCCGGTGCGTGTACGGCGCATCGGGGGTTGCCTCCCACTGCGACACCGAGAGGTTCTCGTCCATGAGAACGACGATGTGCTTGTACGGCCTCTTCGCCGCCGGGCGCGCGCCGCAGGGATGCCCGCCGGTCGCCTCGGCCGCCGCGGGGCGCGAGCTGGGAGCCGCGTCGGCGGCCGGTGCGGCCGCGAGACCCGCGACGAGCAGCGCAACGCCGATCCCGACGCCCCGAAGCGTGACGATCAAGCCCACGCCATGGAGCGTAGCGGCTCTCGTATGATCGTCTGATGAACGCTCGGATAGTCGTGCTCGGAGCGGGATTTGGCGGGCTCGAGCTCGCAACGGTGGTGTCGGAGGAGTTGAGCGGCGAGGCCGACGTGACGGTGATCGACCGGGCCGGCGCCTTCGTCTTCGGCTACTCGAAGCTGGACGTCATGTTCGGCCGCACGACTCCCGACGCGGTGAGGCTCGACTACGGCCGCTTCGCAAAGCCCGGCGTGCGCCTGCTGCGCGAGACCATCCTTGCGATCGACCCGGCGGCCAGGGTGGTGACGACGGACGCCGGCGTCCACGAGGCCGACCACCTGGTCGTCGCGCTCGGCGCCGACTACGACCTCGAAGGCACCCCGGGCCTCGTGGAGGCCGGCGAGTTCTACTCCGTCGCGGGCGCCGAGCGGCTGGCCGGGCCCATCGCGGACTTCTCGCGCGGCCGGGCGGTGGTCGGAGTCTGCGGCGCGCCGTTCAAGTGCCCGCCCGCGCCGAGCGAGGCGGCGCTCTTGATCCACGACCATCTCCTCCGCCGCGGCGTCCGCGACGGCTGCGAGGTCGTGCTCGTGATGCCGTTCCCGACCCCCGTCCCGCCGTCCCCCGACACCTCGGCGGCGCTCATGTCGGCGTTCCGGGAGCGGGGGATCCGGTTCGTCGGCGGGCGGCGGGTGGCGTCGGTCGACGACGCCCGGCGGGTGGCCGTGCTCGACGACGGCGCCGAGCTCGACTACGACCTCTTCCTCGGCGTGCCGAAGCATCGCGCGCCCGACGTCGTGATCGAGAGCGGGATGGCCGTCGACGGCTACATCCCGGTCGACGGCCGCACGCTCGAGACGGCCCATCCCGACGTCTACGCCGTGGGCGATGTCGCGACGGTCGGGACGCCCAAGGCCGGCGTCTTCTCGGAGCGGCAGGCGCGGGTCGTCGCCCGCACGCTGGCCGCCCGCATCCGCGGCGAGGGCCCGCCGGAGCAGTTCGACGGCGTCGGCTCCTGCTTCATCGAGTTCGGCGACGACGTGGTCGGGCGCGTCAACGTCGACTTCTTCTCGGGCGCGCGGCCGACGGGCACGTTCGACGCTCCGTCGCGGGAGCTGGCGGCCCAGAAGCAGCGCTTCGGCTCGACCCGGCGGGCGCGCTGGTTCGGCCTCTAGCCGGTGGCGCCCGCGCCGCGCTCATACGCGTCGGCCGACGAGGACAACGCCCGCTGGCAGTCGTTCCGCTTTCGCCCGGGAGACATCGTCATCAGCACCCGCTCCAAGCACGGCACGACGTGGATGCAGATGATCTGCGCGCTCCTCGTGTTCGGATCGCCGGAGCTGCCGGAGCCGCTCGGCTGTCTGTCGCCCTGGGTAGACCGCTTGACCGAGCCGCAGGAGGCGCTCTTCGCCCGCCTGGACGAGCAGAGGCATCGCCGGTTCCTGAAGACGCACACGCCACTCGACGGCCTGCCCATCGAGCCGGGCGCGACGTACATCGTCGTCGCCCGCCACCCGCTCGACGCCGCGGTCTCGCTCTACCACCAGGCCGCGAACATCGACCGGGCGCGGCTGCGGCAGCTCGTCGGGCTGCCCGAGCCCGAGACGCCGCCGCCTCACCGTCCGGCCGTCCACGACTGGCTGGTCGAGTGGATCGAGGACGATCCGGCCCCGTCGGAATCGCTCGACTCGCTCCCGGGCGTCATGTGGCACCTGACCGACGCGTGGTCGCGGCGCGCCGAGCCGAACATCGTGCTCGTCCGCTATGACGACCTCCAGGCCGACCTCGCCGGAACGATGCGCGAGCTCGCGCACCGGCTGGGCTTCGCAGTCGACGAGGCGGCATGGCCGGCGCTCGTCGAGGCTGCATCCTTCTCCGAGATGAGCGCCAACGCCGAGGCGCTCCTGCCCGATCGCAACGGCGTCCTCAGGGATCCGGCCGCGTTCTTCCGCCGGGGGAGATCAGGCGCGGCGAGCGAGGTGCTCTCCGCGGCGGAGCGTGCTCGCTACGAGGAGCGGGCGCGGCAGCTCGCGCCGGCCGGCGTCGTCGACTGGCTGCACCGAATGTAAGGATGACGGCGGACGGGGGTATCATGGGCGTGTGCCGGCGAGACGGTTGGCGGTTGGCCACCGAACACACATGGGCATGTGAAGACACGGCACAGCCAGAAGGAGGGGGACATATGAGGAAGAGATTCGGATCGTCGCTGACGGCTGCGTTCGCGCTCGCCGTCGCGTTCGCCGCACCCGCGTCGGCCGCGACGCTCGCGAACTGGCAGATGAACGAGAAGGCCGGGGCGAGCGTGATGGTCGACTCGAGCGGCCACGTGAACGGCACCATCGGCTCTGATGTCGTCACCGGGTTCACGTTCAACGGTGCGACCGGCTACCACTGGCCGTTCGCGAGCCCGACCCAGCCGCCGGCCAAGCCGGGGCGCATCGTCCAGGCATCGAGCTCCACGCTCAACCCCGGCTCGGGTGCCTACACCGTCCAGCTTCGCTACCGGACGACGAAGCACTTCGGGAACATCGTCCAGAAGGGCCAGGCGGGCTCCTCGGGCGGCTACTGGAAGATCGAGAACCCGAACGGCAACCTGACGTGCGTCTTCCGCGGCACGAACTCCTCGGGGAGCTTCATCCGCCGCCAGGTCGTCTCGCCGACCGTCCTCTCCGACGGCAACTGGCACACCGCGCGCTGCGCGCGGACGTCGACGGCGCTGACGCTCACGATTGACGGGAAGGTCGTCGACACCGCCAAGGGCGGCACGGGCAACATCTCGAACACCCGCCCGCTCACGATCGGCGGCAAGCTGAACTGCGACCAGATCACCACGACCTGCGACTACTTCACGGGCGACATCGACTACGTCACCATCTCGAACTAGCGCACGGATCTGAGGCCGCTCGTCCCTGCGGGGGCGGGCGGCCTCGCCGTTTTCCGGGCTCTCAGAGCCCCCGGCCCGGTGGGCGGGCGAGCCTCTCGGACGCCTACGCGACCGCGTGCGGCGGCTCGTCGTGGAATGCGCCCTTCACGTGCGGCGCAAACCGCTGGAGTAGGAGCGCCGCGAGCAGCAGCACGGAGCCCGTCACGATGAACGAGACGGCTCGGGCCATCGCGGTCAGGTACGCCAGGTCGTACAGGAAGATCTTGCCGAGCGTGACGAAGAGCAGGGCGATCCCCGCGGCGCGCAGGCCCCGGTGGTCGCCGCGGAGCGACGCCACGACCAGGGCCAGGCCGACCATGACCCAGCCGATCGAGACGAGCACGTGCCCCTGCTGGAAGTGGTCGTGCACCGACGCGGCCACGCCCGCGTCGGCCACCAGCTGCTCGGCGCCGAGGATGGCCGCCGCCAGCGTCCACAGGCAGAACGCGGCGCCGGCGCAGACGAGCAGCGCAGCCGCCCGGATCGGTCCGGCGCTCCAGTGCAGGCCGCGGGTCGCCGCCGCTGCGACGAGGAGCGCAGCGGCCGCGGCGGCCGCCGCCGCGAGGCCGGCGGCAGGCGCGTGCGAGGTCTCGAAGAGCATGCGCGGCGTCTCGTACGCAAGGAGCACGACGCCCGCGACGACCGCGGTGGTGACCGTGCAGATCGCGGCGAGCGCCTCCCGGTCGAGACGTCCTGCAATGAACCGCGGCCGGGCGATGACCGCGACGCCGGCGAGGCCCGCGAGCGCAGCCACCGCGACGAGCGGATACTGGCCCGGCAGCAGCATCGTCGAGAGCTGGGCTGCGAGCAGGACGGGCAGCCACAGCGCGTGCGCCCGGCCGATCCGCTCGGGGAAGGCGAGGGCCACGAGGAGGGCGGCGGCGACGGCAAGGGCGATGCTCTCCCAGCCCGCCGTCCGGCCGTGGTCGACGACCGCCTGGAGCGACATGTCGCGACTCCAGGCCGAAACGACCCCGACCGCGAGCACCGACCCGCCCGCGACGAGGAGCGCCAGCGCGGTCAGGCGGCGCCGGATCGGCCCCACGTGCACGGCCGCGGCCAGGAGGCCGGCGATGACGAGCCAGGCCCAGATCGCATACGGCGCATCGAGCACCTCCGCGACGAGGTAGAGCAGCGCGGCAACGGGAACGAGCAGGCCGTGCTCGAAGAGCTCGCGCTCGGGCCGCCGCAGCGACCAGGCCAGGATGCAGGCCGCCCCGAAGAGCGCGGCGATCCCGGCCAGGCCATGCTGCTCGCCGAGCCGGCTCCAGCCCTCGGCCAGGTCACGCGCCGGTGCGGTCAGCACCAGGGCCACGGCTGCCCCGGCGAGCCACCACGCCGAGGCCGCCAGGAGCGCGACCCACTCGGGCAGCCAGCTCACCAGGAGCGGTGTGCGGCGATAGATCAGGACCGCCGCGGCCATCGCGGCGTAGGCGACGACGGCCGCCTCGGCGCCGAGCGACCACAGCGGCAGGAACGTGAGCGCGGCCGCAGGCACGAACCAGACGGACGCCAGCTCCGGCCTCGCGTACGTCCGCAACCCGAAGCAGAGGACGATCCCGGCCAGGGCGATGGCGGCGAGCGCCACGGATCCGCCCGTCGACCCGGCGCCGACGTGGGGGAGCGCGCGGTCGGCCGGCACGAGCACGTCGGCGGCGGCTGCGATTCCGAGCGCGAGGTAGGCGGCCGCCGCCAGGATGGTGCGCAAGCTGCGGGTGGCGCTCCGGCGCCGGATCCGCTCGGCGAGCACCACGAGCATCACCGACTCGGCCGTCCACGCGCAGACGAGCGCGGGGCCCCCGGCGAGGAGGCCGGTGGCGATCGCCGCGCTGGTCAGGCCGAACGCGGCGAGCAGGTCGGCGAGGTCGGCGTGCGGACGCCGGACGGCGACGGGCACCGCGGCGAGCGCGAGCCACACGACGGTCAGACCGGCGAGCGCCACGCCCGTGAGCGAATGCCCGTCGAGCTCACGCGAGCCGCCGTAGAGCGCGGCCGCGCCCAGCGAGATCGTGAAGGCGCTGCCGGCGGTCAGCGAGCCCAGCGCGGTCAGGCGGCCTCGCTCGGCCGGCAGCAGCTCGAGCAGGCGGCCGCGCTCCGCCGGCAGCAGCTCGAGCAGGTAGGTCAGGCACACGATCAGGCCGGCGATCACGGCGGCGGCGACCACCGGGCCGCCGAAGCCGACGTGGTCGGCCGAGAGTGCGAGCAACACCGCGGCCTCGATGAATCCGATCGCCCAGGCGGATGCGGCCAGAAGGCGCCAGCCGGTGCGGACGAGGAGCACGAGCGCCGCGGCGAGCATGACCGCGCCGAAGAGCACGCCTCCGGTGGTGACGTCCTCGCTCACCGCGGCCGGGGCCAGCATCGCCGCCGAGACGCCGAAGACCGCGAGCGGCTCCTGGTGGATGCGAAGCGCCGTGGCGACGGCGAGCGCAGCGATGAGGGCCGCGAGCGGCGCGGCGGCGCCGGACGCCACCAGGTGGTAGAGCGACGTGGCGGCCCAGAGGCTGGCATAGAGCCCGCCGATCGCGGCGCCGGCGGCCGCCAGGATCGCGTCGGACCGCCACGAGCGGCGGTCGAGCTCGATCGCGGCACCGAGGAGCGCCAGCGACACCGCGGTGCCGATCCCGACCCGCATCGTGGGCGTGATCCAGCCGCGGCTCGCGGCGAGCACGAACAGCAACACGATCCCGAGCGCCGTGGCCACGCCACCGGCCCAGGCGAGCGTCCGCGCGGCGAAGAGCTGCGCCGCGAGCTTGCCCCAGTCGAACGGCGGCTTCGGAGGCTTCGGCGGCCGCACGGGCGGCGCGGGCACCGGCGGGGCCGGCGAGACGCGCACCGGGGCGGGGGCGACGGGAGCCGGCGCGGCGTGCGGCGCGGCGGCCCGCGGCGGTTCGGCTCGGAGCGCGTCGACCGACATCTCGGTGACAGCGCGCTCCAGGCGCTCGACCCGGTCGGTCAGGGTCTGGACGGTCAGCTTGAGATCCGAGATGTCGTGTGTCTGTTCGTCGCTCATCGCATACGCTCCATAGCTCACATGCTATATCGGGCACGAGTGGGATGCAAGGCCTCTCTCCAGAAGGTACGAGCGGCGGGCCGGCGCGGCATCGGGGGAATCCCTATTCGGCAGCAGAAAGGCCCTAGAGTGCGGGTCATGAG
>DATAEI010000047.1:0-5121 GCA_036258075.1 Gaiellales bacterium
CCCACGAGCCCCCACAGGGGGCGCGCGATACGGCTATGCGAGGCCCGGGGGCAAGCCCCGGGCCTCAGCCGTTTAACGCGGGGGAAGGGCGCTCAGCCCCAGCCCTCAGCCGCGTCGTGCAACAACGGGGTCAGACCCCAATGTTGCGCGCACTGAAAACCGCGGGGTCAGACCCCAATGTTGCGCGAGGCTGAGACCCCGTGCCCGGCACGAACCGTTCAGCCGATGCCGTTCGTGCCGACGTCCTCGATGAAGGCGAGCAGGAGCTGGACGGCACCCTCCACGTCGTCGAGGTGGACGCAGCCCACCGCCGAGTGGATGTAGCGCGACGGGACCGAGATGCAGCCGCTCAGGACGCCCGAGTTGGCGATGCCCCAGGCGTCGGTCGCCCCGCCCATCAGCACCTCGCGCTGGTACTCGACGCCGGCCGCGTCGGCGGCCTTCTCCAGCCGGTCGGTCAGGTGGCGCGGCACCGCGCTCCCGTACCCGGCCTCGGGGGCCCAGTCGAAGTACTTGATCGCAGGGCCCTTGCCCATCGAGATGGGAACCCGCGAGAACTCGAGGCCGGGCGTGTCGCCGCAGAGCGTGACGTCGATCGCGATCCCGACGTCGGGCTTCACGCGGGCCGCCGCAGGTCCGGCGCCGCGGATCCCGAGCTCCTCCTGAACCGCCGCCACCCCGACGACGGTCGCCGCCGGCGAGTCGCCCAGCCGCCGCATCACCTCGACCATGACCGCGCAGCCCGCCCGGTCGTCGACCGCCTTCCCGGAGAAGACCCTGGTGCCGTTCAGGGCAAGGCCGGTGCGCGCGAACGTCGCGAGGTCGCCGACGCGGACGCCGAGCGCTTCGGTCTCCGCCCGGCTCGTCGTCCCGACGTCGACGTGGAGGTCGTGCAGCGGGATCGCCTTCTTGGCCTCTTCCGGCGGCAGCACGTGGGCCGGCTTCGCCCCTGTGATGCCGAGCACCTCGCCCTTCGAGCCGTGGATCGCGAGATCCTGGTCGACGACCATGCGCGCGTCGTGGAAGCCGACCGGCGCGATCCGGACGAAGCCCTCGTCCTCGATGTGCTGGACGATGAATCCGAGCTCGTCCATGTGGGCACAGAGCATCACGGTCGGCGCGCCCTCGCCGCCCGTGCGCGTGAAGAACTGGTTCCCGAGCGCGTCGCTCCCGTGCTCGTCGTAGTGGCCGTCGAGCTCCTTGGCGATGACGTCGGCGACCAGGCGCTCGTCCCCGGAGACGCCGACGGCGGCGTCGAGAGCGGCGAGCAGGTCAAGCATCCTGTCTGGCACTGAAACCTCCTGAAGGGGGCCACAGCCTACAGTGCCGCCGATGCGGCTCGACCTCCCACCCGCGCCGTACGACTTCCACCGATCGACGTTCCGGTACCGGACGTTCGGCGACGACGTCGCGAGCGTCTGGCACGGCGACGCGCTCTACCGCGTGCTCCGCTCGGGGCTCGTCGTGCGCATCTCGGCGGACGGAGTCGAGGCCTCCGCGGAGGCCTCGAAGGACGACCGGGACGAGCTCCTGCACGTCCTGGGCGCCGGCTTCGACCTCGAGTCCTTCGAGGCCGCGTTTCCGGAGATCTACGCGCGGGCGCCGGGCTTTCGGCCGCCGCTCTCGGCCGACCCGTTCGAGTCGCTCGTCATCGCGGTCACGGCCCAGCAGATCTCCCTCCGCGCTGCCTGCGCCATCCGCAACCGCTTCGTGCAGCGCTTCGGGGTGCGGCACGAGCTCGGCGGCGTCGAGGTGTGGGCCTTCCCCCGCCCGGAGGCGGTCCGCGGCGGCGATCTCGAGGGGGTCGGCCTGTCGCGCTCCAAGATCCGGTCGATCGCCGCCCTCGCGGAGGCCGATCTCGACCCCACCGGCCTCACGGATGCCGAGCTCCGCGCCCGGCTGACCGCGCTCCCCGGGATCGGCGGCTGGACGGTCGACTGGTTTCTGGCCCGCACGCTCGGCCGCCCGGACGCGTTCGCCGCCGGCGACCTCGGCGTCCGGAAGGCGGTCGCGCGCTGGTTCTCGGACGAGCCCATCTGGCCCGAGGCGCGGGTGCGCGAGACGTGCCTCGAGTTCGGCGAGCACGCCAACCTGGCGGTGCACTACCTGCTCGTGCCGCACGACGGCGTAGAGCCGGTTCCCCCCGGCAGGTGATGCCGCGGCACTCCGTCGGCGGCAGAATGGAGGCTCCGGACGTGGGGGGTCCATGTCCGATCCGACGGGGGTCATCAATGCTCGAGAACCATGACGCCGCTGCGTCAAGCGGCGCACCGACGGCGCACCAGTACATCGCCGTCCTCAGCATCATCGCGCTGTTCGTGCTCGGAGTGCTGACGCTGGTGGGAGTCCTGTAGCGGGCCGGCGCGCTACGGCGTGAACGTGTGCGCCGTGTAGGTGATCATCACGAGCGCGGCGAGCAGCATCGGAGACGCCGTCTTGACGAGCGTGTCCACGCGCCCGTCCTCGCCCAGATCGGCGAGCGCCCAGAAGAGCGGGAAGGCGACCATGCCGAAGCGGCCGATCGAGACGAGCAGGCCGCCCGTGGTCGGCAGCAGGATGAGGAGGGCCGCGAAGATCAGGTACTCGCCCGGGATCCGCATCCGCCACGCCTGGTAGAAGAGCCCGCACCAGAGGACGGTGAAGCCCATGTGGACGAGGAAGCGCAGGTGGCCGCCCTCGATCACGTCGTGCCAGAGCGTGTAGCCGAAGACGTACGGCAGGACGCCGACGCCCCGCTCCCACCCGCGCTCCTGCGCATGCACGTTCGCGAGGAAATCGCCGGTGCGCCAGCCCAGGTAGGTGAAGAAGGCGAGCTCGGCGAGCGGGAGCAGGAGCAGCGGCAGGTACGGCCGCAACCGCCACCCGTGGCGGCGGTACGTGCGCCACGCGAGGGCGGGGAGGAGCGCGATCCCGACCGGGCGCGCGAGCACGGCGAGCGCGGCAACTCCGGCCCCGGCCCAGTCGCGCCCGTGCCAGGTGAGCGCGAACGCCGCGAGCGCGAGCACCAGGAAGAGGCTCTCGGCGTAGGGGAGCGAGAACACGAACGCCAGCGGGAAGATCGAGAGGTAGAGCACGGTGCGCCGCGCCATCGCCTCGTCGTAGCGGCCGAGCGTGATCCGGTAGAGCAGGCAGAGCGCCGCACCGAAGAGCGCCGTCGAGAGCAGGCTGCCCCACAGCTCCATCGGCCCGGGCAGGATCGAGAGCGGCCGCCAGACCAGCGGGAAGAGCGGGAAGAACGCGGCGGCGTTCCCATGCCCGATCGCCGGGTCGTAGCCGTGGTCGGCGATCCACCGGTACCAGACGACGTCCCACTGACCGAGCGCGCCGAAAAGGGCGTGCCACGAGACGCCCGACTCGCGCGGGATGCGGCTCGTCCACGACGCCGCGGCGAGCAGCAGGTAGACCGCGACGCGGCTCGCCGCGAACACCGTGAGGGGATACCGATACGTGGCGAGCCACCCCCGCGATGCGGGCTCCGGCGCGGCGGCGGGGGGAAGGGGCGTCGGCTCGACGGCCGTACCCGTCACTCCGGCCATCCCCGCCAGCGCCAGAACCACTGCACGCCGTACACCGCCGCGACGGCGTAGCAGAACCCGATCAGGAGGTCGACGACGTAGTGGTTTCCGGTGTAGACGACGGCGATGCTCTGGATGATCGGGTACGCGGCGGCCGGCACGATCACCCACCACCGCCAGCGCGTGCGCCAGGCGAGCATGGCGAGGAAGAGGAACACGAGCAGCGAGTACCCGCCGTGGAGCGACGGCACCGCGGCATACGGGTTTCCGTCCACCAGCCGGTAGACCGGCCCCGAGTCGGTCGGGAGGGGCGAGGTCGCCGCCTGGACGCCGGCCGGGTTGGCGAGAAACGGGATCATGCCGCGCTCGGAAGCGGCCCACGGCGGCGCCGCCGGGAAGAGCCAGAACGTGAAGGCGCCGGCGTACGACAGCGCGAGCAGAGTCGCCGCGAACCGGTAGAAGAGCGCCCGCCGCTTGAGCCACAGCCCGAACGCCAGGGTGGGCGGCACGATGAAGTGGATGCGGGTCATCGCGCTCAGGAACTCGTCGTACCAGTGCAGGCTCCCCGTCCACAGCCAGTCCTGGAGCTCGACCGACGGCACATGGCCGAGGAAGAGCGCCTTCTCGGCATCGAGCTGCGGCGCGTAGTAGGGATGCGGGTGCAGCATGTGGGCGATTCCGCGAGACTCCTCGTACAGCACGATCAGCACCACGAAGGGGACGAAATCGAGGAGAAACCGGCGGCCGCGGCCGAGGACGAGCGCGGGGGCGAGGAGCACGAGCAGATAGCGGTCGGGCGTGAGCGAAAGCCCGAAGGTGAGCACCTGCGCGAGCAGGGCGATGCCGAAGGCGGCGGCCGCGAGGGCGGCGGTGCGTCCGTCGATCCCCGTGCGTGGCGGGCCCCAGCGGCCGCCGTCGCGCTCGCCGGGATCCTCGCCGTCGCCCTCCGCGCCCCGTTCTTCGGCGCCCCGCTCACCGCCGACGAGGGCGGCTACGGCGAGGTCGCCCGGCTGTGGAGCCACGGCGCCACCCTCTACCGGGATGCCTGGGTCGATCGCCCGCAGGGCCTCGAGCTCGTGTTTCGGGCGATCCTTCATGTCGACGGCGGCTCGGCCACGGCGATGCGGGCGCTGGCGGCGGTCGTGGCGGCGGGAGTGGCAGCGCTGACCATGGCGGTCACCGCCAGGGTGGCGGGGAGGATAGCCGCCGTCGGTGCGGGACTGCTGGTGGCAACCGCGGGCGCCTCGCCGTTCATCGAGGCGTTCACGCTGTCGGGTGAGCTGCTGGCGTCGCTGGCCGCATGTGCCTCAATGCTGGCATTCGTGACGCATCTGCGCGGCGGTCGCCGGGAGTGGCTCGTCGCGGCGGGGCTCCTCACGGGCTGCGCCGTCATGCTGAAGCAGTCCGGGTTCGACGCCGGCGCAGCCGCCGCGATCTACCTGCTCGTCACCCGCCGCCGGGCCGGCGTCGCCCCGATCGCGGTGCTCGTCGGCTCCGCCCTCGTCCCGGTCGCGATCGGAGCGGCTGCGTCCGCCAGCGTCTCGGACTGGTGGTACGCGCTCGTGACCTACCGCGGGCAGGCCGACTCCATCCTGACGGGCTCGCT
>DATAEI010000048.1:0-8659 GCA_036258075.1 Gaiellales bacterium
TCGCCGGTAGGTTCCGCCCGTGCGGCTCGTCCTGTGGCACGGCTACCTGCTCGAGGGCACCGGCTCCAACATCTACACGCAGCACGTCGCGCGGGCGTGGGGAAGGCTGGGCCACGACGTCGTGCTCGTCTGCCAGGAGCCGCGGCCGGAGCGATTCGCGCTCGGCCCCAACGTGCGGGTCGTTCGGCCCGACGCCGGCCCGCTCCTGCCGGTGTTCGTGCTCGACCGCTACGAGGACCTCGAGGCGCGGCACGTGGCCGACATGACCGCCACGGAGGTCGAGCGCTTCGTCGCCGCCAACGCCCGTGCGGTCGCCGCCGCGCACGACGGGCACGCCGACCTGGTGCTCGCGAACCACGTCCTCATGGGCGGGCCCGTGGCGGCCCGCGCGTGCTCCGCCGGCACGCCGCACGCGGTCAAGATCCACGGCTCGGAGCTCGAGTACGCGATCCGCGGCCGCCCGCAGCTCGCCGCCGCAGCCGCCGAGTCCCTGGCAGGCGTCTCGGCGCTCTTCGCAGGGTCGGGCCACATCGTCGAGGTGACGGAGGAGCTCCTGGGGCGCGGCGTCCACGACCGGATGCACGTCGTCCCGCCCGGGGTCGACACGGCAGCGTTTCGGCCGGACGGCGGCGACCTGGCCGCCCTCGTCGCGCTTCTGCGGGCCGAGGCGGCCGCGCCGCACCCGGGCCGCCCGCCCGAGCGCGCTCCCGACCCGGACGCCGGCGACCGGCTGGCCGGCCTGGGCCGGTTCGTCCTCTACTTCGGGAAGCTGATGCGCCAGAAGGGCGTCCATCTCCTGCTCGAGGCGTGGGGGAGGCTCGCGCCCCAGTTCCCGGGCACGAGCCTCGTGGTGGTCGGGTTCGGTGACGCTCGCGGCGAACTCGAGGCGGTCGCTCCGCCGGGCACGATCTTCACCGGCGCGATGGATCACGAGCACCTGCACCTGCTCGTTCCGCTCGCCGACGCGGTCGTCGTGCCGTCGGTGCTCCCGGAGGCGTTCGGCATGGTCGCCGCCGAGGCCGCGGCGTGCGGAGTCGTCCCGATTGTGGCAAACCACTCCGGACTCGCAGAGGTGGCCGCAGGGCTGGGGCAGAGCGGCCGCACCTTCGACGGGAGCGCGCTGGACCTGGCGGCGCGGCTGAGCGAGATCCTGGCGCTGCCCGACCCGCGCCGGCGCATGCTGGGCCTCTCGGCGCGGGCGGCGGTCGTGAAGCGGTGGAGCTGGGAGGGGATCGCCCGCCGTCTGATCGAGCTCAGCCTGGGTTGAACGCCGGGTGATGCAGCGCCGAAAGCCTTAAAGCCCGCGGCGCCGGGTGCCGATTCGTGCCCCGTGGCCCCCCGCCTGGCGCACGCCCTGCGGCGTCTGGCCCGGCGTCCCCCGCCGGGAGGGCCGGCCGTGCCCGCGTTCGACCTCGGCCCACTCGGCGACGCGGTGTTCGACGCGGTCTTCGTCCACGTCGACGGGCGGATCGTCGAGGTGAACCGGGCGTTCGAGACCACGTTCGGGTACTCCCGCGACGAGGCTCTCGGCCTCACGGTGTTCGACATCTTCGACCGCGACTACCACGACCTGGTCGTGGGGCGGATCCGCGAGGCGAGCGCGGAGCGCTACGAGCTGGTCGGCGTCACCCGCGGCGGCGACGGCCTGCACATGGAGGTGTGCGGCCGCACCCTGCCCTACGGCGAGGGCACCGCCCGGATCGTCGCCGTCCACGATCTCACCCAGCGCCGGCTCGCCGAGGAACAGGTGGGCGTCCTGGCGTTCCAGTACGCCGCCGACCTGACCACCGTCTCCGACATCGCCCGCCGGCTGCCGCGCACCGCCGACGCAGCCGGGGCGCGCGAGGCGATCTGCGAGGGCGCTCTTGCCGTCTGCGACGGCATGATCGCCGTCCTCATGGAGCCGGACGGCACGGGCCATCTCGTGTCGACCGCCGTGGCCGGCGCCGACGCTGCGCCGATGCGCGTGGCGCTCGACGCCGAGGGCTCGGCCACCGCGCGCGTCTTCATCACCGGCGAGCCGTTCTTCCTGGCCGACCTCACCGGCGAGCACGGGCTCTCACGCCGGGTCGTCGCCGAGACCGGGGCGATCTCGGCACTGTGGCAGCCGGTGCTGCGCGACGGCGTCTGCGTGGGCGTCCTCCTCGTTGCATGGGACCGCGAGCTGGCGCTCCTCTCGGATCGCGCTGCGGCCGTGGTCGGCCTCTTCGCTGCCGAGGCCGCCGTCGCGATCGAGCGGGCCGACGTCCTCGCCCAGCTCGACGAGCTGAACGGCCGGCTCGCGCGCCAGGTCGAGGCGCTCCGGCTCTCGGATCAGATGAAGTCGGACTTCGTCTCGAGCGTCTCGCACGAGCTGCGAACGCCGCTCGCCTCGATCCTCGGCTATCTCGAGATCCTCGTGACGGAGGAGGTCGGCGAGCTGACCGAGCTCCAACGCGAGTTCCTTGCCATCGTCCACACGAACGCCCACCGCCTGCTCTCGCTGATCGACGACCTGCTCACCCTGGCCGGCCTCGAGAACGGCAAGCTCGGCCTGCACTTCGAGGCGGTGGATCTCGCCGAGGTCGTCTACGCCGGCGTGCAGGCGCTCCAGCCCGAGTTCGAGGAGCGCGGCCACGAGGTCATCATCGACGTCCCCGCCTCGCCGCTCATCGAGGTGAGCGCAGATGCGCACCGCTGTGCGCAGGTCATCGCCAACCTGCTTGCCAACGCGATCAAGTTCACGCCCGAGGGCGGCCGCATCCGCGTGCGCATGGCCGAGGCCGGCGGGATGGCCCAGCTCACGATCGAGGACTCGGGGATCGGCATCTCGCCCGAGGACATCGGCAATCTCTTCGAGCGCTTCTTCCGCGCGCGCAGCGCGACGGAGCAGGCGATCCCGGGCACCGGGCTCGGCCTTGCGATCTCGAAGGGCATCGTCGAGGCCCACGGAGGCACCCTGACCGTCGAGAGCGAGCTGGGGCACGGGTCGGCCTTCACGGTGCGCCTGCCGACGACCGTCGCGCGCGAGCTTCGCACCGCCGCCTGAGCCCCGTCGGGGTATCGTCCGCCGCCGTGGGGGAGACGCCCAAGATCGCCGATCCGCTCGAGGCGCTCGAGGCCGCTCGGGTGCTGTTCGACACCGCCGACGACTTCACGATCGGCGTCGAGGAGGAGTTCGCGATCCTCGATCCGGCGACCCTCGACATGACGCCCGGCTTCGAGCGCATCGCCGAGGCGGCGGCCACCGGCCCGCTGGCCGGAATGGTCGCGGGCGAGCTGATCCGCTCGGAGGTGGAGGTGCGCACCGGCCGCTGCGAGACCTTCGCCGAGGCGGCCGACGCGATGGCCCGGCGCCGGCTCGACGTCCTCGATGTCGCCGAGGGGCTCGGCTACGCCCTGTCCGCCACCGGCACCCACCCCTTCGCCCGCTGGCAGGATCAGGCCGTGATCGACACGCCCCACTACCACCTGGTCGAGTCGACGCTCCGCTACGTCGCCTGGCGGAACAACACGTTTGGGATCCACGTGCACACCGCGGTCCGCGGCGCCGACCGGGCCGTGGCGGTGTCGAGCGCGCTCCGGAGCGTCCTGCCCGAGCTGCTCGCCGCCTCGTGCAGCTCGCCGTGGCTCGAGGACCGGCACACCCACCTGCACTCGACCCGCACACAGGTGTTCACGAAGTTCTTCCCCCGATGCGGCGTCCCCGACTACCTCGCCGGCTGGGATGAGTACGCCGAGTTCGTGCGCTTCCTGATCGCGACGCGGTCCATCCGCGAGCACACCGAGATCTGGTGGAGCGTGCGCCCGCACCAGGCCTTCCCGACCGTCGAGGTGCGGATCTGCGATGCGCAGCCCGAGTTCGGCCGGGCCGTCGCGCTGGCGGGGCTCATGACCGCCCTCACCGCGAACTTCGCGCGGTGGTATGACGAGGGCCGGCCGCTTCCGGCTCATCCCCACCGGCTGATCGAGGAGAACTTCTGGCGCGCGATCCGGTGGGGAATGGCCGGCGAGCTGATCGATCTCGACACCGGCGTCGTCATGCCCGCCCGCGCGCGGCTCGAGGCGGTGGTCGAGGAGGTGTCCGACGTGGCTTCCGAGCTCGGGATCGCCCCGTACCTGGAGCCGCTCGCCGAGCCGTCGGCGGCGGAGATCTACTCCGCCCGCCTCGGCGAGGGCGAGTCCGTGCGCGACGTGTGGCCGCACGCGGTGGCCCGGACGCGGGAGTCGGTTTCGGAGTGGCTGGCGGTACGAGAGGGGGAGACGCGATGAGCGAGGACGAGGCACGGGCGGCCCAGGCGGCGGCCGAGTACATGAAGCGGGTCCCGATCGGCGACGTGGTGATCTCGACCGTGCAGACGCTGATCGAGCTCGGCTACCGGCGCACGGGCCTCGTGCAGGGCGCCGCAGACGAGCGCGACCTGCCGCAGACCGAAGTGGCGATCGAGGCGCTCAGCGCGCTCGTGCCCGTGCTCGAGCGGATGCTCGACCCGGCATCGGTCTCGGCGGTGCGCGGCGAGATCGCGCAGCTCCAGCTCGCGTACGCACGCGCGACCGAGGGCCCGCCGACCGAGGGCCCGCCGGCCGAGGCCGCACCCGCCGGGGAGTCGGAGGCGGCTCCGGGCGTGGACGTCCCGCGCCCCAAGATCTGGACGCCTGGAGGTGACGTGTGAGCGCGGACGCAGAGATCGGCGTGTTCGGAGGGTCGGGCTTCTACAGCTTCCTCGAGGACGCCGAGGAGGTGGCGGTCGACACGCCGTACGGGCCGCCGTCCGACCGGCTGGTGGTCGGCGCGATCGGCGGCCGCCGCGTCGCCTTCCTGCCCCGGCACGGGCGAAACCACCACCTGCCGCCCCATCGGATCCCGTACAGGGCGAACCTGTGGGCGATGCGTGAGCTGGGCGTTCGCCGCATCATCGGGCCGTGCGCGTCTGGGAGCCTGTCGCGCGACGTCCCGCCGGGCGCGTTCGTCGTCTGCGACCAGTTCGTCGACCGCACGTCCGGGCGTGAGCACACCTTCTACGACGGCCCGGTGACGACGCATGTCTCCGCGGCCGACCCGTACTGCCCCGACCTGCGCCGCATCCTGCTCGAGACGGGTCGGGAGCAGGGCATCGACATCCGCGACGGCGGTGCGGTGGTCGTGATCCAGGGCCCGCGGTTCTCGACGCGGGCGGAGTCGAAGTGGTTCAGCTCGATGGGCTGGGAGGTCATCAACATGACCGCCTACCCCGAGGGCTGGCTCGCCCGCGAGCTGGAGCTCTGCTACGCCAACATCTCGCTCATCACCGACTACGACGTCGGCATCGAGGGCGACGACGGCGCCGGCCCGGTGAGCCACGAGGCCGTGATGCGCGTGTTCAGCGAGAACAACGAGCGCCTGCGCGACCTGCTCTTCGCCGCGATCCCGAAGATCGGGGCGCAGCCGCAGGACATCTGCGCGACGGCGCTCGCGGGCGCCCGGGCCTGACCGACCACAGGCCGCACCCGGGGTCAGACCCCGTACGGTCCGCGTGACAGCCGCGTTGCGGGGTCGTGACGAACCCCGGGCCGGGTCCAGGCGGCCGAGTCGCGCGGCAGTCACAGCCGTGCAACGAGAAACGTTCAGGGTCTGACCCCATAGCGGGCTGCCCTCAACGGGGGCGCTCGCGGGGGAGCTCTGGGCTCCCCTGCGACAGTGGCACGAGCGCACTAGCCAATCCGGCTTGGGAAAACCGAGAGCGCTGTTACAATCCCGCGGTTCCTGCCTGCCCTCGAGACCCTCCAAGGAGCCTCTGACGTGAGTTCACTGGCCAGCCATGCTGTGCTCATCTCCCTGATCTGCGGCGCTGCAGCCGTCCTCTACGGCCTGGCGCTGACGCGCTGGGTGCTCGCCCAGTCCGCCGGCACCGACCGCATGCGCGAGATCGCGGCCGCCATCCAGGAGGGCGCGGCGGCGTACCTGAAGCGCCAGTACACGACCATCGCGATCGTCGCGGTCGTGGTGTTCGTGGCGATCGGCGTCGCCGGAACATGGACCGGCGACCTGGGGTGGAAGGTGGCGATCGGGTTCATGATCGGGGCCGTCCTCTCGGGGCTGACCGGCTTCATCGGGATGAACGTCGCCGTGCGCTCGAACGTGCGCACCGCCGAGGCCGCCAAGCAGGGCATGAAGCCGGCGCTGTCGGTCGCGTTCAAGGGGGGCACCGTCACCGGCATCCTCGTCGTCGGCCTGGGGCTGCTCGGCGTGGGCGGGTACTTCGGCATCCTCATGCTGAACGGCGACAGCGACCTCCAGGCCACCAAGGCGCTGGTCGGGCTCGCGTTCGGCGGCTCGCTCATCTCCGTGTTCGCGCGGCTGGGCGGCGGGATCTTCACCAAGGGCGCCGACGTCGGCGCCGACCTGGTCGGCAAGATCGAGGCCGGCATCCCCGAGGACGATCCGCGCAACCCCGCGGTCATCGCCGACAACGTGGGCGACAACGTCGGCGACGACGCCGGCATGGCGGCCGACCTCTTCGAGACCTACGCGGTCACCATCGTCGCCTCGATGTTCCTCGGGGCGCTCTTCGGCAATGCCGACGCCGTGCGGCTGCCGCTCCTGCTCGCCGCCTTCTCGATCCCCGCGTCGATCGTGGGCACGTTCATGGTGCGCCTGCCCAAATCGGGCAGCGTGATCAACGCGCTCTACATCGGCGTCATCGTGTCGGCGGTGCTCTCGGCGATCATCTACATCCCCGTCGTGTCGAACAGCGCCGACGGGTTCGGCTCGTTCACCGACGGAGCGAGCTCGACCGACCTCTACTGGTGCGCGCTGATCGGCCTCGTCATCACGGCCCTGATCGTCGCCATCACCGAGTACTACACCGGCACCCGGTTCCGCCCGGTGCAGCGGATCTCCGAGCAGTCGCTGACCGGCCACGCGACGAACATCATCGCCGGGCTCGCTGTCGGCATGCAGGCCACGGCGCTGCCCGTCATCGTGATCGCGCTGGGCACGGTCGCCTCGTTCCACCTCGCGGGGATCTACGGGATCGCGATCGCCGTCACGGCGATGCTCTCGATGGCGGGGATGGTCGTCGCGCTCGACGCGTTCGGCCCGATCACCGACAACGCCGGCGGCATCGCAGAGATGGCCGACCTGCCGCACGAGGTGCGCGACTCGGTCACCGACCCGCTCGACGCGGTCGGCAACACGACCAAGGCCGTCACGAAGGGCTACGCGATCGGGTCGGCCGGCCTCGCGGCGCTCGTGCTCTTCCAGTCCTACAACGACGAGCTCGGCAAGAAGGTGGGCCACGACATCACCTTCCAGATCAACGACCCGGCCGTGCTCGCGGGGCTCCTGATCGGCGGGCTGATGCCGTTCCTGTTCGCGTCGCTCGCCATGGACGCGGTCGGCCGCGCCGGCGGCCAGGTCGTGCAGGAGGTGCGGCGCCAGTTCCGCGAGATCCCCGGCATCATGGAAGGCACCGGGAAGCCCGACTACGCCAAGTGCGTCGACCTGGTGACGCGGTCGGCCATCCGCGAGATGCAGCTGCCCGCGCTGATCCCGGTGGTCATCCCGATCGTCGTCGGGCTGATCTCCTTCTACGCGCTCGGCGGCCTGCTCGTCGGCACCATCGTCACGGGCCTGTTCCTGGCCATCTCGATGACCTCCGGCGGCGGGGCGTGGGACAACGCGAAGAAGCTGATCGAGGACGGCGCGCACGGTGGCAAGGGCTCCGATGCGCACGCGGCCTCGATCACGGGCGACACGGTCGGCGACCCCTACAAGGACACGGCGGGGCCGGCGATCAACCCGATGATCAAGATCACGAACATCGTGGCGATCCTGATCATCCCGCTGCTCGCCCGCTGACCGACATCACCGCCGCGTAAACTCGCGGCGTGCCATTGAAGCGACGCCAGGCCGGCGGGCTCCACCGCGTCCTCGGAACCGCCGCGCTGTTCTCGACGGCGTACGGGAACGTCGGCTCGTCGATCTACTACGCGCTCGGCCTCGTCACGGTGTTCGCGCTCGGGCTCACGCCGGTGGCGTTCGTGATCTCGGGGGCGATCTTCTTCTTCACGGCGGTCACGTACGCCGAGGCGACCGCCCGGTTCCCCGAGGCGGGCGGGTCGTCGTCGTTCACCCGGCACGCGTTCAACGAGGCGGTCTCGTTCTTCGCCGGGTGGGCGCAGATGCTGAACTACACGGTGACGATCGCCATCTCCGCGATCTTCGTGCCGCACTATCTGGCGATCTTCGGCGGCGGCGACACGCTTCGCACGCACCCGGTCGACATCATCGGCGGCGGCCTGGTGGTCGTGCTGCTCGCCGCCCTCAACATCGTCGGCGTGAAGGAGGCCGCCGGGCTCAACATCTTCCTCGCACTGGCCGACCTCGGGACGCAGGCGCTGCTCGTGGTCATCGGGCTCTTCGTGGTCTTCTCGCCGGACACGCTGCAGGCGAACGTGCACCTGGGCGTGACCCCGTCGTGGACGGACTTCATCGTCTCGATCCCGGTCGCGATGGTGGCCTACACGGGCATCGAGACGATCTCGAACATGGCCGAGGAGGCGATCGACCCGCCGCGGCATGTACCGCGCTCGATCATGTACGTCGTCCTCGCAGTGTTTGCGATCTACGCGTTCCTGCCGTCGGTGGCCCTGTCCGCGCTTCCGGTGGTCAAGGCGACGCCGGAGATGGTGGCGGACG
>DATAEI010000049.1:0-15619 GCA_036258075.1 Gaiellales bacterium
TCGGCGCGTCGAGCGCCGGGGACGGCCCTTCCTCGATCAGCTTCTGGTGGCGCCGCTGCACGGAGCAGTCACGCTCGCCGAGGACGAGCACGCCGCGCTCGTCGGCGAGCACCTGCATCTCGACGTGGCGGGCGCCGACGATCGCCCGCTCGAGGTACATCCCGCCGTCGCCGAACGACGTCAGCGCCTCCGCCGAGGCGACGCCGTAGGCGTCCTCGATGTCGGCCGGGTCGGTCACGAGCCGCATGCCGCGGCCGCCGCCGCCGGCGGTCGCCTTGAGGAGCACCGGGTAGCCGATCTCGGCCGCCATCGCGCGGGCCTGGTCGGCGCCTGCGAGCCGGTCGATCGAGCCCGGGACGAGCGGGACGCCCGCGGACCGCATCGCCTCGCGCGCACGGCTCTTGTCCCCCATCACCTCCATCGCGCCGGCCGGCGGCCCGATGAACACGAGGTCGTTCTCCTCACAGACCGTCACGAATGCGGCGTTCTCGGCCAGGAAGCCCCAGCCGGGGTGCACGCCGTCGCAGCCGGTGGTCTCGGCGGCGCCGATCAGGTTCGAGACGTTCAGGTAGCTCTCGGCCGGCTGGTGGGGGCCGATGCACACCGCCCGGTCCGCGAGCTCGACCCAGAGCCCGTCCCTGTCGGCCGTCGAGTAGACCGCCACCGCCTCGATCCCGAGGTCGTGGCAGGCCCTGACGATGCGGACCGCGCACTCGCCCCGGTTCGCGACGAGCACTCTGCTCAGCATCAGGCCGGCTCGAGCTCGAAGAGCGGCTGTCCGTACTCGACGGGCTCGGCGTTCGCAACGAGGATCTTGCGGATCACCCCGGCGTGCTCCGCCTTGAACTCGTTGAAGAGCTTCATGGCCTCGAGGATGCAGAGGGTCTGGCCCACCTCCACCGAGTCGCCCTCGTCCACGAACGCCGGCTGGCTCGGCGACGGCGAGCGGTAGAAGGTCCCCACCATCGGCGACTCGAGCCGGATCGAGGACGACACGGCGGGCTCGTCGACCGGCGCCGCCGGGACGGGCGCGGCCGCCATCTGCATCGGGGCGACGGGGCGGTCGTCGTGGCGGCGGACGGTGATCCGCACGGGGCCGTCCTGGAGCGTGAGCTCGCCGACGTCGGACTCCTCGACCATCCGGATCAGCTCGCGCACGCGCTCGGACTGCGACGGCTCGAGCGAGTCGGAGTCGCGGTCGGACACCGACCCGCGCCCACGCAGCGTCTCGATCAGCCGGGCTGCGTCATCGCCGAAGAGCGCGAGCAGGAGCAGGTCCTCCTCGCTCGGCGCGCCGCCCGCCCGGGCCTTCAGGTCGTCCATGTCGGGCGGCTCCTCGGCCGCGCCGTCGTGGTCGGCGAACGCCGCGGCCTGCGGTGAGATCTCCATCGGCGGCGAGCCGTAGCCACCGCCGAGCAGCCGCCGCATCTCGGTCGACGCGTCGGCCCAGCGCCTTGCTGAGAGCACGTTCCGAACCGCCTGGCCGGCCAGGATCCCGCCGATCGGCTGGGCCAGCGGCGGCATCCCGCAGTCCTCGCGGACGCGGGCCAGCTCTTCGAGCACCTCGTCGAGGCGGTCAACCGCATCAGCGGCGCGCAGGCGCGCGTCGACCTCGGCCACGAGCCCGACCGGGATGCGGTTGAGCGCCGTCCGAAGCGCGATGCGCGGCGGGATCGGAAGCGCCGGCATCTGCGACGTCACGTGGTCGTCGATGAAGCGGGACGCGTCCCACACGCGGGCCGTGCTCACCCCGTGGTCGATCCCGAGGCCGGTGAGCGCATCGCACAGGAACTCGGCGGCGACGCGGTTCAGCGAGGCCGCCACCGGGTAGGCCGCGGTCGCGATCGGCTCGGCGCCCGCCCGCGACGCCTCGACTGCCATGGCGAGCGCGTTCCCGCCCGTGCCCTGGCAGTAGAGGCCGACCGGGACGCCCGACGCCTCCGCGAGGCGGGTGACCACGGCGCCGCACGTGCCCGGGTCGAGCGCGCCCGCCGGATCGTGCAGGAGCACGTGGTCGGCGCCGAGCTCGGCCAGGCGGCGGGCCTTCTCGACGACCCGCTCGAGGTTCGACATCTTGCCGGAGAAGGCGAGCCCCGCATACAGGCGCCCGCCGGCCTCCCGCACGGCCGCGGCCGCGGGTGCCAGGTTCTCGACGTCGTTCATCGGGTCGTGCAGCCGGAAGATGTCGATCCCGCTCTCGGCCGCCGAGAGGATGAACCGGCGGATCAGGTCGTCGGAGACCGGCCGCGGGCCGACGAGGAACCGGCCGCGGAGCGCGATCTGAAGCGGCGTCTTCGAGCAGCGCGCGCGGAGGCCCCGGATCCGCTCCCACGGGCTCTCGACGCCGCGCCGCACCGCCGCATCGAAGCAGCCGCCGCCCGAGACCTCGAGGGCGCCGAAGCCGGCCCCGTCCAGGATCTCGGCCACCTCCAGGACGCGCGCCGTCGAGATCGTGCCCGTCAAGGGCTGCTGGGAGAGCAGCCGGATGGTGGTGTCGACGATGCGGGTCACGCGCGGGAGATGTAGCGCGCCTCGCGCGTGTCCACCTTGATGCGCTCGCCGACGTTCACGAAGAGCGGGACGCTGACCACCGCGCCCGTCTCGAGCGTCGCGGGCTTGGTGACGTTCGAGACCGTGTCGCCCTTCACTCCGGGCTCGGTGTCGACGACCTCGAGCTCGACGGAGGCGGGGAGCTGGACGCCGGACGGGCTGCCGTCGACGAGCAGGAGCTGGATGGTGTCGTTCTCGCGCATGAACCGCAGCTCCTCGGCCATCGAGGTCGCCGGGAGCGCGATCTGCTCGAAGGTCTCGGTGTCCATCAGATGGACGTCCGAGCCGTCGTTGTAGAGGTAGGTGACGTTCGCGACCTCGGTGCGGACGCGCGGCATCTTCTCGCCTGCGCGGAACGTCTTGTCGACGACCGCCCCGCTCTCGAGCGCCTTCAGCTTGGTGCGCACGAAGGCCCCGCCCTTGCCGGGCTTCACATGCTGGAACTCGACGATCCGGTAGACGGTCCCGTCGACGTCGATGTGCATGCCGTTCTTGAACTGGTTCGTCGAGATCATCTGCCTGCCTAGCCGACCGTGGTCAGCTCCTTAGGGTAGCCCGTGAGCCGCTCGCAGCCGGTCTCCGTCACGATGACGAGATCCTCGATGCGCACGCCTCCCAGCCCGGGCAGGTAGATGCCCGGCTCCACTGTGACGACCATCCCCGGCTCCAGGGTTGCGGACGAGAGCGCGGAGAGGCGCGGCTCCTCGTGCACCTCGAGCCCGACGCCGTGCCCCAGCCCGTGGCCGAAATGCTCGCCGTGGCCCGCAGCGTCGATGATGTCGCGGGCGATCGCGTCGGCGTCGGCGCCCGCGAGGCCGGCCCGGATCCCCTCCATCGCGGCGAGCTGGGCCTCGAGGCAGACGGCGTAGGCATCGCGCAGCTCCTGCGGCACGGTGCCGGTCGCGAACGTCCGGGTGCAGTCGGAGCAGTAGCCGTCGAGCACGCATCCCAGGTCGATCGTGACGAGCGTGTCGGGGCCGATGAGGTCGTCGCCCGGCTCGGCGTGCGGCTGGGCGCCGCGCTCGTGCGAGGCGACGATCGAGGGGAAGCTCGGCCCCTCGGCGCCGAGGTCGTGAAACGCCTCCTGGATGCTCCACGCCACCTCGCGCTCCGTGCGGCCCACGAGGCCGGTCGCGGCCACGCGCTCGAGGACCGGCTGGATCAGCGCGGCCGAGCGGCGGATCGCCTCCTGCTCATCCGCGTCCTTCACCGAGCGCAGGCCCTCGACGGCGCCGGTCGTGGCCACCGGCGGCCCGGGCGCCGCAGCGACCAGGCGCTCGTGCTGGGCGACGGTCATGTGGGCGCTCTCGAATCCGATCCGGGTCGCTCCGGGAACCAGCTCCGCCAGGTGGTCGCAGGCCGACCTCATGGCATCGCGGTCGACCCGGCGCACCTCCATGTATGCCTGGAGCGGCGCCGCCCGCTCGGTATAGCGGAAGTCAGTGAAGAAGGTGGCGCCCTCGGCGCGGACGAGCGCGAGCCCGTTCGTGCCGCCGAAGCCGGTCAGATAGCGGATGTTCGCCGGCGAGGTGACGAGCAGCGCATCGACGCCGAGCGCCTCGAGCCGCGCCCCGAGCGCCGCCAGCCGGGCGGCGTGGCTCACCTCGATGCCGCCAGGTGCTCGAGCGCCTCGCGGTAGCCGTCGGGCCCGCGACCCATGATGCGGTGCGTGACCACGTCGGCGATGACCGAGGTGCGCCGCCACTCCTCCCGCTCCTCGATGTTCGAGAGGTGCACCTCGACGATCGGGCCGGGAAAGATCTCGAGCGCGTCGCGCACCGCGTAGGAGTAGTGCGTCCATGCGCCGGGGTTCACGACGAGGCCGTCCGCTCCGGAGCAGGCCTCATGGATCATGTCGACGTAGTCGCCCTCGCTGTTGGTCTGCCAGCAGCGCACGGTCAGGTTCAGGTCGTTGGCCCAGCCGTAGATCATCGTCTCGAGCTGCGTCAGGGTCGTCGTCCCGTACTGGGCCGGGTCGCGCTTGCCGAGCATGCTCAGGTTGACGCCGTTCAGGACCGCGACCTGCATGGCCGGGAGCGTACTTGACCGGCGGTTGCAGGACGGGGCCGCCTTCTGTAGCCTGGCGGACGGGATGCGTGCACGCCGGGTCATCGTGCTTCTCGCGGCCGTCGGGCTCATCGCCGGGTCGGGCGGGGCCGCGCGCGCGGGCTCGCATCATCCGTCGGCGCACGCCACGACGACGATCAGCGTGTGGTTCAAGCGCTCCGCGCGCCTCTGGCATACGAAGCGTGCGGCCCCGACGTCGAACTTCCCGGTGCGGACGGCCATCCGCGCCCTGTTGGACGGCCCGAACGCCGATGAGTCCGCCGCCGGCGTGAAGACCGCCGTCCCCGCCGGGACGAAGCTCCTCAGCACGTCGGTGGCAAACGGCGTGGCCACGATCAACTTCAGGCAGAAGTTCGCCTCGCCGGCGCCGAAGAAGCGGATCCGCATGCGGCTCGCCGAGGTCACCTTCACCGCGGTGCAGTTCGCGAACGTCCAGGCGGTGCACCTCGAGATCGCAGGGAGCGCCCTCACGTCGATCGGCGGCGTCCACGTCCCCGCCCGGATGACCCGCGCGAACTTCCCGCGACTCCTGCCGGCGATCGTCGTCCATGCCCCGGTGATCGGCGCCCAGACCACGCCGTCCGTCCGCGTCACCGGGACGTCGGACGTGTTCGAGGCAGCCATGGTCGTGAAGGTGCTGAACGCCGCCGGTCACCGGATCGCGCGCGAGTTCTTCATGGCGAGCTGCGGCACCGGCTGTCGCGGCCGGTTCGCCGTCACGATCGGCTACCACGTGAACAACGCCCAGGACGGCACCATCGTCGTCACGGACACGCCCGCCCGGGCCGGCCCGCCGCCGAACATCGTGCGCATCCCGGTCCACCTGTCGCCCTAGCGGCGGGCGACGGCGCGGGCGACCGCCTTCTCGACCAGCTCGTCGCCGGGGTCGATCCCCCACACCGGCTTCCCGACCGCCTCGAGCAGCACGAAGCGGACGCGCCCCTCGCGCGCCTTCTTGTCGTGCGCCATCGCGTCGATGACGGCGGCCGGGCTGACGTTGCGGGCGGCCACGGGGAGCTCGTGCCGGCGCAGGAGCTCGCGCACCTCCTCCTCGACGGAGGCGTCGAGGCCGGTGCACTGGGACGAGAGCCACAGGGCCGAGAGCAGGCCGATCGCGACAGCCTCGCCGTGCGAGAACGCCTTGTACCCCGTCGCCACCTCGATCCCGTGGCCGACCGAGTGGCCGAGGTTCAGGACGGCCCGCTCGCCGCGCTCGTTCGGGTCGGCCGCGACGATGCGGGCCTTGTAGGCGGCGGAGCGGCGGATGAGCTCGAGGCGCTCCTCGGGCGAGCCGCGGCCGGGCTCCCACGCGCGGACGAGCTCCCACAGCCGGCCGCCCGCGAGGAGCGCCGTCTTCACGACCTCGGCGAACCCGGCCGACCATTCCCGCAGCGGCAGCGTCTCGACGGTCGCGGGGTCACACACGACCCACTCGGGCTGATGGAACGCGCCGACTGCGTTCTTGGCCTGCGGCAGGTCGACCGCGGTCTTCCCGCCGATCCCGGCGTCCACCATGCCGGTGAGCGACGTCGGCACCGAGATCCAGGGAACGCCGCGCAGGTAGGTCGCCGCCACGAACCCGGCAACGTCGGTGGCCGCCCCGCCGCCGAGGCCGACGACGACGTCGCCTCGCTCGACGCCCAGGTCGGCCAGCCGCGTCCAGGCCTGGCGCGCGACGGCGACCGTCTTCGCGGCCTCGCCCGCCGGGAGCCGCACGGTGACGAACGGGTCGATCGGCGCGCCCAGCACCCGCAGCACGTCCCGGTCGGCGACGAGGGCCGCCCGGCGTGCCCCGACCAGCCGCGACAGCTCGGCCAGCGCCGCCGTGCGCGCGAGCGGCGCCAGGAGCGCCTCGCCCCCGCGCAGGTCGTCGGAGTCCACAAGCGCGTCGCACGTCGCGTGGTAGAGCGGGCGGCGCTCTTCGTAGAGCGCCGCGAACCCCCGCGCCTCGCCCGCCAGCGGCCGGTCGCCGGCCTGCGCCTCGACGCGGCGCCAGGCGGTCTGCGGCGAGACGTCGAGGAGCACGGTGAAGCTGCCGTCGCGGAGGCGCTCGCGCGTGACGGCCGAGAGCACCGCCCCGCCCCCGAGCGCAACCACCGCGTTCGGCTCGGCGAGCAGCCGCCCGACGACGCGCTCCTCGAGCGCCCGGAACGCGGGCTCCCCGTCCTCGTCGAAGATCGCCGGGATGCCACGGCCGGCCTCGCGCTCGATCTCGCGGTCGGCGTCGAGGAACGTCCACCCGAGCCTCGCGGCCAGATCCTCGCCGGCCGTGGTCTTGCCGGCGCCCATGAAGCCGATGAGCGCCAGGTTCCGGAACGGGCCCGGGATCATTGGCGGGCGATGCGCTCGACGTAGGCGGCGTGCGCGGCGACGAAGTCGCCGATGGCGTCGCCGCCGAACTTCTCGTGGGCCGCCCGCGCCAGCTCCCACGCCAGCGCCGCCTCGGCGACGACGGCCGCCGCGGGGAGCACCGTGACGTCCGAGCGCTCGACATGCGCGTCGCGCGGCTCGTGGGAGCCCAGCTCGGCCGAGCGCAGCGGCCGCATCAGCGTCGGGAGCGGCTTCCAGATCGTCCGCACCACCAGCTCGGCGCCGTTCGTCATCCCACCCTCGAGCCCGCCGGCGCGATCGGTCTCGCGGTGCCAGCCGCGCTCGCCGGAGTGAAAGATCTCGTCGTGGACGCTCGACCCGCGCCGGCCGGCGGAGGCGATCGCGTCGCCGATCTCGACGCCCTTGGCCGACTGGATCGAGAGCATGGCCGCCGCGATCCGCCCGTCGAGCCGGCGCTCGCGCTCGGTGTAGGAGCCGAGGCCCGGCGGCACGCCATAGGCGCGCACCTCGGTGACGCCGCCGAGCGTGTCGCGCTCACGCTTGGCCGCCTCGATCTCGGCGATCATCGCCGCCTCGGCGTCGGGGTCGATGCACCGAACCGGCGAGCGCTCGGCCCGGTCGAGGTCGGACGCGGAGAGCCACGCCGGCGGCGTCGCCCGCACCGACCCCACCTGGAGCACGTGCGAGCGCACCTCGATCCCGATCGCGCGGATCAGCGCCTTCGCGACCGCACCGGCGGCCACCCGGCCCGCGGTCTCGCGGGCGCTGGCGCGCTCCAGCACGTTTCGGACGTCGTCGTGGCCGTACTTGAGGACGCCGGCCAGGTCGGCGTGGCCGGGTCGCGGGAGCGTGACCGGCTTTCCCCGCCAGCCGTACTCCTCGAGCTCGGCAGGCTCGACCGGCCACGCGCTCATCGGCGCGGTCCAGTTCTTGTGGTCGCGGTTCTGGATGAACAATGCGAGCGGGCTTCCGAGCGTGCGGCCGTGGCGCAGGCCGCCGCGCGGCTCCACGTCATCCTGCTCGAGCTGCTGGCGCGGGCTGCGGCCGTACCCGGCCTGGCGGCGGGCGAGATCCGCCCGGACCAGCTCCTGATCGAGCTCGAGTCCCGCCGGAAGGCCGGTGACGACGACGGTGAGGCCTGGCCCGTGTGATTCGCCGGCCGTGACGTAGGTGAGCCCCATCCGGCCAGGGAGCCTAATCGACGGGCGGCGGCCCTACCCGAGCATGTACCAGTTCCAGATCTGCTGGCCCCACATGAGCCCGACGATCGCCCCGAAGGCGAGGAACGGGCCGAAGGGGAAGCCGATCTTGCGCGCCTTGAGCCCCTTCACGAGGAGCAGCCCCACCGAAGGCAGGAGCGACAGGCAGAACGCGGCGAAGAGCGCGACGCCGATGTACTTGCCGAGCGCGAGGCCGATCATCAGCACCATCTTCACGTCGCCGAGGCCCATCCCCTTGGGCGAGACGACCCATGCGCCGCCGAGGAAGAGCAGGCCCGCGAGCCCGCCGATCAGGAGCTCGGCCCAGCGGTCGGGCTGGGCGGCGACGGCGGTGGCGTAGACCAGCACCGCCCCGGGGAGGTTGATCGCGTCGGGGATGATCCGGTGCTTCAGGTCGATCGCCGAGGCCGGCACGACGAGCGCCGTCAGGAGCAGCGCCGGCACGAGCCGGGGGTGCAGGCCGATGTGGTAGGCGAGCGCGGCGAAGAGCGCCGCGGTGACCCCGGCCACGACCCACTTGCGGCGGCTCGACGGGGCGGTGCCCTTCCCGATGGGGAAGCGCTGAATGAGCCATTCCATGGGCCAGCCGAGGGCGAACCCGGCTCCGGCGAGGGGAAGCGCGATCTCCATGCTCCGACTATCGGCCGCAGATGCCCGGGCCTGTAGGCTCCGGCGCCGATGCCCGATGTGATCGTGATCGGCGGGGGAGTGATCGGCACGACCGCGGCGTGGCAGATCGCCGCGGCGGGCGCCGAGGTCGTCCTCCTCGAGCGCGGCGCCCTGGCGTCGGGCGCGACGGGCCGGAGCCAGGGCCTCGTCCTGCCGCCCGACCACGCGGAGATGATCCCGCTGTGGCGCCGGAGCGTCGAGCTGTACGGCGCCCTCGCCGACCGGCGCGAGTTCGGGTTCGACCGCGAGCCGGTCGGCACGCTCCTCCTGGCGACGTCCGCGGAGCAGCTCGCGGCGCTCGACGCCGTGCCGCACCCCGGCGAGCGGCTCGACGAGGCGGGCGTCGCCGCGACCGAGCCGGCGCTCGCCCCGGGCATGGCCGGCGGGCTCCTGGTCGCCGAGGGCCGCCGCTCCGACCCGGGCGCGCTGACCGCAGCCGCGGCGGCCGAGGCCCGCGAGGCGGGCGCCGAGATCTCAGACCACGTCGAGGTGAAGCGGCTCGTGCGCGGCGGCGTGATCACGGACAGCGGACGAGTAGACGCGCCGACGATCCTCCTGGCTGCCGGCGCCTGGTCGCGGCCGCTGGCCCGGATGGCCGGGCATGAGCTCCCGGTGCGGCCGGTCCGCGGCTGGATCGCGCTTCTCGCCCCGGGGCCGCCGGAGCTCCGCCACGTCGTCTACGAGGCGGAGTACACATCGCCCGAGCCGCCCGCGCCCGGCGGGCCCGTGACGCTCGCTGACCTGGCCGGCGGGACGGTGGCCGAGGCGGGCCCGCCGCCCGTGCACGCGCTCGGGATCCACCAGAACGCCGACGGCACGATCGTCGTGGGCGCCTCCCGCTCGGCGGCGCTGCACGAGGGCGCCGAGAGCCTGGCCGGCCTGCGCGAGAACGCCCGCCGGGCGTGCGCGCTGGTGCCCGGCGTCGCGGGCCGCGAGGTGGCGGCGACCTGGACGGGCCTGCGGCCGTTCTCACATGACGGCCTCCCCTACATCGGCCGGCTCGACGACGGCCTGGTCGTCTGCGCCGGGCACGGGAGCGAGGGCATCCTCACGGGCGCCGGCTCGGGCCGGCTCGCCGCCGAGATCGCGCTGGGCAGCGAGCCGTACACGGATCCGGCGCCCTTCCGCCCTGATCGCTAGCGCACCGGGCTACGCCCAGGGCAGCCGGTCCCAGGACGGCGGCCGCCGCCGCTCTGCCGGCTCGACGTTGGCGTAGGCTCGTCGCCAGTCCGAGGTCTCCTCGTCCACGCCGGCACCGTGGCGCGTCGCGACGGCGGACACGGGATAGCGCACCTCGGCGCCCTCGATCCGGGCGCCGGCCATCAGGATCACGCACGGCCCCGAACCGGCGCCCACGAGGATGTGGGCGGTCCACGGTGGAGCGTGGAAGAGGTCCCAGGCACGGAGGGGGCGTTCCGCGTCCTCGACCAGCAGCGTGCACTCGCCGGCGAGCACGAGGAACGACTCCTGAGCGGACTCCGCGTGGTAGAGCCCCGTCTGGCCCGGCTCGAGGACGGTGAGGTTGATGCCGAGCTGCGTGAACTCGAGGGGCCGAACGCCGGCGGGCGGGTACTCGCACTCGAACGCACAGCGCGCGCCCATCCGCTCGGACGTCCACCACTCGGCGTCCCGGACGTTCACGACGAACCAGCCGTCGGTGACGGGCACGAGCCCCGAGCCGAAGTCGTCGAGCCGCGCCTCAGGCACGGGCCCCGCGCCGCATGGCCTCGACCGGGGCGCGGCGACCCGTGAGCAGCTCGAACGCGTAGATGCCCTGGCCGATCAGCACCTCGATGCCGTCCACGACCCGCGCCCCACGCTCGCGCGCGGCCTCGCAGAGCGGGGTCTCCGCTCCGTCGCCGCGGTAGGCGAGGTCGACGACGATCGCGCCCGGCTCGATGAGTCCAGGGGCGATCGGGAGTGAATCATTGGTACCTGGTAGCGGTGTTTCACGCTGGCCGAGCGGGGTGGCGTTCACCACCAGCGCCGCGGCCCGCTCGGGCGGCCAGGGGACGGCCTCGCCCAGCTCCGCGGCGGCCTCGGGCCGGCGGGCGCTGACCGCGACCTCCCATCCCGCCTGGCGCAGCGCCGCCACAGCGGCCCTGGCCGCGCCGCCGGCGCCGAGCACGAGGGCGTCGGCCGGCTCGACGTCGCCGAGCGCCCACAGCAGGCCGCGGCCGTCGGTGCTCTCGCCGTGGATCGCGCCCTCGCGGACGAGAAGGGTGTTCACCGACCCGGCGGCGGCCGCCTCGGGGCCGATCTCCGAGCACAGCTCGATCACCGCCTGCTTGTGAGGGATCGTGACGTTCACGCCCGCGAAGCCCGCGGCCGGCATGCTCGAGACGAACGCGCCCAGGGAGTCGGGTCGCACGTCGACCCGCACGTACTCCCAGTCCATCCCCAGCTCGGCATAGGCGGCGGCGTGCATGGCCGGCGAGCGCGAATGGGCGACCGGATGCCCGATCACCCCCGCCCGCCGGGGCTCAGCCGCCATGCGCCTTGAAATCGGAGTAGCTCGCCGTGAAGTACTGCGCAGCCTGCCCCGGGACGGCGACGTAGTAGAGGTAGTCGACCTTGGCGGGGTGCGCCGCCGCCTCGATGGACGCCAGCCCGGGGTTGCAGATCGGCGTCGGCGGCAGGCCCGTGTGGATGCGGGTGTTGTAGGGCTCGGGGTCGTCGATGTCGGACTGGTGGATCGTTGCCGACCAGGAGCCCAGGTGGTAGAGGATCGTGGCGTCGATGCCGAGGGCCATGCCGCGATGCAGGCGGTTGTAGATGACCGCGGCCACCTTGGCCCGGTCGCCCGGCACGCGGGCCTCGCGCTCGATCATGGAGGCGATCCTGAGCACGTCGTAGGGGGTGAGGTTCTTCGACTCGGCATAGCTCATGTCGACCTTGGCGACGTTCGCCCGGAACGCGGCCAGCTGCTGGGCGACGAGCGCGGGCGCCTTCTCCCCCCGGCGGATCGTGTAGGTCGCCGGGAACATGAAGCCCTCCATGTTCACGTGGTGGCCGTAGCCGGGCGGCGACGGCGCCTGCTCGGCCGCGCGCTCGTAGGCCTTCTTCGAGATGCCGACCGCCGGGAGCCGGGCCTCGATGTCGGTGATCCGGAAGCCTTCCGGGATCACGAGGGTCTTCGTCACCACGACCGGCCCGTGGTCGAGCAGCCGGATCAGGGCGTCGTAGCCGGTGCCGGCCCGCACCCTGTAGGTGCCGGCCTTGAACGCCGAGCCCTCGCCCTTGTCCTTCGCGTACTCGCGGAAGCGGCCGCCGTCCGCGATGATCCCGCGCTGCTCCAGGATGTCGCCGATGGCGGAGGCGTCGGCCCCGGCGGGGATCACCACCTCGACCGGCGAGCCGTGCGGGTCGGCGGCCGGCGCCGTCGTCGTCGAGCCGATGTCGGACACGACCCACTGCACGCCGCGCACGCCGACGGCAAGGGCGGCGACGAGCGCCGCCAGGAGAGCTAGCCGGCGAGCCGTGTCAGATACCCCTGGAGCAGATGTGCGGCGGCGACCGCGTCCTCGTCGGGACGCCCGCCCGGGACGGCGGCGAGGGTCGTCGTGAACCGCTCGTCGTACGTGTCGACCGGGACGGTGCAGCGCGCCTCGAGCTCGCGCACGAACTCGCGGGTCTCGACCGCCTGGGCGCCCTCCTCGCCGCGCAGCGTGAGCGGCAGGCCGACGACGATGCGCTCGGGCCGGAGGTCCTCGATCGTCGTCACGAGCTCGGTCATCCCGGCAGGACGGCGCACGTGGCGGACGACCCCGACCGGCCGCGCCACCGTGCCCGTCTCGTCGCTGACGGCCACGCCCGTCCTGGCGCTGCCGTAGTCGACCGCGACGATCCTCACGATCGCAGGCGCTCCCGGATGGCGTCCTCGGCCGCCCGCATGGCCTCGTCGAGCTGCGCCGGGTTCGAGCCGCCGGCCCGCGCCATCGCCGGCCGGCCTCCCCCGCCGCCGTCGACGATCGGGGCGATCTCGCGGATCACGTCGACCGCGGACAGGCCGCGCTCCTGCGCGCCGCCGTCGAAGCTCGCGACCAGGTGCGCCTTGCCGCCGGCGTTCCCGCCGAGGACGACGGCGGACGGCGAGAGCTTGGAGCGGATGCGGTCCGAGAGCTGGAGCAGCTGGTCGCCGTCGGCGCCGGCGACGACGGCCGCGACGATGCGGACTCCGGCCTCCTCGCCGGCGCCGTCGATCAGCCCGGACACGTTGCCGTTCCCGCCGGCCGGAGCCTCGCGGGCGACCCGCTTGACCTCCGCCTCGAGCTCCGTCACCCGCGCTCGCAACTCGTCGGCCTCGCGGGCCCGGTCCTGGAGGCGCGCGAGCCCGGCCCCGGCGGTGACGGCCTCGATGCGGCGGATGCCCTGTGACGAGCTCGTCTCACGGGTGACGACGAACGGGCCGATCTCGGCGGTCGAGCGCACGTGCGTGCCCCCGCACAGCTCGCGGCTCACACCGGGGATCTCGACGACGCGCACGTGGTCGCCGTACTTCTCGCCGAAGAGCATCATCGCCCCGAGGTCGCGAGCATGTCCCTGCGACGTGACGAAGACGTGCAGCGGGTGGTTTGCGATGACGTGCTCGTTCACGACCCGCTCCACCTCGGCCAGCTCGTCAGGCGTGAGCGGCGACGGGTGGCGGAAGTCGAAGCGCAGCTTGTCCGGCCCGACGTAGGAGCCGGCCTGGGTCACGTGGTCGCCGAGGCGGTCGCGCAGCGCGGCGTGGAGCAGGTGCGTGGCCGTGTGGTTGGCCATCGTCGGCCGTCGCGCCTCTCCGTCGACGCGGGCGCGCACACGCTCACCGCGGTGCAGCTCGCCGTGCTCGAGGCGGGCGACGATCACCTGGTCGTCCTCCAGCCGCAGCACGTCCTCGACGGCGGCGCGTGCGTCATCCGTCTCGATCCAGCCGGCGTCGGACACCTGACCGCCGCCCCTGGGATAGAAGGGCGACTCGCGCAGCTTCACCAGCACCGTCCCGTCGTCCTGCTCGCGGAGCGCGCCGATCTGGGTTGTCACGTCGAGCCGCTCGTAGCCGACGAACTCGGTGCGGAAATCCGACTCGAGCCCGCCGACGTCGACGCGCGGGCCGGCGGTCGCTGCCCGGGCGCGGTCGCGCTGCTCGTTCATGAGCTCGGCGAACCCGGCCTCGTCGACGCGCCGTCCGTGCTCGCGCGCGATCTCGACCGTGAGCTCGATCGGGAAGCCGTACGTGTCGTGCAGCTTGAAGGCGTCGCTCGCAGACACCTCATCGCCGCCGCCGGCCAGGATGTCGTCGAGGAGCTTGCCGCCCGTCTCGAGCGTGCGCGAGAAGCGCTCCTCCTCGGCCTCGAGCAGTGCGGCGACGCGCGCCGCCTCACCCCGCACCTCGGGGTGCGCGTCGCCCAGGAGCTCGACGACGCGGGCGTGCAGCCGGCCGAGAAAGGCGTCCTCGAGCCCGATCCGGCGGCCGTGCTGGACGGCGCGGCGGATGACGCGGCGCAGGACGTACCCGCGGCCCTCGTTCCCGGGCTCGATCCCGTCGCTCGCGAGGAAGGTCATGGCCCGGCCGTGGTCGGCGAGCACCTTGAGCGCCTTCGTCTCGGCGGCGGTGCGCCCGTACTGGGCGCCGCTCCAGCCCTGCACGACGTCGATGATGTCGCCGAACGCGTCGGTCAGGTAGGCGCTGTCGACGCCCTGGGCGAGCATGGTCACGCGCTCGAGGCCGGCCCCGGTGTCGATGCTCGGGCTCGGCAGCGGCTCGAGCGACCCGCCTTCGAGCATGTTGTACTGCATGAACACCAGGTTCCAGAACTCGATGAACCGGTCGCAGTCGCAGTCGGGGCCGCACTCCGCCCGGCCGCAGCCGAAGTCGGGCCCGCGGTCGTAGTGGAGCTCCGAGCACGGGCCGCACGGGCCGACGGGGCCTGCCTGCCAGAAGTTGTCGCTGCCGAGCTGCACGATGCGCTCGGGCGGGACGCCGACCTCGAGCCAGAGCGCGATCGCCTCCTCGTCGGCGGGGATCTGCGCCCCGTCGCCCTCGTAGACGGTGGCCCAGAGCCGGTCTGGGTCGAACCCGAAGCCGGACCGCGACGTGACGAGCTCCCAGGCCTGCTCCACCGCGAAGCGCTTGAAGTAGTCGCCGATCGAGAAGTTCCCGAGCATCTCGAAGAACGTCAGGTGGTGGGCGGTGCGGCCGACCTCGTCGATGTCGACCGTGCGAAAGCACTTCTGCACCGTCATGAGCCGGGGCTGCGGCGGCTCCTCGAGGCCGAGGAAGTAGCGCTTCAGCGGCTGCATCCCGGCGGTCGTGATGAGCACGCTCTTGTCCCAGTCGGGCGGCACCAGCGAGCCGCTCGGGAGCTGGCGGTGGCCGCTCGCGGCGAAGTGGTCGAGGAACCGGTGGCGGATCTCGTGCGATCGCATGGGCGGCAATTCTATCCGGGCGGCTCTTCCCGCCTCGTGTACCCTCTTTCTCATGCACGGCGACGACACGCTCTCCCGGTTCGAGCGGTCGGAGCGGAGCTCCGGCGGGATCGAGCCGCTCGACTCGTTCGTCCTGATCGAGCCGGTCGACGACGAGAGCGAGACGACCGCCGGCCTGATCATCCCCGCGAGCGCTGAGTCGGCGTGCCGGTCGGGCGTGGTGGTCGCGGTCGGCGACGACGTGCACGGCGTCGCGCCCGGCGACAAGGTGCTCTTCCCGCGCGGAGCCGGGTTCGAGATCCGGCTCTCCGGCGAGCCGAAGCGGCTCGTCGACCGGCACGAGCTGATCGCCCGTATCGCCGACTAGCGCCGGG
>DATAEI010000050.1:0-12994 GCA_036258075.1 Gaiellales bacterium
TCGCCCGCCTGGAGACGGCCGAGGTCGACCTCGGCGGCGGCGCGCCCGGTCTCGTGCTGGCGAACGACGGGGAGCCGGTCGCGCCGCCCGAGCCCTGGGTCGCCCTGTTGCCGGCGCTCGACGCCACGCCGATGGGCTGGCGGGAGCGGGGCTGGTTCCTCTGCGGGCACGGCCCCGCCCTTTTCGACCGCTCCGGGAACATCGGACCGTCCGTGTGGGCCGACGGGCGCATCGTGGGGGGCTGGGCCCAGCGGCGCGACGGCGAGGTCGCGGTGCGGCTGCTGGAGGATGTCGGCGCGGACGCGCGGGCGGCGATCGAGGCGGCCGCCGAGCGCCTGCGCGTCTGGCTGGGGGAGATCCGATTCACGCCCCGCTTCCGCACCCCGCTGGAGCGCCAGCTCAGCGCCTGAGCGCCGGCGCCGGCCTCAGGACCAGAACTCGTCGCTGTGAGCGGGCTGGGCCTCGACCATCCAGAGATGGGTGATGCCGGCTTCCCCGAGGCGGGCGAGGAAGGCGGCGTGGTTGTGCAGCCGGTCGCCCAGGCGCTCGGCCCGGATCTCGACCATGGTGAGGACCAGGCCGTCCTCCACCTCGAGCACCTGGGTCACCTCCAGCGACCCGCCGGCCGCCCGCAGGTCGGGCAGCCGGGCGAGGTACGCGTCGCGCCCCTCGACGCGGTCGGCGCCGCCGTCGGCCGTGGTGACGTGGGCGACGAGCCCGGGGGCGAGGGCGGCCCGCACGGCGCCGAGATCACCGCGGCCGTAGGCCTCGAGGAACCCCCGCAGGCGCGCCCCCGAGCCGCTCACAGGCGCGCGTAGCGCTCGATGTCCTCCTCGAACTCGCCGAGCATCGCGCGGGTGAGGGTCGGACGGGTGGCCGCGACCGCGTCGCGGAAGTCGTCGATCATCGCGGGCGAGTCGGCGCCGCCCGCGAGCGCCCGCTCGAAGGCGGCCTGGGCCGCCTTGCGGGCGGCGAACTCCACGTCGGCCGGCGTGAAGAGGTCGGTGATGGCGGCGAGCTCATCGACCGGGACGGCCTCGGTCGTGATGCCCGCGACGAACCTGCGCCAGAGCGCGGCCCGCGCGTCGGCGTCGGGCGGCCCGATCGGCAGCACGTAGTCGAAGCGCCCGGGCCTCAGCAGGGCCGGGTCGAGGTCGCGCACCGAGTTGGTCGCGCAGACCAGCAGCCGCTCGTCGTTGGCGCGGAAGGCGGGGATCGCCTTCAGGAGCTCGTTGGTCACGCCCTCGGTGTCGGGCCGCGCCGCCCGCCGTCCGGCGATCTCGTCGACCTCGTCGATGAAGAGGACGAGGTGCTCGATGTCGTAGGCGGCCTCGAAGAAGTCGCGCAGCGCGCCGGCCCGCCCGTGAGCGCCGTCCGCGGCCAGCCGGCTCGGGAAGAGCTCGACGAAGGGCCACCCGAGCCGGCCCGCGACCGCCTTCGCGAACGTCGTCTTGCCGGTGCCGGGAGGTCCGAAGAGCACCGCGGCCTTGGGGGCCACCACGCCGTGATGCTCCGCCAGCGCCGGCTCGGCCAGCGGAAGCACCAGCCGCCGCTCGATGAGCTCCTTCGTCACCGCCATGCCCTCGAGGTCGTCCCAGCTCCCCGCCTCGATCAGGCGGCCGCCCATCGCGCCGAGCGGGCCGAGGTCGGCGCTGCGCAGCGGCTCGCGCTTCTCGAAGTACTCGACGCCCGGCGTGACCGCGTAGCCCTGGCGCACGAACGCCTCGTGGCCGACGCCGCCCTCGGGCAGCAGGGCCGCGATGCGGGTCACCCCCATGCGGAGCAGGCGCTGCTCGAGGGCCCGGAGCAGCCCGGAGCCCACGCCGCGGCCCCGGTGGTCGGGGTCGATGGCGATGCGGAGCACCCAGGCCCGCTCGCCCGTGACCCTCGCGACGCAGGTGCCGACGACGCGGCTGCCGTCGACCGCGACCACCGCCGGGGCGCCGCCGCCGAGCGCCTCGATCACCTCCGCCACGGGGAACAGCGCCCGCTCCGCGCCATCGTGCGACGCCGTCCAGACGCGCACCGCGTCGTCGAGGTCGGCCGGGTCGAAATCCCGGATGTGCCACGGAGTTCTCAGATTGTGATCTTACTTGCAAGGCCCTTCCGGGGGCCGTAGGGTCCGAGACCGATCGGTCTACGGCGCCGCCCCGACGGGCCGATGGGAGGAGTACCCGTATGTGCCTGGCGATCCCGGGCCAGATCGTGGAACTCGTCGACGAGCAGAACCGGCTCGCCAAAGTGGACGTCGCGGGCGTCATCAGGAACGTCAACGTGGGGCTCCTGGACGACGACGAGGACGGCGGCGCCGTGCCCGGCGACTGGGTGCTGATCCACGTGGGGTTCGCCCTCTCCAAGGTGGACGAAGAGGAAGCGCTGGCCACGCGCAGGATGCTCGAGGCCATGGGAGAGGACTACGAGCAGGAGCTCGAGGAGCTGAAGAGCAGCCTTATCGAATGACGCCGACCCCGCCCCCGCCCGCCGCCTCCACGCCGAGCTGCGACGTGCAGCATGGGTGCATCACGTGCGGGGACGAAGGGGTCGTGATGACGGTCCTCGCGCTCGAGGACGACGGCCTCGGCGCGTGCGCCGCGCCCGGCGGGGCGCGCGAGGCGGTCGACCTCTCGCTCGTCGCCCCGGTGGAGCCGGGCGACGAGGTGCTCGTGCACGCGGGCGTCGCGCTGGTCCACCTCGCCGCGGGGGAGGGCGAGTGGACGGCGGCATGAGGTTCGTCGAGGAGTTCCGCGACCCCGCGCTGGGCCGCGCGCTCGCCGGCGAGATCCTCGGGGCGGTCGAGCCGGGCCGCCACTACAAGCTGATGGAGGTGTGCGGCGGGCACACCCACTCCATCTACAAGTACGGCGTCGACGACCTGCTGCCGCAGAACGTCGAGCTCGTGCACGGGCCCGGCTGCCCGGTCTGCGTCATCCCGATGGGGCGGGTGGACGACGGCATCGCGATCGCCCGCGAGCCGGGGGTCATCTTCGCCTGCTTCGGCGACATGATGCGCGTGCCGGGCTCGGAGGCCACGCTGCTCGAGGCCAAGGCCGAGGGCGCGGACGTCCGGATGGTCTACTCGCCCCTCGACGCCCTGCGGATCGCCCGAGAGAACCCCGACCGCGAGGTGGTCTTCTTCGCGATCGGCTTCGAGACGACCGCCCCGTCGACGGCCCTGACCCTCAAGCGCGCCAAGGCCGAGGGCGTGCCGAACTTCACGGTCATGTGCAACCACGTGCTGATCGTGCCGCCGCTACGTGCCCTGCTGGAGTCGCCCGACCTGCGCCTTGACGGCTTCGTGGGGCCGGGGCACGTCTCCACCGTGGTCGGGGCGCGGCCCTTCCACTTCATCCCGGCCGACTACGGCAAGCCGGTCGTGATCGCCGGCTTCGAGCCGCTCGACATCCTCCACGCCATCCGCATGCTGCTGGCGCAACTCGCCGAGGGCCGCTGCGAGGTCGAGAACCAGTACACGCGCGTGGTGCCGTGGGAGGGCAACGTCCGCGCCCTCGAGGTGATGGCCGAGGTGTTCGCGCTGCGGCCGCACTTCGAGTGGCGCGGGCTGGGCTTCATCTCGCAGAGCGCCCTGCGGCTCTCGGACGCCTACGCGGAGCTCGACGCCGAGGAGCGCTTCCCGGTGCCCGGCGTGCGCGTCGCCGACCCGAAGGCCTGCCAGTGCGGCGAGGTGCTGAAGGGCGTCATCAAGCCCTTCGAGTGCAAGGTCTTCGGCACCGCCTGCACGCCCGAGCGCCCCATCGGCACCTGCATGGTGTCCTCCGAAGGGGCCTGCGCCGCCTACTACAACTACGGCCGCTTCGCCCGCGAGCGCGAGGTGGTGTGATGGCCCGACGAGACCGCCATGCGCCGCCGAGAGCGCACGCGGGCGAGGAGGGCTGAATGTCCACCGTCTCCGAGCGCGAGCGGAAGGTCCTCGACATGATCGAGACCGCGCGCTCGAAGCGGGCGAGGTTCCGCGACCCGCGCGTCACCATGGCCCACGGGGCCGGCGGGAAGGCGACCCAGACGCTGATCGAGGGCCTGCTGGCGCCGGCCTTCGCCTCGCCGGCGCTCGACGTCATGGGCGACGCGGGGCTGGTGGACGTGGCGGGCGCCGAGCTCGCCCTGACGACCGACAGCTTCGTCGTGAAGCCGATCCGCTTCCCGGGCGGCTCGATCGGCGAGCTCGCCGTCAACGGGACCGTGAACGACCTGGCCGTCTCCGGGGCGCGCCCGCTCGCGATCACGCTGGCGATGGTGCTCGAGGAGGGCCTGCCGTCCGAGGACCTGCGGGCCGAGGTGGAGGCGATCGCGGCGGCCGCGCGCGAGGCGGGCGTCGAGGTGGTGGCCGGCGACACCAAGGTCGTCGAGCGCGGCCACGCCGACGCCATGTACCTCACGACCACCGGGCTGGGCCTGCGGGACCCGCGCGCCGCGCTGTCGCCCGCCGGGCTGCGGCCGGGCGACCACCTGATGGTGTCCGGGCCGGTCGGCGCCCACGGCATGGCGATCATGCTGGCGCGGGGCGAGTTCGAGCTCGACGCGGCCATCGAGTCGGACACGCGCTCGCTGTGGCCCATGGTCGACGCCGTGCTCGACGCCGCCGGCGACGGCCTGCGCTGCCTGCGCGACGCGACCCGGGGCGGGGTCGCGTCGGTGCTGAACGAGCTGGCGCGGGCGTCGGGGGTGGCGATGCTCGTGCGCGAGGCGGCGGTGCCGGTGGCGCCGGCGGTGCGGGGCGCGGCCGAGATCCTCGGCATCGACCCGCTCTACGTCGCCAACGAGGGGGTGCTGGTAGCGGCCGTCGCGCCCGAGTCGGCCGAGGCGGCGCTCGCGGCGATGCGGGGGGCGCCGGGCGGCGAGGGGGCCGCCGAGATCGGGGCGGTCAGGACCGAGCCGCCCGGGATGGTGCTGGTGGAGACCGCGTTCGGAGGCAAGCGGGTGATGGATCAGCTGGTGGGCGATCCGCTGCCGCGGATCTGTTGACACCCTGACGAGGGGGAGCGATGGGGACCGTTGAGTTCACGCCGGGGCAGCACGAGAAGGAGGCCGTCACCGCCCATGTGATCTGGATGACCTCGGGGCAGGGCTGTGACGGGGACTCCGTGGCGATGACCTCGGCGACGAACCCGTCGCTCGAGGACATCATCCTCGGGATCATCCCCGGCATGCCCCGCGTGGTCATCCACACGCCGGTGCTCGCCTATGAGAACGGCGCCGAGTTCCTCCAGGCCTGGTACGACGCCGAGGCCGGCAAGCTCGACCCGTTCGTCCTGATCCTCGAGGGCTCCGTCCCGAACGAGAAGATCAACGGCGACGGGCACTGGGCCGGGATCGGCGTCAACCCGGAGAACGGCCAGCCGATCACGACCAACGAATGGATCGACCGGCTCGCCCCGAAGGCCGCGGCCGTGGTCGCGATCGGGACGTGCGCCACCTACGGCGGCATCCCCGCGATGAAGAACAACCCGACGGGGGCGATGGGCCTGCCGGACTACCTCGGCTGGCGCTGGCGCTCGAAGGCAGGGATCCCGATCGTCTGCATCCCGGGGTGCCCGGCGCAGCCGGACAACATGACCGAGGTGCTGCTCTACCTCGTGCTGCACCTCGGCGGCCTGGCGCCGGCGCCGGAGCTCGACGAGCAGCTCCGGCCGAAATGGCTCTTCGGGCGGACCGTGCGCGAGGGCTGCAACCGGGCGGGCTACACGGAGCAGGGCAACTTCGCGACCCAGTACGGCGACGATCCGCGCTGCCTCGTCAAGCTCGGGTGCAAGGGCCCGGTCGTCAAATGCAATGTGCCCATCCGCGGCTGGGTGAACGGGATGGGCGGCTGCCCGAACGTTGGCGGGATCTGCATGGCGTGCACGATGCCCGGGTTCCCGGACAAGTTCATGCCGTTCATGGAGGAGGACACCTACGGCGCCATCGCGGCGCGGACGACCCAGTTCACCTACGGGCCGATCCTGCGTTACTTCCGGCACCGGAACATCACGAAGAAGTACGACATCGAACCGGAGTGGCGCACTCCGAAGGCGGAGCTGTCGACGGGATACCAGCCCAGGAACTACGCGCGCGGGCTGACGCCTCCGCAGAAGGAAGGAGCCTGAGATGGCGACGACCGAACGGACGGCCGAGGAGCGCCAGGTCGTCGTCAAGGAGATGTCGTGGGACCCGATCACCCGCATCGTCGGGAGTCTCGGAATACACACGGAGATCGACTTCACGAACCAGGAAGTCCTCAAGTGCTACTCGACGTCGATGATCTTCCGCGGCTTCGACATCTTCATGAAGGGGATCGACCCCCGCGACGCCCACTTCATCACGAGCCGGATCTGCGGGATCTGCGGTGACAACCACGCCACCTGCTCGTGCCTGAACCAGAACATGGCCTACGGCGTGAAGCCGCCGAAGCTCGGCGACTACGCGTTCAACCTGGCCGAGTCCGCCGACTACATGTTCGACCACGCGATCTTCAACGACTGCATGGCGAACGTGGACTTCTGCGAGCAGATGGTCAAGGAGACCAACCCGAGCGTCCTCGCGAAGGCGGAGCAGACGCCGGCCGAGCACGCGTCGATCCACGGCTACCGGACGATCGCCGACATCATGCGGGCGCTCAACCCGTTCACCGGCGAGTTCTACCTCGAGACGCTGCACGTGGCCCGGTACACGCGCGAGATGTACTGCCTCTTCGGCGGGCGCCACACGCACCCCTCGACGATCATGCCGGGCGGCTGCAGCGCCAACATCACGCACCAGACGATGACCGACTACTACGTCCGCCTGATGCGGTACTTCGAGTACGTCAAGCGCACCGTGCCGATGCACGACGACCTCTACGACTTCTTCTACGAGGCCCTTCCGGGCTACGAGAAGGTCGGCTACCGCGACACGAACCTCGTCTGCTGGGGCGCGTTCGACGACCCGGACATCGTCGACTACGACTACCGGACGATGACCGACTGGGGCAACCGGCGATTCATCACCCCCGGAGTCGTGATCAACGGTGAGCTCGTGACCACCGACCTCGTCGAGATCAACGGGATGCTCAGGATCCTGCTCGGCAGCTCGTACTTCGACAGCTGGGAGAACGAGCGCACCTGGGTCACGGAGGACCCCCTCGGGAACCCGATCGACCAGGACCACCCGTGGAACAAGACGACGATCCCGAAGCCGCAGGCGCGCGACTTCACGGACAAGTACAGCTGGGTCACCTCTCCGCGGATCTACGACAAGCGAACCGACACCTACGTGAGCTGCGACACCGGTGGCGGCCCGTTCGCCCGCCAGTGGGTGACCGCGAAGGCCGGCCTCGTCGACCTGGGCTTCCTCAAGGCGACGGGCGAGAGCATCCACATGACCCTGCCGAAGACGGCGAGCATGCCCGAGATGGAGCTCGAGTGGAAGGTGCCGCAGTGGTCGAACGCGATCGAGCGCGACCGGGCCCGCTCCTACCACCAGGCCTACTCGGCGCTGGTCGGCCTCTACAACCTCGAGAAGGCGCTGGTCGAGGTGCGGGCCGGCCGCACGAAGAGCTGGACCAACTTCAAGGTGCCGGAGGAGGCCATCAGCGTCGGCTTCCACGAGGCGGCGCGCGGTGTCATCTCCCATCACATGGTGATCAGGGACGGCAAGATCGCGAACTACCAGCCCTACCCGCCGACGCCGTGGAACGCGAGTCCCCGCGACAGCTACGGCACTCCGGGCCCCTACGAGGACGCGGTGCAGAACACGCCGATCTTCGAGGAGAACGGGCCGGAGAACTTCAAGGGGATCGACATCATGCGGGCCGTGCGGAGCTTCGACCCCTGCCTGCCGTGCGGCGTGCACATGTACCTCGGCAAGGGCCGCGTCAAGAAGGTGCTGCACACGCCGACGGGACTGAGCTGCTAGATGGCGGTCGCCCCGGCGCCTCCGGTCGAGCGGTTCCAGAAGCTGATCGCGCGCCTCGAGTCGATCGACGACGACGAGGCGCGCGGGATCGCCGAGGAGCTGGTCGGCACGATGCTCGAGCTCTACGGCGAGGGGCTGGAGCGGATCGTCCACGCCCTCGACGCGGCGCCCGAGGTGCGGGACGGCCTCGCGCAGGACGGCGTCGTCGCCTCCCTGCTCCTGATCCACGGCCTCTACCCGGTCCCGATCGCCGAACGGGTGCAGGCAGCGCTGGAGAGCGTGCGGCCGTACATGGAGTCGCACGGCGGCGGCGTCGAGCTCGTCAGTCTCGAGGGCGGGATCGCCCACCTGCGCCTGCACGGCAGCTGCGACGGCTGTCCTGCGTCGGCGTCGACGCTGGAGCTCGCCATCAGGGATGCCCTCGATGAGGCCGCGCCGGACCTCGACGGGATCGAGGTCCAAGGGGTCGTGGAGGCGAAGCGGGCGAAACCGGTCCCGCTCTCCGGGACGACCGCCCCTTCCCAGGAGCCGGGCGTCCAGACGAAATGGGTGGAGCTGGCCGGCGTCGCAGGGCTCGGGATCGGAGAGCTGACGCAGGCCCAGGTGGGCGTCGTCCCGCTCCTCGTCGCGAACGTCGGCGGAACGCTGCTCGCCTACCGGAACGCCTGCGCCGGCTGCGGGGCGCCGCTCCATCGCGCCGAGCTGGACGGCGGTCTGCTCACCTGCGCCGGTTGCCGGCGCCGCTTCGAGCTGCCGCTCGCCGGTCGGGCGGTGGGCGAGGATCTCCAGCTCGCGCCGGTGCCGCTGCTCGAGGGCGTGGGGCACGTCAGGGTCGCGATCTCGTGATCGAGGGCGGCGCGATCCGTGAGCTGCGCCGCCTGGCCAACCGGAACCTGGTGGACCGGCGACCCGACGAGCCCGCGGCTGCGCCCGAGGAGCGCTGCGACCTCTGCTCGGTGTCGATCCCGGCCGACCACCGCCACATGCTCCACGTCGAGGAGCGGCGGATCGTCTGCACGTGCGAGACCTGCCGCGCGCTCTTCGCCGGCGACGGGCCGTACCGGCCGGCCGGCTCGCGGACGGCCTGGCTGGAGGGGTTCGAGCTCCCGGACGAGCTGTGGGCGTCCTTCCGGATCCCGATCGGGCTCGTGTTCTTCTTCCGCAGCAGCACCGTCGGCGGCGTCGTCGCCATGTACCCGAGCCCGGCCGGGACCACCGAGAGCGAGCTCGACCTCGGCGCCTGGGAGGAGCTCGTCGCCGCGAATGCCGTGCTCGAAGGGCTCGAGACCGACGTCGAGGCCGTGGTCGTCAACCGGCTGGGGGGCGCGCGGCAGCATGCGATCGTCCCGATCGACGAGTGCTACCGGCTCGTCGGCCTGGTGCGGGTGAACTGGCAGGGGATCTCGGGCGGGCCGCAGATCGAGACCGCCGTGGCGGGCTTCTTCGCGGAGCTGCGGGAGAAGGCCGGGTGACCGAGCAGCTCGAGGAACCCCGTGTCCTGCCGCTGCCCGTCCTGGACCTCGAGGTCGTCGGCGCTGCCGCGGCCCTGAACGTCGCGGCACCGACGCTCCACTTCACGCTGCGTGCGGGCGAGCCCACCGGTCGCGAGGTGTACATGGTCGCCCTCTCGACCCTGATCCACATCGATCCCGGGCTCCGCTCACACGACGACGAGACGCGTGCCCTGCTCGTCGATCTCTTCGGGGAGTCCGGACGCTGGGCGGCCACGACGACGAGCATCGTCATGGCGCAGGTCGACGTGCTTGTCCCGTCCTTCACCGGCACGACCGAGTGCACCGTCCCGGTGCCCTGCAGCTACGACCTCGAGGTGGCCGCGACGAAGTACCTCTACGCGCTACCGGACGGCGAGGTCCCGCTCAGCTTCCACTTCAGCGGCCGGATCTTCTACCGCGGCGAGGACGGCCGGCTGCAGGTCGTGATGGTCCCCTGGGTCTCGGCGGCGTTCCGCCTGCCGGTGGCGACGTGGCGCGGGATGATCGACCGGCACTACCCGGGCGGCGGCTGGATCCGGGTGCATGCCGACACGTTGCGGCGGCTGCAGCTGCGAAAGGCCGAGCGCGGCCTCCCGACCTTCGACGCGGCCGTGACCGAGCTGCTCGGGGATGCGGAGTGATCGAGGAGCTGGTCGATTCCCTGCTCCACGAGGGCTACGCCCTCTACCCCTACACGCCGGGAGCGCACAAGAACGCGACTCCGACGCCCTTCGGGATCGTCTATCCGGCCGGATACGAGTACGGGTTCGATCACCTCCGCCTGGAGTGCCTCGTCCGCGGCGAGGATCCGCGGATCGACGTCGAGGTGCGCTTCCTGCAGGCGAGCGGCGAACGACACCAGGCGGTCGAGCGACGCGTCGGCGTCGGCGGGATCGACCTGCCGCCGCTGCGGGGCGACGCCACGCTGGAGGTCGAGGCGGTGGAGCCCGGCCTCCACCGCGTGGCGCTGACGATCGTCAACCGGACGCCGTTCGCGGGCGGCACCCGCGCCGAGGCGCTCGAGCACTCCCTGATCTCGACCCACCCGCTGCTGCGCGTCCGCGGCGGCACGTTCATCTCCCCACTGGAGACCCCGCTGTGCGACAACGTCAACACGTGGCCCGTGCTCGCGGCTCCCGACGACACCGTCATCCTCGGCGCCGCGATCGTGCTGCCCGATCACCCCCAGCTCGCGCCCGAGAGCCGCGGGAGCCTCTTCGACGCGACCGAGATCGAGGAGGCGCTCCTGCTCCACGTGCACGCGCTCTCCGACGCGGAGCGCGAGGAGATCGCGGCGGGGGATCCGGCCGTGCGGGAGATGGTCGAGCGCGCGCTCGCCTCGACGCCCGAGGACATCGTCCGGCTGCACGGCCTGATGCGGCCCGCCGACCAGCCGCCCGTGCCGCCGCGGCCGCGCGAAGCGCCGGCGACCGAGCTTGAGACGACGATCGACGGCCGGACCTTCCGGCTCGGCGACCGGCTGGTGCTGCGGCTCGCGGGCCGGATCGACACATACGACCGGATGCTCGACGGCCGTACGGCGACGCTCGAGCGGATCTACATCGACTACGACGACAGGGTCCATCTCGGGGTCACGATCGACGACGACCCGGGGCAGGAACTGATGCGCGAGACGGGCCGCTTCCATTTCTTCTACGCGGGCGAGGTCGAGCTGGACTCACGGCAGCGAAAAGGACAGGGGGACGAGATGAGCGAGCAGGGCGAGTCGAAGAAGGCCGCGTTGCGGAAGGACAACCCGGACCCCGACGTCGGTGACGAGGGCGACAAGGGTCTCGGCACCGAGACGGGCGCCGAGGGCGCCGCCGCCGACTCGGGCGAGGACGTGACCAAGTCGATGCCCGACGCCCGCGGGGAGGTGCGGTATCCGGACGTGGAGGATCCGGACGAGCAGCGGTCCGATGCGGTTCCCGAGGAAGGAGGCGTCGACGAGGACCCGGACACCTCGACCGACGCCGCGCCCGGGGCGAAGGACTAGATGCCACCCACGGTCGGCCACAGGAACATCCTCGTCGCGGCGGTCGGCAACCTCTGGCGCCGCGACGACGGCTTCGGTGGCGCCGTCGCCAAGCGCCTGCGGGAGCGCGAGCTTCCGCAGGGCGTCGAGGTGGCGGACTTCGGTACCGGCGGCCTCGACCTCGCCTACGAGCTCATGCGCGGCTACGACGCGCTGGTGCTCGTGGACATCAGCCGGCAGGGCGGCGACCCCGGGACGCTCTACGTGATGGAGGCCGATCCCGAGTCGATCGAGGACGGAATCGAGGACGGCGACATGATCGATCCGCACGACATGGATCCTCAGACCGTGCTGCGGTTCGTCAAGTCCGTGAACGGGTGGCCCGGCAAGGTGATCGTGGTCGCCTGTGAACCGGCGGAGATCGAGGACTTCGGCATCGGCCTCTCGCCCGCCGTCGAGGCGGCCGTGGAGCAGGCGGTCGGGCTCGTCGCGGATACCCTCGACGAGCTGCGCGCGGCCTGATGCACGAGCTCTCGATCGCCGGCGCGATCGTGGCGACGGTGGAGCGGCACGCGGGCGGGAGCGCGGTCACGAGCGTTCGCGTCCGGGTGGGCCGTCTCCGGCAGGTGGTCCCGGACTCGCTCGCGTTCTGCTTCGGGATCGTCGCGCGCGAGTCCGTCTGCGAGGGCGCACGGCTCGAGATCGAGGTCGTCCCCGCTGTCCTCCGCTGCGCCGGATGCGGGCACGAGTGGGAGATCCAGGAGCCGCCGTTCCGGTGCCCGGAGTGCGCCGGCGGCGACGTCGCGGCGGTGAGGGGCGAGGAGCTCGAGGTCGAGTCCATCGAGGTCGGGGAGGAGCAGCCGTGCACCGCACCCGCGTGAGGATCGTCGAGGGCGCGCTCGACGCCAACGACACGATCGCCAAGGCCAACCGGGCCGACTTCGATCGCGCCGGCGTGGCCGTCGTGAACCTGATGAGCGCCCCCGGGGCGGGCAAGACGACGCTGCTCGAGCGCGCGCTGCCCGGCCTCGCCGGGGTGCGCGTCGGCGTGCTCGAGGGCGACGTGGCGGGGAGCTTCGACGCCGACCGGCTCTCGCGCCTTCACCTGACCGTGACCCAGCTCAACACGGACCAGGGCTTCGGCGGCGAGTGCCACCTCGACGCCAACATGGTGCGCTCCGCGCTGCCGGAGGTGCCGCTCGACGAGATCGACCTGCTGGTGATCGAGAACGTCGGCAACCTGGTCTGCCCGGCCGAGTTCCGCGTCGGCGAGGACGCCCGGGCGATGGTCTGCTCGGTCACCGAGGGCGAGGACAAGCCGCTCAAGTACCCGCTGATGTTCCGCGCCTGCGAGCTGGTGATCGTGAACAAGATCGACCTCATGCCCCACCTCGACTTCGACCTCGACCGCCTGCTGGCCAACCTCGAGGCCGTCCACCCCGGCGTGCCCCACATCCTGGCCAGCGCCCGCACGGGCGAGGGCGTCGACGCGGTGCGCGACTGGCTCGTGGGGGTGGCGTCCCGGGCGCCCGTCGGGGCCTGACGTGAGCTCCTCCGCGACGGCCGCGGACCGCCGCGCGGGCGTCGACGAGGCGTTCTTCGGCCCGCGCGCCGAGGAGGTCGCGCGGCTCTGCCACGC
>DATAEI010000051.1:0-15310 GCA_036258075.1 Gaiellales bacterium
GTGACATGGGGAACCCAGGGTTCCCCCGTGGGGCCCCCTCCTTAAGGGTCGCGGGGCGTTTGCCGCGCGACGGCGAAGAGCGCGGTCTTCGCCGTCGCCTCCGGCGTATGGGGCGTGATGAATCCGTACCCGTGTGGTGCCTATGTTGCGTTCGAGCCCACGCAGCCCTCGATGAGGCGTGAGCGCTTGGTGCCGGTCTCATCACGCGCGTAGCGGGCAACGTCGCCCAGCACGGTGATGGTTGCGAGGACACGGCCATACCGTCGCGTGACGGTGATGGCGTCAGACGGAGGCCGCGCCTGGTAGTCGCCCAGCGGGCCCAGGAGGCCTTCGTCGCCGCCGATCGGTTCCTTGCCGTCGTCGTGGTAGACCTGAATGTCGAACCCGGCTGCGACGAGGCAGTCCGACACCCGTTGGGTCTTGGAGCGGCCGTCGTATGAGGTGATGAAGACGATGCCGGCCGCACCCAGGACGGCAGCCATGGCCCATGCGATTGCCCAGCGGGGCCTGGTGGCGATTTGGGTCACGGGCATGTCTCCCACGATACGGCCGGGTCAGGTGCTTGGCGTCGGGGAAACCCCCTCGCCCGCGTTGTTCGCCCAGCGGTTCGCCGGTGGGGTGTATTCGAGGATGCGGCCCAAGTCGCGGAAGCCGACCGCGGTGTACACGCGCTCGGCCATCGGCGTCGACTGGAGGCTGGCCGTCTCGCAGCCGCGATCGCGGGCGTCGTGGACGAGGGCGGCCGTCACCGCCGTGCCCATGCCGCGCCGGCGTGCCCGCGCCTTCGTGCCGAGGTTGAAGATCCCGCAGTCGCCGTCCTGGTCGAGCGCGATCCCCACGGCGACGCGCTCGCCGTCGAGCCGTCCCACGGCGACGTGGAATGCATCCGGGTCGACGCCCGCCAGGAGGCCCGGCGGCAGCTCGTCGACCTCGAGGTACTCCGTCCAGTCCGAGCGTCGGATGTCGGCCTCCGGGCGCGGCAGCGCGATCGCATCGAGCTCCATCCCCATCGCCCGCGTCGTCTCGGAGAGCGTGTAGCCGCGCCGTTCCAGGTCGTCGGTTGCCGCCGCATCGGTCTCGTCCACCCACGCGGCGAAGGTATCGATGCCGGCTGCGGCGTAGGCGGCCTCCATGGCGTCCACCGCGCGCGCCCGCGCAGCCGCTGCGAGCCCGCGCTCGAGCACGGCGTTGTTGTAGACCCCGCGCTCCGGCTCTTTCGGGAACACGCCCACCGCCACCCCGGGGAGCCGTCGCAGCGACGCCCCGGCCGCCGGCCGGGCGTACTCGTCCCATGAGGCGAGGAGCGTTGCCATCCCGCGGCGATAGAGGTCGGCGTCGGTACGCATCGGTCCACCGAGTGTGGCACGTAATTGACCGAACCACGATTCCGTGTCGGCACCGATGCGGATGCGTCTGGGCGGACGGACACTGGATCCGTCACGAACGGAAGGAGTCCCGACATGGCGACGCGCGTCATCCAGGACCGGCCGGCTGTGGAGGCCGCGTTCGAGGCCGTTCCCGCAGTGGACGGCGCATCCATCGTCCAGGCCCGTTCGGTCGAGAAGCGCTACGACACGGGCGAGCTCCAGGTGCAGGCGCTCCGCGACGTGAGCTTCGCGGTCAATCGCGGCGAGATGGTCGCGATCATGGGCCCGAGCGGCTCCGGCAAGACCACGCTGCTCAACTGCCTCTCGGGGCTCGACGCCATCGACGGCGGCGACGTCCTGATCGAGGGGGTCTCGCTCGCCTCGATGTCCGACGACGAGCGCACCGACTACCGGGCCCAGCGCATGGGATTCGTGTTCCAGTTCTACAACCTGATGCCGGTGCTGAGCGCGGTCGAGAACGTCGAGCTGCCGCTGCTCGTGAGCCACACGCCGGCCCGGGAGGCCCGCCGCCGGGCGCTCGCCGCGCTCGAGATGGTCGGCCTCGAGGCCAGGGCGGCCCACGTCCCGGAGGAGCTCTCCGGAGGACAGCGCCAGCGGGTGACGATCGCCCGCGCGCTCGTGAACGACCCGGCCATCGTGTGGGCCGACGAACCGACCGGCGACCTCGACAGCGAGAACGCGCAGGAGATCGTCGCGCTCATGCGCGACCTGAACCGGTCGCGCGGGCTGACGTTCCTGATCGTGACGCACGACATCTCGGTCGGCCGGTCGACCGACCGCATCGTTCGCATGGTCGACGGGCAGATCGTCGACGAGGAGTTCCTGGAGGTGGCGAGATGATCGCCCGTGTGACACTGGCGGAGATCGATTCCGTCCGGATGAGCGTCGACCACGCGGTGGAACTGTTCCGCGACTCGGTCGTTCCCGCACTGCGCGAGCAGGACGGCTATGAGGGCGTCTACGTGCTTCTGTCCGACGAGGGCAAGGTGCTGGCGCTGACGTTCTGGGAGAGCGAGGAGGCGGCCGACGCCGGCATCGCCGGCAGCCGCAGCTTCTACGCCGAGCAGGTCGGGAAGTTCGTCACCCTCTACCGCTCGCCGCCGGGGCGCGAGATGTATGACGTCGTCCTCGCGGACGCGCCGGCGGTCGCGATCGGGTAGCCGTCATGCGCACACTCTTCGGCATCCCGATGGGCATCCTGGCGGTCGTCCTGGTGGCCATGCTCGCCGCGGCGCTCGCGTCGGTGGCAGTGGTGGCGGTCCGAAACCGCGTGTTCCTGCGGCTGGGGATCCGCAACGCCGAGCGCCGCCCAGGCCGAAGCGCCCTCATCATCGTCGGCCTGATGCTCGGCACCGCCATCATCGCGGCGGCCCTCGCGACGGGCGACACGATGACGCAGACGATCCGCTCCTCGGCGGTGTCGGCGCTCGGCCAGACCGACGAGCTCGTGTCGGCCCGGGGCGCCACCGCGAACGTCGAGGCCCAGAGTGGCGCCGCCACGGGAGTCAGGTACTTCCCGCAGGCCGACTACGCCGCGGTGAAGCGCGCCGTGGCCGGCTCGGATCTCGTCGACGGCGTCGCGCCGGCCATCATCGAGCCGGTCGCCGCGCAGAACCCGGCGGCGCGCCGCAACGAGCCGCAGGTCACGCTCTTCGCCAGCGACGGCGCGGCCCTCCGCGGGTTCGGCGCGATCACCGCTCTCGACGGCCGGGCGGTCTCGCTCTCGGCGCTCGCGCCGGGCTGGATCTACCTGAACCGCGACGGTGCCGACAAGCTCGGTGCGTCGGCGGGTGACACGCTGCGCGTCTTCGCAGGCCGGTCGGCGGCCGAGGTGCGGGTGAAGGCCGTCGTCAGCTTCGACGGGGCCGGCAGCGACGGCGCAGCGGTGCTGATGCCGCTCGCCGCCGCGCAGGAGCTGCTCGGCCAGCCCGGACGGATCAAGTACGTGCTCGTGTCGAACCACGGCGGGGCGACGTCCGGCGTCGCCGCCACCGGCCGGGTCATCGCGCTCCTGCGGCCGGCCGTCGAGCCGCTCGGGCTCCAGACGAACCCGACCAAGCGCGACGCGCTCGACACGGCCGACGCGATGGGCGCCGCCTTCGTCTCGCTCTTCACCACGTTCGGATCGTTCTCGATCGCGGCCGGCATCCTGCTCATCTTCCTCATCTTCATCATGCTGGCGGCGGAGCGGCGCGGCGAGCTCGGCATCGCCCGGGCCGTCGGGACGCGGCAGCGCAACCTCGTGCAGATGTTCCTGTTCGAGGGCGTCGCCTACGACCTGCTCGCCGCGGCGGTCGGAGCGCTCGTCGGGATCGCCGTCGCCTACGCGATGGTGCTGATCATGGCCGGCGCGTTCGCCGGCACGAGCGCCTTCCACGTCAGCTACTCCGTGACGCCGCGGACGATGGTCGTCGCCTATTCGCTCGGCGTCCTGCTCACGTTCATCGTCGTGGGTGCGTCGGCGTGGCGCGTGAGCCGGATGAACATCGTCACCGCGATCCGCAACCTGCCGGAGCCGCCCGCCCAGCGCGGCCGCCGGCGGCACTGGCTGATCGGCACGGTGGTGCTGATCCTCGGCGCCCTCCTGATCGCGTCGGGCGTGAGTGCCCGGAACGCGATCACGCTGGGGTTCGGGGTCTCGCTGGTGCTCCTCGGTCTCGTCCCGGTGAGCGAGCGACTGGGCGTGCGTGAGCGAGTGGCCCGCACCGCGGCCGGCCTCGGCCTCGTCGTCTGGTTCGTGCTGCCGATCGACCAGTGGATCCTCGGCGACCTCTCGACCGATTTCTCGATCTTCATCCTCGGAGGGCTCATGATCGTGGTCGGCGCGAGCTGGACGATCATGTACAACGCCGACCTGCTGCTGGGCGGGCTCTCGTGGTCGCTCGGCCGGTTTCGCGGCCTGGCGCCGGTGCTCCGCATGTCGATGGCGTACCCGCTGCGCAACCGGTTCCGCACCGGCGTGACGCTCGCGATGTTCACGCTCGTCGTGTTCACGATGGTCGTCGGCGCGACCACCACGACGTCGTTTGTGAACGGCCTGAACGACATGCACACGTACGGCGGCGGCTTCGACGTCCGGGCGACCGTCTCGCCAACGGGCTCGATCCCGAATATGCCCGCCGCGCTGCGCACAGCGCACGGCATCGACGCGTCCGGCGTCAGGGTCGTGTCGGCCCAGTCGTTCCTGCCGGTGAAGGCGCACCAGGACGGCTCGCCGGGCCGCGCGGAGGACTACGTCGTCCGTGGCCTCGACCCCGCGTTTCTCACCCACACCACCTACGGGCTCGCCGCCCGGGCGAACGGCTACGGCTCCGACGCCGCGGTGTGGGACGCGCTGAACCGGCGCCAGGGGCTGGCGGTCATCGACGCGTCGGTCGTGAAGCGGCGCTCGAACTTCAACTTCGGTGCGCCCCAGGCGTTCCAGCTGCGCGGCTTCTATCTCGAGGACAAGCACTTCACGCCGGTGCCGGTCGACGTGCGCGACCCCCAGACCGGGGCGCACGTGCGGCTGACCGTGATCGGCGTCCTCTCGGAGACCGCACCGCTCGAGATGGCGGGGATCGCCACCTCGCAGGCCACGCTCTCCGCGGCGTTCCCGGATCGCGCGCAGCCGACCGTGTATCTGTTCTCGCTGCGGCCGGGCGTCGACGCCGGGCGGTTCGCCAAGCAGCTCGAGTCGGCATTCCTCGCCAACGGCATGCAGGCCGACGCCCTCTCCGCGCTCCTGGCCGACGCCGTGTCCGGATCGCTCACCTTCGACCGCCTCATCATGGGCTTCATGGGCCTCGGGCTGATCGTGGGGGTGACCGCGCTCGGCGTCATCACGGCCCGCTCGGTGGTCGAGCGGCGCCAGCAGATCGGCGTCCTGCGCGCGATCGGCTACCGGCGCAGGATGGTGCAGACCAGCTTCCTGCTCGAGTCGTCGTTCATCGCGCTCACCTCGATCGTGCTCGGGACGGCGCTCGGCCTGGCGGTCTCGTTCAACGTCATCCACAACTCGCAACGGCAGCCGAGCTGGGAGAACCTGAGCTTCGACCCGCCCTGGCTCCTCATGGGTCTGATCTTCGTCCTCGTCTACGCGGTGGCCCTGGGCACGACGTACCTGCCGGCCGTGCGCGCCGCCAAGGTGTACCCGGCCGAGGCGCTGCGCTATCAGTAGCTCAGTGGGCGCGCGGCGAGGCGAAGGGCCGCCGCATCATCCTGGCCACGTTCAAGGGGCGTTGCGGGCGCAGCATGGAGCGGACGAAGAGGCGGCGGCGGTCGGGGTCGACCTCGAGGATCTCGCTCTCGGCGATCGGCGTGACCCTGACGACGAAGAGGCCGGTGACCACGTGGACGGTGTCGAGCGGCCCGTCGGGCCGGCTCGCCGTCACGTCGGTCACGAGCCCCACGCGGCCGTCGGGCCCGTCGACCCGGTAGCCCTCGATCCCGCTCAGGTCGAAGACCGGCGCCGCCGGCCGGGCCGCGACGACGTCGCGGGCCGGCGCCACCACGTCTTCGCGGTGCAGCGGATGCCCTGTCGGGCGGATGTGGCGGGACCCCATCACAGCCTAAACCTATGCCGCGGTGCCCTCTCCAGCATCGGTGCAGGCCCCTATCGGCGTTCGGCGGAATCCCCGACGCGGCGGCCCCGGCCGGCGGCGGCCACCGCTGCGCTCGGTCGCGTCCGCCCGGCGGACCGTACTTCGCCGCATCGAGGCTCCGTATCGGCCCCGATGCCGGAGCGGGCTCGTAAGGCCATGATTTCTTCATGAGCACTATCCGGCAACCGCAGTCCGACCGCTACAAGGCCCGCGTCGGCGACCGGCTCGTCATCCAGGGCCACCACGAGGGTGAGCCCCAGCGCGACGCCGAGATCCTCGAGGTGAGAGGCCCCGGCGGCAGCCCTCCGTACCTCGTGCGGTGGGAGGACGACGGCCACAAGAGCATCTACTACCCCGCGTCCGACGCGTTCGTGCAGCACCTTGCGCGCCGCCGGCGCGGGTGAGGCGGAGGAGGAGCCATGTCCACCATCGTCGTAGCCACAGACGGATCGGCGTCCGCCCGCGCGGCCGTCGAGCGCGCGCTCGAGGAGGCCCGCTCGTCGCAGGCGACGGTCGAGCTCGTCGGCGCGTGGTCGACGCCGGTCAACGGCACGCTCGGCGCACCGACCTACATGTCCGAGGACGCGTTCTACGCCACCCGCGACGCCATGCGGGAGATCCTCGACGGGACGCAGGCGCATGCCGCCGAGCTCGGCGTCACGGCGGAGGTGCATCTCGTCGCCGGTGATCCGGCGGTCGCGATCTGCAAGGTCGCAGAGGAGCAGCACGCGGACATGATCATCATGGGATCGCGCGGGCACGGCCCGCTGGCCGCCGCGCTCCTCGGGAGCGTCACGGCGCACGTCGTCCAGCACGCCCACTGCCCGGTGATGGTCGTCCCGGATCCGGAGCGCGCGGCCCGGCACGCCGCCTGACCTGCCGCACCGGCTACCCTCCGGGGAGTCGGAGGCGGAGGTATGGGGCATTCACCGAGGCATGCGAAGCGTGGCCCTTGCGCTCGCGGTGATCGCGGCGTCCGGGTGCGGTGGAGGCGGGTTGACGGCGCCGCCGCCGCGGCTCCCGCATGCGCTCGGGGCCGAGCTCGCCGCCCAGGCGGACGCCGTCGAGGCCGGCCTGGCGCGCGGAGATGACTGCGGCGCGGCCGCGCAGGCTGCGAGCCTGCGTCAGTCGGTCGCGGACGCCGTCGCCGCCGGACAGGTGCCGGCGGAGCTGCGCGCGCCGCTCTCGCGCTCCGTGGCGGCGCTCGCCGGCGAGATCGCCTGCACGCCGGCGCCCCCGCCGCCCGGGCCCCCAGCGCACGCGGACAAGGGCAAGCCCAAGAAGACGCACGGCCACGATCACAAGCCGGGCCACGACCACGGCGACGGAGGCAAGGATTAGCGCCCCCGCGGCACTCGGCCGGTTCCGCATCGACGGCACGCTCGGGCGGGGCGGGATGGCGGTGGTGCACCTCGCGTACGACACCGAGCTCCGCCGCCCGGTGGCGGTCAAGGTGCTCACCGATCACGGGACGGAGGACGGCGCCTTCCGCGCCCGGTTCGCGCGCGAGGCGCAGAGCGCAGCCCGGCTCAGCCACCCGAACATCGTGCAGGTCTTCGATATTGGCGAGGAGGACGGCCGCCCGTTCATCGTGATGGAGTACGTCGAGGGCGAGACGCTGGCCGATGTCCTTCGGCGTGAGCGGCGGCTGGCGCCGGAGCGGGTGGCCGAGATCGCCCGCCAGTGCTGCGCCGGCCTCGCCCACGCGCACGCCGCCGGCCTGGTGCACCGCGACATCAAGCCGCAGAACCTGCTCGTCACGCGGGGCTCGGTCGTAAAGATCGCCGACTTCGGGATCGCGCACGCCCTCGACCAGACGCGACTCACGCTGACCGGGAGCATCGTCGGAACCGCCCGCTACCTGGCGCCCGAGCAGACGGACGGCCGCGCCGTGACGACCGCCGCCGACGTCTACGCGCTCGGCGTCGTCATGTACGAGCTCCTCACCGGCCGCCCGCCCCACCCGGGCGACTCCCTGCCGGAGCTCATCGCCGCGAAGCGCACGAAGGCCGTCATGCCCCCGCGGGCGCTGCGGAGTGACATCCCGGCCGAGATGGACGCGGCCGTGCTGGCGTGCCTCGAGCGTCCGCCGCAGGCCCGGCCGACGGCCGAGGTGCTGGCGCGGCGGCTCGAGCCCGGACCGACGGCCGTGCTGCCGTCAGATCCGGCGAAGGCGGCCACGGCGGTCAGCGCGCGACCGGCTCAGCGCACGTTCCGCGCGCGGCGGCGCCGCCGGCCGGGGCGGGCCGCGGTGGCCGCGGGCGTGCTCGTGCTCGTGCTCGCGGCGGTTGCCGTGCTGGCCGCCGGGACGCTCGGAGGCGGCTCGTCACCGAGCCCGCCGCGCCCGGTGCGGACGCCCGCCGGGCCGACGCCGGCTGCCCATGCGCACAATCTGGCCCACTGGATCCGCGGCCACACCGGCTGAGCCGGTGTTTCGTCAGCCTGGCCGCAGCGCGGCGACGCCGGCGCGGAGCGCGCTTTCGAAGACCCACACGTCCGCGAACGCGAGCAGCTGAAAGCCATGGGCGGCCGCCGTCGCGCCGGCCTCGGCCGAGGCGACGAGCTGGCCGAGCGGCTTCTGGTTCCGGCGACATGCGCCGAGCAGGTGGTCGACCGCCTCCACGTAGCGGGGATGCTCGACATCGCCGGGGCAGCCGAGCGAGAGCGAGAGGTCGAACTGCCCCACCCACGCCGCGTCCACGCCCGGCACAGACAGGATCTCGTCCGCGTGCTCGATGCCGGCCGCCGACTCGATCTGGGCGATGACGAACGTGTCGCGGTTGGCGCGGTCGGCCGCGGCGGCCGGACCGCCCTCCAGCTCGTCCGACATGATGACGCCGAATCCGCGCTTGCCCAGCGGCGGGTACCTGGACGACTCGACCAGGATCCGGGCCTCGTCCGCGGATTCGACCATCGGCGCCATGACGCCGCGCGAGCCGGCGTCGAGTGCGGTCGCGACCAGCGGATACTGGGCGCGCACGACCCTCGTGACGGTGTGGATGCCCGTCGCCCGCCCGGCCGCAAGCGTCCGCCGGAGCGACTCGGCGTCCCAGGCGGTGTGCTCGAGGTCGAAGAGCGCGAAGTCGACGCCGGCGGCGGCCAGGATCCGCATCACGCGGGGCGTGTCGAACTCGAAGAGCATGCAGCCGACGGCTGCGCCGCGCTCGGCGATGGCTCGGGTGACGGCGTTCTCGGTCATGGCGCGCGCTCATCCTAAGCGCCGGCCTGGCGGCGCGGGTATCAACCTTCTTCCTGCCTCGCCCGCCTACCATGGAGCGGTGACGGCCTCCGAGCAGCCGCTGATCGACGCAGCGGGCGTGACGAAGCGGTTCGGCCACGTGACTGCGCTGGACGGCGTCACGGCCACCGTGACCAGCCCGGCGCTCGGCCTCCTCGGCGCGAACGGCGCCGGCAAGTCGACCTTCATGAAGGCGATGCTCGGCCTCGTGAAGCCCGACGCGGGCAAGGTGAAGGTGCTCGGGATGGACGCCGCGCACCAGGCGCGTGAGATCCGCCGCAGCCTCGGCTACATGCCCGAGAACATGTGCCTGCCGCTGGGCATGACGGCGCGCGACTTCATCGTGCACATGGGCGAGCTGCGCGGGCTGCCGCGCAGGATCGCCGTCCTCAGGGCCTCGGAGGTGCTCTTCCAGGTGGGGCTCGAGGAGGAACGCTCACGGCTCATCCGCACGTTCTCGATCGGCATGCGCCAGCGCACGAACCTGGCCCAGGCGATCGTGCACTCGCCGAGCATGGTCATCCTCGACGAGCCGACGAACGGGCTCGACCCGTCCGGACGCGAGGAGATGCTGACGCTCGTCCGGCGACTGTCTGCGGAGCTCGGCATCGCGGTCATCATGTCGTCGCACGTCCTGGAGGACGTCGTGCGCACGTGCGACGCGGTGGTCGTCCTCCGCCAGGGCCGGCTCGCCGCGACCCGCACGCTCGCCGACGCAGCCGCCACGAGCGAGCGCGAGGCGCGTGTTGTCGTCTCGGGCGACGCGGCCGCGTTCGCCGCGCACCTCCAGGCGGCCGGCATCTCGGCCGCGGTGCGTGACGACCATGTCCTCGTCTCCGGCCCGGATGCCGACTCGATGCTGCGGGCCGTGCGCGACGCCGCCGCGGACACCGGCACCGGGCTGCACGAGCTGCGTCCGGCCGGCCCGACGCTCGAGGACGCCCTGATCGGAGACCTGACGTGATCGAGGGGAAGGTCCACGACGTCCGCTTTCACCGCTACGACGGCCCGCGCAGCGGCCGGCTGGCGGCGCTCTGGTCGATGACGCGCTGGAGCGCGCTTCGCGCGCTCGGCGCCAAGCGCGGCTGGAAGGCGAAGGTCATCCCGATCGCCCTCACCCTGATCGCCTTCTTCCCGGTGCTGATCGTGCTCGGCCTGCGCGCGCTCTTCGCGTCGAGCATCAGCGACAACCTCGCCACCGTGCTGCCCTACAGCGACTACGCAGGGATCGTCGGCCTCGTCATCCTGGTGTTCGCCGTCGTCGTCACGCCCGAGCTCCTGTGCCCTGACCGCCGCGACGGGACGCTCGCCCTCTACTTCGCGACCGCGATCAGCCGCACCGACTACGTCGTGGGCAAGGTGCTCGCGGCCCTGCTGCCGCTGATGCTCGTCACCGTCCTTCCGCCGGCGATCCTCTACGCCGGGAACGTGCTCTTTGCGACCCATCCGCTCGGCTACGTCCAGGGGCACACCCACGACATCCCCCGGATCCTTGCCGCCGGCACCGCCATGGCGCTGTACTTCGCATTCGTCGGCCTCGCGATCGCGTCGCTGACCGGCCGCCGGGCCTTCGCGATCGGGGGGTACCTGGGCTTCCTGATCGTGCCGACGATCGTGGGCGGCATCCTCTCCAACAACATCGAGCACGGCGAGAACCTGCGCCTGATGGCGTTCGCCGCCGTCCCGATCCACGTCGCCGAGAGCCTCTACCCGGTCACACCCGACCCCGGCAATCCGTCGAACACCGCGTGGGTCATCTCCTGGCTCGCGCTGATCACCGTCTCGGCGCTCGTGCTCGTCTGGCGGTTCCGGGGCGACGAGTCGTGACCGACGTCCCGGCCATCGAGTTCGCGGGCGTCTCGCGCTGGTACGGCGACACGGTCGCCGTCGCCGACGTCTCGTTCGCGGTCGGCCCTGGCGTGACCGGCCTGCTCGGCCACAACGGGGCCGGGAAGTCGACGACGCTCAAGCTGTGCGCGGGCTTCACCTCTCCGAGCAGCGGGGCGGTGCGCATCTTCGGTGTCGAGCCGCGCCAGAACCCGGCGGTCTACGAGCGGGTCGGCGTCGTTCCCGACCAGAGCCCGCCATGGCCGTTTCTGACCGCGACCGAGATCGTCGGACTGTGCGCGCGCCTGCATCGCGTCGCCGATCCCGCAGCGGCAGCGGCAGGCGCACTCGAGACGGTCGGCCTCGCCGACGTCGCCGGCCGCAAGGTCGGCGGCTTCTCACACGGCATGCGCCAGCGGGTGAAGCTCGCGCAGGCGCTCGCGCACGACCCCGACCTGCTGCTCCTCGACGAGCCGCTGAACGGCCTCGACCCCGCCCAGCGGCGGGAGATCATCGAGGTCCTGCATCGGCTCGGGGACGAGGGCCGGACGGTGATCGTCTCGTCGCACGTCCTGCACGAGGTGGAGCGGATGGCGCCGCAGGTGCTCGTGCTCGTGAACGGCCATCTGGTCGCCGAGGGCCAGACCAGCGCCATCCGCCGGCTGATCAGCGAGCGGCCCCGGACGATCCGGGTGGCGGCCGGAGGCGACGGCCGCCCCCTGGCCGGCGCGCTCGTCGACGACGGGGCGGTCGACGCGGTCCGGTTCGACGACGGGACTGTCGAGTTCGAGACCGGCGACGTCGAGCGGTTCAGCCGCGTCCTGCCGGCGCTGGCGCGGCGCACCGACACCCTCATCCGCCGGATCGAGCCCGTCGGCGACGACCTCGAGAGCGTCTACACGTACCTCCACGACCGGGCCCGGGGGGCGGGGCGGTGATCATCGGCCCCGTCTACCGGCTGACGCTCAGGGCGCTCCTGCTCCAGCGGCGCACGATCCTGCTCCTGCTTCTGGCGCTCGCGCCGGTGCTGGTGGCGTTCGTGTACGCGGTGGCCGCCAAGCAGGGCGCCCACCACTTCCGGTTCTACTCGCACATGATGCAGGAGCTGTTCGTGCCCACGATCGCTGCCGTCGTGGCGCTCGTGATCGGCGTGAGCGCACTCGGCGACGAGCGCGACGACGGCACGATCTACTACCTCCTCGCCACACCGCAGTCGCGGCTCGGGCTGATCGTGACCAAGGTCGCGGCGGCGTGGACGGCGACGCTGGTCCTCCTCCTTCCGAGCGTCGTCGCCTCCGCGCTTCTCATCCTGAAGGGCGGCGTCGACGCCTCGTCGATCCTGTGGCCGGCCGCCGGCGTCGCGCTCGCGACGCTTGCGTACTGCGGGGTCGCAGGCTGGCTCTCGCTGCGGACGCGCCGTCCGATCGTGATCGGCGTTCTCTACATCCTGCTCTGGGAGGGCTCGATCGCGACGTTCGCGGCGTCGGCGTCGAAGCTCTCGATCGCCGCGTATGGCCGCGCGCTCGTGGCCGAACGGCTGCCCGAAGCGGCCGCTCCCGTCGTCGGCCCGGGGCCGGCGGTGGTGATCCTGGCCGCGGTCGCCGCGATCACGTGCTGGCTGGGCGCGCGCGCCCTCGTGCGGGTCGAGCTCTGACCTGCCAGCCCGCGCCGAGGAGCGCGGTGGCCGCGAGCACGACCGCAACCAGGCTGACCGCGATGGTGAGCGAGACGCGCACGTCGAGCAGGCCGCTCGTGAGCACCGCGCCGCCGACCAGCGCGTAGATGCAGCTGATGAAGGCCGCGGTGACCTCGCCGCGGTGCTCGGGCGGCGCGATCCGGTTGAGCTCGTCCTGCGCGTTCAGGAACGCGACGCCGTGGCCCGCGCCGACGGCGACGGCGCCGAGGAGGAGGACGGCCAGCGAGTGCAGGTCGGAGGCGGCCGCCAGGCCGAGGAGGCCCGCGGCGAGGACCACGAGCCCGGCCGACTGGGCGGTGCGCGGGTCGCCGCGGCGGTGCCGGGCGAGGAGCTGGGCTGCGCACGACGCACCGAGCGCCAGTGCGGACACCGTGCCCAGGAGCGCGAGGTTTCGGGTGTTGAGCAGGTCGGCGGCGTAGGAGGGAACGATCGAGAGGCACAGCGCGACGCTCGCCCAGACGGTCGCCGCGGTCAGGCTAACGCGCGCGAAGTCGCGGCGGATGCCCGCGGGCACACGGGGGCGCTGGATCCTCCACGGCTCCCGGTCGGCGCCCGCCGGCTCGGGGAGCATGAGCATCAGGAGCCCGCCCGCGACGTTCGCCACCAGAAGGACGGCGTATGAGGCGCGCAGCGGATCGGGCGCCCACTGGGCCACCGGGCCGCAGACGAGCGGGCCGAGCGCGCTGCCGGCGGCCTGGGCGAGGCCGGCGAGCAGGGCCGGCCGGGCCGACCCGGCGTCGGGCTCGAACTCCACGAGCGCCGCCGTCGCGGCGCCGCTCACGGTCCCCACCGCGAGGCCCTGGAGACCGCGCGCGACGAAGAGCCACGCCGTACCCTGCGCCGCAGTGAAGACCAGGAGCCCGGCCACGCCGGCCGCCATCCCCGCCGCGATCACCGGCCGTCGCCCGAACCGGTCGGATACGCGCCCGAACACGAGCAACGTCGGCACGAGCGTGACCGCGTACGTCGTGAAGATCGCCGTCAGGACGAGGCTCGAGAACCCGAACCTGTCGGCGTACACCGCATAGAGCGGCGCGGCCACGTTGGCGCCCGCCATGAGCACGAGCCACGTGCCCCAGACGGTGAAGAGCGGGCGCAGGTCGGACATCCCCCGGCGCTACCACGGTCGGGCCGGGCGCAAACACGTGCCTGCTTCGGGTCGGAGAGCGTCGGTCGGCACCGACATTGGTCGTTCGACTGTGACGACAATGGGCGGTGTTCGTAACGGCCGTATGACCCTCCCCGCGCCCGGCGTGACCGCCGCACCGCCCGGTGCCTCTAGTGTTGCGGGCCGTGCAGCGCCACCCCAGGTACACGCGCGCGAGGATCGCCCAGGTGGGCGACCGGATCCGCGCCCTGATCCGCGCCGACACCGGCACGCCCGATTCGCTCATGGTCGCCGGCCCCGTCGAGCGCATCTCGCACGACGACGCCGAGCGGCTCGACTACCGCGACGCCGCGCTCGGCGACCGGTTCGGCCCGCTGTGGGCGACCTACTGGTTCAGGGTCGAGGCGACGGTGCCGCCCGAGTGGGCGGGCGAGCGGGTCGACCTCCTGTGGGTGAGCCACAGCGAGGCGACGCTCTGGATGGACGGCCGGCCGGTGCAGGGCCTGAACTCGAGCCCGGAGGGCGCCCGGGTCGACGCGCCGGTGCTCGACCCTGCGACCGGCGGCGAGCGCCTCGACCTCCGCGTCGAGCTGGCGTGCAACGGCAAGTTCGGGGAGCTGCCGCGGCCCTACGAGTCGCTCGAGCCGGTCGTGCTCGATCGTTGCGCGATCGCCCGGTTCGACCGCCGCGCGTGGGACCTCCATCACGACTTCGACGTCCTGCGGCGGCTCGAGGCGGATGCCGGAAACGGGCTCGACGAGTCGTGGGCCGGCGAGCTCCTGTCCGAGCTCAACCGCTTCTGCAACGTCTGGGTCGAGGACGACCGCTCGACGTGGGACGAGGCCGAGGCGATCCTGAAGCGCCTGCTCGCAAACCGCAACGGCTCGCACGTCCACGAGATCTCCGCGATCGGCCACGCCCACATCGACACGGCCTGGCTGTGGCCGCTCGCCGAGACGCAGCGGAAGATGGTGCGCACGTTCAGCTCGCAGACGGCCTACATGGAGCGCTACCCGGAGTTCCGGTTTGCGTGCTCGCAGGCTCAGCAGTACGACTGGATCCGCACCCGCGTGCCCGAGCTCTACGACCGCATCCGCCGGCACGCCGAGGCGGGGCGCTGGGTCCCGGTCGGCGGCACCTGGATCGAGCCCGACTGCAACCTGCCGTCGGGCGAGTCGCTCGTGCGCCAGTTCCTGCACGGCCAGCGGTTCTTCGCGGAGGCGTTCGGGCGGCGCTGCACCGAGTTCTGGAGCCCGGATGCGTTCGGCTACAACGGCCAGCTGCCGCAGCTCATGCGCGAGGCCGGGATCTCGCGCTTCCTCACCCAGAAGCTCTCCTGGAACCGCTTCACGTCCCCCGAGAGCCACACGTTCACCTGGCAGGGCCTCGACGGCAGCGAGGTGCTCACCCACTTCCCGCCTGCCGACACCTACAACGCTGAGGCGACGGTGCCCGAGCTCTACGACCGCA